>JBEGTX010000299.1:0-19236 GCA_041179165.1 Pseudomonadota bacterium | reverse complement strand
GAGGCCACGCTGTCGCGCCGGCCTGCGCGCAGCGACAGGCGCTTGAGCGGCGGCACGTCGGGGGTGAGGTCCATGACCGCGTTGTCGGCCAGGTGGGATGACACATTGGCCTGAGACGACTGAGGGCGCGGAACGAGCAGCGTGGAGCCTGCCTTGACCAGCATGGCCGCCGGAATCTTGTTGACCTCGCGCAACTCTTCTTCGCTCATGCCCACTTGCTTGGCGGCCTGGCTGGGATGGAGTGTGGTGGGGGCGACCCAGGCCGTCCAGGTGGCCAGCGGCCCGCGGTGGTTGCCGATGTTGCGGATGAACTGGCTGGCGTTGTCGTAGGGCAGCAGCACCTGCGGCGTGCCGGCCGCCAGGATCACCGGCTTGTTCATCTGGGGGTTGAGGGTCATGAACTCATCGCGGCTGACAGACGCCAGCCGGATGGCGAGCGCCACATCGATGTCGCGTTCGATGGGCACACTCAGAAAGTACGGGTGGTTGCTGAGTGCTGGCAGGGTGATGCCGAAGTTCTCGGGACGGGCCACGATGTTTTTCACCGCCTGCAGCTTGGGCACGTAGTACTGAGTCTCCTCGGGCATGCGCAGACTGAGGTAGTCAGTCGGCAGGCCGGCCTTGCGGTTGCGGTTGATGGCGCGCTGAACGCTGCCTTCGCCCCAGTTGTAGGCGGCAAGGGCCAGATGCCAGTCGCCGAACATGGTGTAGAGCTTGGCCATGTAGTCGAGTGCGGCGCGGGTCGACGCCAGCACGTCGCGGCGGTCGTCGCGGAAGATGTTCTGGCGCAGCTCGAAGAACTTGCCTGTGGCGGGCATGAACTGCCACATGCCGGAGGCCTTGGCCGACGAGATGGCCTGCGGGTTGAAAGCGCTTTCGATGAAGGGCAGCAGGGCCAGTTCGGTGGGCATGCCGCGGCGCTGAACTTCTTCGACGATGTGGAACAGGTAGCGACTGCCGCGCGTGGTCATGCGCTGCACGTAGTCGGGACGGCTTGCGTACCACTGCTCGCGGTTGGTCACCAGCGGCGTGACCAGGTCGGGCATGCCGAAGCCGCGGCGCAGCCGGATCCACAGGTCGATCTGCGCGGTGGTGGCGGTGAGGTCGACTTTCTCCTCAGGGCGCAGCGGGTCGATCGGGGCTGCAGTGGCGGCCATGCTGTTGGGGGCGCTTGCGGCCTGCTCGGCCACTGATGCTGTCGCGGCGGCGCTGGCTGCCGGCGAGGCCGCTGCCTTGACGATGTCGGACACATCATTGACCGGCGTTTCAGCGGGTTCGCCCACGGTGGCGCAGGCGCCCAGCACCAGGGACATGGCGACTGACAGCAGAACGGAACGTGCCAGCGCGACACTCGCCGCAGGGCGCTGGAGAAAGGAAGGTGGAGTCATTGGAAGTTGTTTTTCCATTGGCGAAGGGCGGCCAGCACGTCGGCGGCGTTGTCGCTGGCGGCACCCTGGCTGAGAGCGGCCTGCACCACGGCGGGTTCACCGCAGCGCAGGAAGGGATTGATGCGAAGCTCCTGCCCGATGTGGCTCGGCAGGGTCGGTTGGTGGCGGGCACGCAGGCTTTCGCAGTGTGCGGTGTAGTCCTGAAGGTCGGTATTGTGAGGCTCTACGGCCCGCGCAAACTTCAGGTTGGACAGCGTGTATTCATGGGCGCAGCAGACGCGCGTATTGCCCGGCAGGGCGGCCAGCCGCTGCAGCGAGTGGAACATCTGCATCGGCGTGCCCTCGAAGAGCCGCCCGCAGCCGCCCGAGAACAGCGTGTCGCCGCAAAAAAGCAGCGGGGCCTGTGCATCGGATGAAGGCTGATGAAAAAAGGCGATGTGGCCGGCGGTGTGGCCGGGTACGTCGATCACGTCGAAACGGCACCCCAGGAGCTCCAGCGAGTCGCCATCGCTCAGCGGCACGAAGGGGCCCGGGATGTTCTCATGGGCCGGGCCGTAGACGGGCCCTTGCAAGCGAGGACGCAATGCGTCCAGGCCGCCGACATGGTCGCTGTGGTGATGGGTCACTAGAATGCCCTGAAGTGACAGGCCGTGTGCGTCCAGCGCTGCAAGCACAGGCGTGGCATCACCCGGATCGACGACGAGGGCCTGCCGGCCGTCGTGGAGCATCCAGATGTAGTTATCGGAGAAGGCTGACAGTGCAAGCAGGTTCATGACACAAGTGGGCGGAATTATAGGTTTGGCCGAGTGGCTGAAGACGCCTCCCGGCCAGTACCTGCTGGCGTGGGAACAGCGCCAGCTTGACCGCAGTGTGGCCGATATCTTCGGCTTTCACGCGCTGCAGCTCGGCTTGCCCGAACTCGACGGGTTGTCGGCCAATCGGATGCCCCACCGGTGGATCGCCATCGATCAGCCGGCCACGGTGGACTCGACCGGGGCCCTGCGAGTTCCCCCCGCGCACCCGTCGGGCACTCGCGTGGTGCTGGAATGCGATTTCGATGCGCTGCCGTTCGACAGCCAAAGCCTCGATCTGGTGGTGCTGCCCCATGCCCTCGAGCTGACCCGCGACCCGCACCTGGCCCTGCGCGAGGTCGAGCGGGTGCTGCGCCCTGAAGGCCGCGTGGTCATCCTGGGCTTCAACGGCGCCAGCCTGTGGGGCTTGCGCCAACGGTGGCTGCAACTGCGCCTGGGGTTGGGGCTGGGCAGCCGCGGCGGCCTCTTCATGCCCAAAGAGAGCGAGTTCATCGGCTACCGCCGGCTGCGCGACTGGCTGCGCCTGCTCAGTTTCGAAACCGAGGCGGGGCGATTCGGATGTTTCGGCCCGCCCTTGCGGTCGGCGCGCTGGATCTCGCGCTTCGAGTGGATGGAGCGCACCGGCGAGCGCTGGTGGCCGGTGTTCGGCGCGGTCTATCTGATCGTGGCCGTGAAGCGGGTGCGCGGCATGCGGCTCGTGGGCCTGGCCCGCCAGCAGCCTCAGGGGGGCGCCAAGGCAGCGGCCGCCGCCGTGACCCGCCGGGAGCCCGCGTCTCACCATCACCGCAGTGCGCCGCCGCGGCGAACCCCCTCCGACTGACGTCCCAGCCGATGGAGCCTCTACACTCCGGGCTCAAAAAAGGAACGACAACATGAAATGGGTGGTTTACACCGACGGCGCCTGCGCCCCCTCGAACCCCGGGCCGGCAGGCTGGGGCGCTGTGCTCATCGCGCCGGATGGCGTGACCGAATCCGACCACTACGGTTTCATCGGCCCGGGGACCAACCAGATCGCCGAACTCACGGCCGCCCTCGAAGGGCTGGAGCGAGTGCCTGCGGGTGCCGTGGTGGAGCTGGTGTCCGACAGCCAGTACGTGCTCAAGGGATTGAGCGAATGGCGCGCCGGCTGGGAGCGCAAGGGGTTTCGCAACTCCAAGGGCGAGCCTGTGGCCAATTTGGCGTTGTGGAAGAAACTTTTTGCAGTGGCCGATGCTCGTAAGGTGACCACCCGCTGGGTGCGTGGGCACAACGGCGACCGCTACAACGAACGCGCCGACGGGCTGGCGAACAAATCGCTGGCACTCAAGGCGGGCAGCCCGACCTGAACCCCGGGTGGTCGAGGGCCCGTGTGCTCAGGCTTCCCTCGACTGTGAAACCCCCCACCAGCCGGTACAGTCCGAGCTGGAGTACAGGTCAATGACGATGAAGAAGTTTCACGCCCTCGTGGCGGTCGTGGGGTTGGTGGCCGTGAGTTCGGCCGCCTGGTTCTTTCAACGCACCGGTCATTCGCCTGCGTCATCGTCCTCGTCCGCCAATGCCTCGGCCGTCAGCGCAGCAGGCAAGGGCGCGGACGGTAAGGGTGGCAACACAGGCCCAAGCGCACCCGTGCCGGTCGAGGCAGCGCCCGTTCAGGTCACACGCCTGCAAGACAGCGTGCAGGCCGTGGGCTCGCTGCGCTCGCGCCAGGGCGTGATGTTGCGCCCCGAGTCCAGCGGCCGGGTGGCCAGGCTCGGTTTTTCTGATGGGCAGCGCGTGAAGCGAGGCCAGGTGCTGGTGCAGCTCGATGACACCCTGCAGCGCGCCCAGCGCCTGCAGGCCACGGCACAGGCCAGCATTGCGCGCACGACGTTGCAGCGCAACCGCGAACTGGCCGAGCAGAACTTCGTCAGCAAGAGCGCGGTGGACCAGAGCGCCGCGGCGCTTGAAGTGGCCGAGGCCCAGGTGGCCCTGGCCGACGCTCAGCTGCTGCGCATGCGCATCGTGGCGCCCTTCGATGGCGTCACCGGCATCCGCGTCGTCAATGTGGGCGACTACGTGAAAGACGGCGCCGACCTGGTCAACGTGAATGACATCACCGCCTTGCTGGTCGACTTCCGCTTGCCCGAATCGGCCGTGACCCGCTTGAAGGTGGGCCAGGACGTGGAAGTGACGCTCGACAGCACGCCCGGGCGCATCTTCAAGGGCCAGGTCGAGGCCATCGACTCCCAGCTTGATGCCAATGGGCGTTCGCTGCTGGTGCGAGCGCTGCTCGACAACACGCAGGGCGTGCTGCGGCCCGGCATGTTTGCCCGGGCCGACATCGTGTTCGCCGTGCGCGACAAAGCCATCGTCGTGCCTGAAGAGGCGCTGGTGCCGCAGAACGGCAAGCAGTACGTGCTCAAGCTCGAGAAGACCGCCACCGGCTTCGCCACTCGCCGCATCGAGGCACGCCTCGGTCTGCGGGTGCCCGGCAAGGCCGAGATCCTGGAAGGCCTCGCGGCCGGTGACCGCGTGGTCACGGCCGGACAGGCGCGGCTGATGCGGGCCGACGGCCTGCCGGTCACGGTCGTTCAGGTGGGCGTGGTTGCGCCGGCTGCGTCTTCGGCGTCTGCAGCCAAGCTGCCAGCGTCTGCGCAGGCCTCTGGCGCGGCGCGGCCGCGCTGAGACCCCGGAGCTGCCATGAAGATTTCCGACACTTCGATCCGCCGCCCGGTGTTCGCGACGGTCATGTCGCTGCTGATCATGCTGATCGGCGCGGTCTCGTTCACGCGGCTGCAGGTGCGCGAGTACCCGCGCATCGACGAGCCGGTGGTCAACGTCACGACCCGGTTGACCGGGGCCTCGTCCGAGGTGATCGAGTCGCAGGTCACCAAGACACTCGAAGACTCGATTGCGGGTATCGAAGGGGTGGACATCATCACCTCGGTGTCGCGCTCGGAACAAAGCCAGATCACTGTCCGCTTCAAGCTGACCAAGAGCCCTGAAGAGGCCGCGGCCGATGTGCGCGACCGGGTGTCGCGTGTGCGCGGCCGCCTGCCCGACGCCATCGACGAGCCCGTCATCGCCAAGGTCGAGGCCGACGCCACGCCCACCATCTACCTGGCCTTCAGCAGCGAGACGCTGTCGCCGCTGCAGATCACGGACCTGGTCAACCGCATCGTCAAGCCCAGGCTGCAGACCGTGCCCGGTGTGGCCGACGTGCAGATCAATGGCGACCGCAAGTTCGCCATGCGCATCTGGGTCGACCCGGACAAGCTCGCGTCGTACAACCTCACGGTGCAGGACGTTGAAGACGCGCTGCGCAAGCAGAACCTCGAGGTTCCGGCCGGCCGCATCGAAAGCCAGCAGCGCGAGTTCAGTGTCACTGCGCAGACCGACCTCACCACACCGACCCAGTTCGGCGATGTGAGCATCAAGTCGGTCAATGGCTACTCGGTGCGCCTGCGCGATGTGGCGCGCATCGAAGAGGGGCCGGCGAGCGAGCGCTCCAGCGTGCGCCTCAACGGCGTGCCTGCGGTGTCGATGGGGGTCATCCGCCAGGCCACGGCCAATCCGCTAGAGGTGTCGGCGGGTGTGTACGCCGTGATGCCGCGCATTCAGGAAGACCTGCCCGACGGCGTGAAGGTGCAGCAGGCGAACGACAACTCGGTGTTCATCGAGAAGTCGGTGCAGTCGGTGTACCGCACCATCCTCGAGGCCGTGGTGCTGGTGGCCTTGGTGGTGTTCGTGTTCCTGCGCACCTTCCGCGCGTCCATCATTCCACTGGTGACGATTCCAGTGAGCTTGATCGGCGTGTTCGGCATCATGGCGCTGGCCGGCTTCACGGTGAACACGCTCACGTTGCTGGCGCTTGTGCTGGCGATCGGTCTGGTGGTCGACGATGCCATCGTGATGCTGGAGAACATCTTCCGGCACATCGAAGAGGGCTTGTCGCCATTTCAGGCCTCGCTGCGGGGCGCCAAGGAAGTGGCGTTTGCCGTGCTGGCCATGACGATGACGCTGGCGGCGGTGTTCGCGCCGCTCGCCTTCACGCCTGGCCGTACCGGACGATTGTTCGTCGAATTCGCCCTCACGCTGGCGGGCGCGGTGATCGTGTCCGGCTTCACCGCGCTCACGCTCACGCCGATGATGTGCAGCAAGCTGCTTCGCCATCAGGCCGAACCGAACCGGTTCGACCGGATGATGGAGTCGGTGCTCAACGGCCTGACCGCGCGATACGACAGGTCGCTGCGCTGGGTGCTGGGCCGGCGTTGGCTCGTGATGGTGGTGATGGTGCTGTCGGGTGCTGGCACTGCGTGGTTGTATGCCACAACCAAGAGTGAACTGGCCCCGCTCGAAGACCGTGGCGTGATTCTCGCGACCGTCAATGCGCCCGACGGGTCGACGATGGCCTACACCGAGCGCTACATGCAGGAGATCGAACGCATCGGTCTCAGCTACCCTGAGTTCGACCGGGTGTTCGTGGTCACCGGCAACCCCACCGTTTCGCAAGGCATTTCCTTCCTGCGCACGGTGGACTGGGACAAGCGCACACGCAGCACTCAGCAGCTCGCGCGTGAGCTGCAGCCGCGTTTCAACGCGCTGCCGGGTGTGAACGCATTCCCTGTCACGCCGCCCTCGCTCGGCCAGGGGTTCCGTGAGCGGGCTATCAACTTCGTGGTGCTCACGTCCGACAGCTATGCCAACCTGTCTCTGGTGGCGCAGCAGATCGTGGCCGAGATGGCCAAGAACCGCGGCATCGTGCAGCCTGACACCGACCTGCGCCTCAACAAGCCCGAGATCTTCATCCACGTCGACCGGCAGCGGGCGGCCGATGCCGGTGTGGCAGTGGACCAGGTGGCCCGGGCCATCGAGAGCATGCTGGGCGGGCGCAACGTCACGCGCTACACGCGCGAGGCCGAGCAGTACGACGTGATCGTGCAGACCGACAGCCGGGGCCGCACCACGCCACAGGACATCGAACGCATCTTCGTGCGAGGCCGCGGCGACGCGATGATTCCGCTGTCGTCACTGGTCACGGTGAACGAGTCGGTGAGCCCGCGCGAACTGAATCACTTCAACCAGCGGCGCTCGGTCACCATCACGGCCAACCTGGCCCCGGGCTACTCGGTGGGCGAGGCGCTCGACTTCATGGATGCCACGGCGGCCAAGGTGCTCAAGCCAGGCTACTCGACCGAGCTCAACGGGGCATCGCGCGAGTTCCGCTCGTCCAGCGGCGCGCTGGCCCTGGTGTTCGTGTTGGCGCTGGTGTTCATCTTCCTGGTGCTCGCGGCGCAGTTCGAGAGCTTCATCGACCCGTTCGTCATCATGCTCAGCGTGCCGCTGTCGATGGTGGGGGCGCTGGGCGCTTTGCAGCTCGCTGGCGGCACGTTGAACGTGTACTCGCAGATCGGCCTCATCACGCTGGTGGGTCTGATCACCAAACACGGCATCCTGATCGTGGAGTTCAGCAATCAGATGCGCCAGCAGGGCATGGACACGCTGGAAGCCGTGGTGCAGGGGGCGTCGCTGCGCCTGCGACCGATCCTGATGACCACGGGCGCCATGGTGCTGGGCGCCTTGCCCTTGGCGCTGGCCCATGGGGCGGGTGCCGAGAGCCGCCAGCAGATCGGCTGGGTGATCGTCGGCGGCATGACGGTGGGTACGCTGCTCACCATCTTCGTCGTGCCGTCGATGTACATGCTGCTCGCACGGCGCACGGTGCCTGGCGAAAACGCCGAACCCGAGCTGGCGGGCGATGCGGCCGGTGAGGGCGCGCACTCGCCGGCCTGAACCGGCTGGGCGCTCAGCTAAGCGGCAGGTCCGCCACCGGCTTGGCAGCCAGCCGCCAAAGCGAGGTGACCTCGGCCTGGCGCGCTGTGTGCAGCGGATCGGTCTCGTCCTGGACCTTGGGGTGCTGAGGGCGAACGTCCAGACGCCCGATCACCTGCAGCCCTGCGGCATCGATGGCCGCCAGCAGCTCATCGCGTGAGCGCAGTCCGAGGTGCTCAGCCAGGTCAGACAGCACGAGCCAGCCTTCGCCGGCGGGTTCCAAATGTGCGGCCAGGCCCTTCAAGAAACCCAGCAGCATGCGGCTCTCGGGATCGTAGACGGCGCCTTCGATCGGGGAGGTCGGCCGGGCCGGCACCCACGGCGGGTTGCACACGATGAGAGGCGCGCGGCCCGGAGGGAAGAGGTCCACCTGCAGCACCTGGACACGGTCCGCGCAACCCAGGCGTGCAAGGTTTTCGTTGGCGCAGGCGAGGGCGCGAGTGTCCTGGTCGGTGGCGACGATGCGCTGCACACCGCGCTGGGCCAGCACGGCCGACAGCACACCGGTTCCGGTGCCGATGTCGAAGGCCAGCGTGCTCGATGGCAAGGGGGCCTCGGCGACCAACCCGATGTATTCGCCGCGCACGGGCGTGAACACGCCGTAGTGCGCATGGATGCGGCCAGTCAGCGCCGGCACCGTCACTCCCTTCTTGCGCCATTCATGCGCACCCATCACGCCGAGCAGTTCTCGCATCGAGACGAGGTAGGGCTCGCTGCAGGCACCAAAGGCTTCTTCGCAGGCGAGGGCCACATCGGGTGCGCGGCGCAGGTCCAGCACATGGCCAGGGTCGAACTGCAGCACCAGCATGGACAAGCTGCGGGCGCGCTGGGCCTGGGCCTGGCGGTGCAGGTGAAAGGCTTCCGCGGGCGTGCTCGGGGGCGCGCGCTTGGACTTGCGCGGGGGGGTGTCGGCGCGGCGGGCCATGGCCTGCAGCAGCTGGCGACCGTTCTGGTAGTCGCCGCGCCACAGCAGGGCCGTGCCTTCGCAGGCGAGCCGGTAGGCGCTGTCGGCGGTGGTCTGGTCGTCGGCGATCACCCAGCGTTTGGGCGGAGCGGCTCCGTTCTCGGCACGCCAGAGCGCACAGCGCGGCAGCTCGTTTTCGGTCCAGTGGGCGAAGCGGGCTTCACTCACGGTGAGGTGCTGGCCTGCAGGCAGCCAGGAAAAAGAGAGGGGCGCATGGACGTCGGGAATGGGGCGCTGCCCGCAGAAGGGGCAAGTCGGGAAAAAAGCAGAGGGCGCCTGGAAATCGATGCGCAGAGTCTAGCGCGAGCGTGTGACAGCGGCTGTCAGGTCCAGCCACATCTGGTCTTTGTCGTGGAAGATTCCCTTCACATACACGGCCCGAGGGTGGGTGCCGCAGTGCACGAAGCCTGCCGACCGGTAGAGCCGGATGGCCGGCACGTTGCCCGAGGTCACCGACAAGCTGACCTGGTGGACCCCGGACGCTTGGCTCAGCCGCGACAGGCAGGCCTGCAACAGCAGGCGGCCGATGCCGCGGCCGCCGCAGGCGGGGCGGACCATCATGCCGACCAAGTGGGCGGTGTGCTGCACCTTGGTCCGAGGGTCGCCTTCACAGCTCACCGCACCGACCAGCCGGCCGGCTTCGAAGGCACCCAGCGTGAACTGACGTCCGTCGAGCCGCCCGATGCCCAAACGCGGCATCAGCACCTCGGCGGGCTTGTGGGACTCGGTCTCGGCGTCTGAGGTGAAGGCCTCCGGGTGGGCGTGCAGCATCAGGTCGCGCAGCGACTTGTACGCAGGCAGGTCGGCGGCGCTGAGCGGGCGCAGTGTGGTCTGGGCCCGCAGGCCTTCACTGCAGTCGGTGAAGTTCATCGGCCGTGTTGGCGTTGGCAAAAACACCGGGTTCGCTGAAGTGCACCAGGGTGCAGCGATGGCCCTCAGCCCACAAGCCGATCTTGCCCTGGCCCGACAACACGAAGTCGCGCAGGCTGTCGAGCAGGCTGACGTGAAGCAGGCAGAACACCGGCTGGCGTTGCAAGGCATCGGGCGGGCCGTCGGCGGCCAGGACGATGTCTGCGCCCGTGCGCTGCAGGGCCTCGGTCATGCGGGCCACCAGCGTCTCGGGGAAGTGCGGGGTGTCGCAAGGCACGGTGATCAGGTACGGCGTCGTGCAATGCTGCAGGCCGGCCAGAAACCCGGCCATCGGACCGGGGTAATCATCCTGGGCATCGGCCAGCACGGGCACGCCGAAGCCACGGTAGGTGTCGAGGTGGCGGTTGGCCGAGATCATCAATGGCCCGACCTGCGGTGCGAGGCGTTGCAGTGCATGTTCGGCCAGCGTGCGGCCGCGGTAGGCCACGAGGCCTTTGTCCACACCGCCCATGCGTCGGCCCTGGCCGCCTGCGAGCACCAGGCCAGTGACAAGGCTTCGATCGACGGACATCGGCGAATCAACCTCCGATGTAATGCATTTCGACGCGGGGGCTGCCCTCGGTGGGCGGTGTGCCACCCGCGGCGCGCAGTTCCGAGTAGCGGTCATCTCGCGCCTCCCACACGCCGCCGATGGCGGACGCGATCTGCGCATCGTCGTGGCCGCTGCGCAGCAGCGCGCGCAGGTCGTGGCCCTGGGTCGCGAAGAGGCAGAGAAAGAGCTTGCCTTCGGTCGATAGCCGCGCACGGTTGCAGTCGTGACAGAAGGCCTGGGTGACGCTGGAGATCACGCCAATCTCGCCTTGCCCATCCTGGTACGCCCATCGTGCAGCGGTTTCGCCGGTCTGCATTGCCGCCAGAGGCCGCAGCGGAAATTCCTCGTGCAGGCGGGTGATGATGTCGGCCGACGGCAGCACCTCGTCGAGCCGCCAGCCATTGGTCGCGCCGACATCCATGTACTCGATGAAGCGCAGCACCACGGGCGAGCCGCGAAAGTGGCGCGCCATCGGCAGGATGTCGTGGTCGTTGGTGCCGCGCTTGACCACCATGTTCACCTTGATCGGGCCGAGGCCCACGCGCTCGGCTTCAGCAATGCCCGCCAGCACGTCGGCGACAGGATGGTCGGCATCGTTCATGCGGCGGAAGGTCGCGTCGTCGAGCGCATCGAGGCTCACCGTGACGCGGCGCAGGCCGGCGTCTTTCAAGGCCTGGGCCTTGCGGGCCAGCAGCGAGGCGTTGGTGGTGAGAGTGAGGTCGACCGGCTCGCCATCAGGAGTGCGGAGTGCGCTCAGCATGGCCACCAGGTGCTCGATGTTTTTTCTCAGCAGGGGTTCACCCCCGGTGAGGCGAATCTTGCGCACGCCGTGCGCCACGAACAGGCGTGCCAGCCGGGTGATCTCTTCGAAGCTCAGCAGCGAGTTCTGCGGCAGGAAGCTGTAGTTCTGGTCGAACACCTCGCGCGGCATGCAGTAGCTGCAGCGGAAATTGCAGCGGTCGGTGACCGAGATGCGCAGATCGCGCAGCGGGCGCGCCAGCCGGTCGGTCAGCAGCCCCGTGCTCGACCGGGTGCCCCGTTCGACAGAGGGGATGCTCGCCGCATAGCGGTGATCGGCAACCGGGATGATTCGAGAGACCATGGTGCGCATTGTGCCTGCGAGCGGCGGCACACCACGGCGTCAGGGGAAGGGGACGAAGGGGTCGACCGCCGGAGATGGCATCGCAGAACGGGCCGCTGTGGTGTTGCCTGGCGTCGCTGTGGCTGGCGGGGTGACGGCGGGCACGGCAGCGGCTGCTGCCGTGTTCGGGCTGTCGACATCGGCACGGCGGGCACCGGTGAAGCGCTTGGACCAGTAGGCGAAACGCATGTCTTCGACGCGAACGACCGATCCGCTGCGGGGGGCGTGAATGAATTTGCCTTCGCCGACGTAGATGCCTACATGCGAGAAGGTGCGCTTGAGCGTGTTGAAAAACACCAGGTCACCCGGCTGAAGCTCGTCTTTCTGGACTTTCTTCAGGCCGGGGGCGGTGGCTTGTTCGTCGGCGCGGCGCGGCAGGATCAGGCCCAGGCTGTTCTCGAAGACATGGCGTGTGAAGCCGCTGCAGTCGAAACCTTCTTCGGCGGAGTTGCCCCCGCGGCGGTAGCGCACGCCCAGAAAGTTCATGGACGACACCACCATGGCCGAGGCCGAGTTGCCCATCTGGCGGATGAAGCCGGGTTGGGCCTCCGCTTTGCTGGCGGGCACGGGCTTGCCGAAGTTGGGGGCGTCTTGCGCAAACCACGAGATCTGGTCGGAGTCGGGCGCGGCATGTGCTGCCACGCAGAACACGGCGGCAACGGCAAGGGCGGCGGGGCGGAGCGGGTCAAACAAACGCATGCGGCGCAGCATAGGGG
The DNA here is from genome assembly GCA_041179165.1 of Pseudomonadota bacterium. Classification (GTDB taxonomy): domain Bacteria; phylum Pseudomonadota; class Gammaproteobacteria; order Burkholderiales; family Burkholderiaceae_C; genus Rhizobacter. Next base: position 6,963 of record JBEGTX010000299.1, on the reverse strand, counting down.
AAGCACGGTAGATGAGTCAACCTGGAAAACTCCTTCAGTAACGAGCACTTAGCCGTGTTTTTGAGTGCTTCTTCACAGATGGTTCCGTGAAAGTTGTGGGTGACGAGGAAACATGCGGCTTTCCGGGCTCGGCCGTGGAGGAATGCCGGTTGCAGCACGACACACAAGAAACAGAATCGGCGCTGCCTCGGGATTCAGGCTCAGGGCAAAAAAATGCCGCAGACGCTCCCTGAAGGGCGCTGCGGCATGATCGTGGAGCTGGGAACTGCAGAGGGTCAGAGCACCTCGGACGCGAAGTCAGCCAGGCGCGAGCGTTCGCCACGGGCCAGCGTGACGTGACCGCTGTGCGGCCAGCCCTTGAAGCGGTCGACCGCGTAGGTCAGGCCGGAACTGCCTTCGGTGAGGTAGGGCGTGTCGATCTGCGCCAGATTGCCCAGGCAGACGATCTTGGTGCCCGGGCCGGCGCGGGTGATGAGTGTCTTCATCTGCTTGGGCGTCAGGTTCTGCGCCTCGTCGATGATGACGAACTTGTTCAGGAAGGTGCGCCCGCGCATGAAGTTCAAGCTCTTGATCTTGATCTTGCTGCGCACCAGGTCGTTGGTGGCGGCACGGCCCCATTCGCCGGCAGCCCCATCGGTCTTGGACAGCACCTCCAGGTTGTCGTCGAGCGCACCCATCCATGGCGACATCTTTTCTTCCTCGGTGCCAGGCAGGAAGCCGATGTCTTCGCCCACGGGTACGGTGACCCGGGTGACGATGATCTCGGTGTAGCGGCGGTCGTCCATCACCTGCGACAGCGCAGCGGCCAGCGTCATCAGCGTCTTGCCGGTGCCGGCCGTGCCGGTGAGCGTGATGAAGTCGCAGTCCGGGTCCATCAGCAGGTTGAGGCCGAAGTTCTGCTCGCGGTTTCGCGCCGTGACGCCCCACACCGCGTTCTTCTGGTGGGTGTACTCGCGCAGCGTGCGCAGCACGGCCGTCTTGCCGGTGATCTCGGTGACCTTGGCATACAGCGGCGTGGCGCCCGGCGCTTCGAGGAACACGAACTGGTTGATCAGCAGCGAAGGCACCATCGGGCCGCTGATGCGGTAGTAGGTGAGCCCACCCTGGTTCCAGCTCTCCATGGTCTTGCCATGCAGCTCCCAGAAGTCGGCCGGCAGCGGCAGCACGCCCGTGTAGAGCAGGTCGCCGTCTTCGAGGGTCTTGTCGTTGAAGTAGTCTTCAGCAGCCAGGCCCAAGGCACGCGCCTTGATGCGCATGTTGATGTCCTTGGACACCAGCACCACCTCGCGCTGGGGCTGCTGCTCGCGCAGGGCCTTCACGACACCGAGGATCTGGTTGTCGGCCTTGCCCTGGGGCAGGCCGGCCGGCAGCGTGACGTTGAGCAACGTGGTCTGGAAATACAGCTTGCCGCCCGCTTCGCGGTGGCCGGTGTTGCTGAGCGGCAGGCCGTCGGCCATGTCGGCATCGGGCTGGTCGATCACGCCCTTGGCGAGCCCGTCGAGATCGCGGCTCACCTGGCGGGCATTGCGTGCCACTTCAGACATGCCCTTCTTGTGATCATCGAGCTCTTCGAGCGTGATCATCGGCAGGTAGACGTCGTGTTCCTCGAAGCGGAACAAGCACATCGGGTCGTGCATCAGCACGTTGGTGTCGAGCACGAAGAGCTTGGCGGGACCGCCGCGTGTCTTGCGTGCCTTGGACGCCGCTGCGACGGGGCGCTGTGCGGCTGGGGCCGGCGGCGGTGAAACCGGTGCCACCACGGTGGCGGGGCGGCGCATCACGGGTGCGGCAGGCTCGTGCACCGGCGCGAGAAGATTCAGCTCCGCAGGCGCCGGTTCGGCGGCGGGGTGTTTCTGGGTTCGTTTGCCCGGTTTGGGCGCGGCCTGCGATTCAAAGTCGGCAGAGGTGAGGAGGGTGGCTCGTTTGGCAGGCGGCTTGGGCAGTGGCATAAGTGTCAAATCTCCTGTTCAGGGCGCTTGAAACGAAAAAGCCGCACAGTCACCTGGGCGGCTCGAGGAAAAACGGCAGAAGGGGGGCGTGGTTCGCAACTCACGGGCATGACCCATTATGCACAACTTGGATGTCGGCTCAACCATGGCACTGGGCGTGGCAAATGGGCAACGGCTGCGCGGGTCAGCAAGCTTTGCAGCCGGGGTCATGCGTGTGACACACGAGCGTCATTCGCCCGGCGTGGTGGGCACTTGTGCCGGAGCACAGGCGCAAAAAAGCCGACGAGGTGTCGGCTTTTTGGGGCGACCCAGAGGGCCGGTGAAGGGGCTCAAGAAAACCGCAGGTCAGCAAGCTTGAAGCACCCGGCCTTGCGCGGCACGTGGCCGCTCGAAGGCCGACGTGTTTACTTCAGGCCCTTGACTTCTTTCAGCACTTCGTCGACGTGGCCGGCGACCTTGAGGCCGCGCCACTCGGCACGCAGAACGCCGTTGCCGTCGATCAGGAAGGTGCTGCGCTCGATGCCCTTGACCTTCTTGCCGTACATGATCTTGTTCTTGACGACACCGAACATGTGGCAGAGCTTTTCTTCGGTGTCGGCGATGAGATCGAAGGGCAGTTCGAGGGCCTGCTTGAACTTGTCGTGCGAAGCCATGTTGTCGCGAGAGACGCCGAACACGATGGCACCTGCCTTGACGAAGTCCTTGTGGCGGTCGCGGAACTGCATGGCTTCCGTGGTGCAACCCGGCGTGTTGTCCTTCGGGTAGAAATACAAGACGACGGTCTGGCCCGCGAAGGCCTGTGGTGTGAATTTCACCCCACTGGTTGCGAGCGCTTCAAATTCCGGGAGAGGCTTGTTGAGAGCTGGCGTCATGAAGAATTCAGAGAAGTTGCGCCGCAGGAGGCGTAGCCAGCAATTATAAGGCCTGCGGCCAAACGTCTCCTCGGGCAAACACGCCCCACATTAGGGGGATAGGTTTACCGCGAGGAACGCATGGCGTTTGAGCTCAGCGCGCCGGTGGAACCAGCAGCGCCAACACGACCGATCGGCCTTCACCGGCCAGCACGTTGTAGGTGCGGCAGGCCGCCCCACTGTCCATGGTTTCGATGCCGATGCGTTGCGACATCAAGGGCTTGAGCAGCGCGCCTGACGGAAAGCGGATGCGGTCGCCGCTGCCGTAGATCACCACCTCGGGCTTGAGATCGGCCACACGCTGGAAGTGCTCGGCCGTGAGCGTTGCAGCATCGTCTGCCTGCCAGTCAAGGACCTCGCCGTTCCACGGCACCAGCACGGCATGCAGATGCTCCTGGCCGTTCACCTTCACCACGCCGGGCGCGTAGCCGGACACCACGTTCACGCCCTCGATCTGATCGGCATGCAGTTTCAAAGCGGGGGAACCTCATTCTGTGGGCGGCTTGCCCGGGACGGTGCAGGCCGGGGGCGGCGCTGCAAAAGTGCTCGGCAGGGACTTGTTCCGCATTGCCCTATGGTTAAATTATAGGTTTTGCGTTGCACAATTGCGGTTCTGCGCCGCTGGTGCGCCCTCATTCCCCCCGGGAGACCTTGTTGAAAACCATCGTCAAGTCCAGCAAGCTGGCCAATGTGAACTACGACATCCGTGGCCCGGTGCTCGACAAGGCCCGGGAGATGGAAGAAGAAGGCCACAAGATCATCAAGCTGAACATCGGCAACGTGGCCGCGTTCGGGCTCGAGCCGCCGGATGAAATCGTCCAGGACATGATCCGCAACCTGGCAGGCGCTGCGGGCTACACCGACAGCAAGGGTCTGTTCGCGCCGCGCAAGGCCGTCGTGCATTACATGCAGGAGAAGAACGTGCAGGGCGTGTCGGTCGACGACGTGTACCTCGGCAACGGTGCCTCCGAGCTCATCGCGATGAGCATGAACGCCTTGCTCAATGATGGCGATGAGGTGCTCATTCCCGCCCCCGACTACCCGCTGCACACGGCCGTGGTCGGCCTGTCGGGCGGCACGCCGGTGCACTACATCTGCGACGAGCAGTCCGACTGGATGCCCGACATCGAGGACATCCGCCGCAAGGTGACGCCTCGCACCAAGGCCATCGTCGTCATCAACCCCAACAACCCCACGGGTGCGCTGTACCCCGACAGCCTGCTGCTGCAGATCGTCCAGATCGCGCGCGAAAACGATCTCATCGTGTTTGCCGACGAGATCTACGACAAGACGCTGTACGACGGTGTCACGCACACGAGCATCGCCTCGCTGGCCGACGACGTGCTGTTCGTCACCTTCAACGGCTTGTCGAAGAACTACCGGTCGTGCGGTTACCGCGCGGGCTGGATGGTCGTGTCGGGCGAAAAGCGCCACGCACGCGACTACATCGAGGGCCTCAACATGCTGGCCTCGCTGCGTTTGTGTGCCAACACGCCGGGGCAGCTGGCGGTGCAAACTGCACTCGGCGGCTACCAGAGCATCAAGGACCTCGTGGCCCCTGGTGGCCGCCTGTGCAAGCAGCGAGACCTGGCGTACCAGCTCCTCACCGATATCCCCGGCGTCACCTGCGTGAAGCCCAAGGGTGCGCTCTACATGTTCCCGCGGCTCGACCCGAAGGTCTATCCCATCACCGACGACCAGCAGTTCGCCTACGAGCTGCTGGCCGAAGAGAAGGTGCTGATCGTGCAGGGCACGGGCTTCAACTGGATTCACCCCGACCACTTCCGCCTGGTGTTCCTGCCCAACTCCGACGACCTCACCGAAGCGGTGGGCCGCATCGCGCGCTTCCTGCACGGCTACAGCAAAAAACGATTCTTCTGAGGACGGGCTGGCGTGTTCGACACGCCGTGCCGGGTTTCTCTTCCTCTGTGTTCAGTTTCTGATTTCAACAGTTTTCTGACTCAACCGTTCCTCATTCAATTTACCCAGGCCTGCGGGCCTTCTCCTATGAAACCCATTCAAGTCGGCCTGTTGGGCATTGGTACGGTTGGCAGCGGCACCTTCAACGTGCTCACCCGCAACCAGGATGAAATTCGCCGCCGTGCCGGCCGGAGCATCCACATCACCATGGTGGCCGACCTCGACACCGAGCGCGCTCGCGCGGCGGTGGGTGAGGGCGTGACCGTGGTGTCCGATGCGCGCCAGGTCATTGCCAACCCCGAGATCGACATCGTCATCGAACTCATCGGCGGCTACGGCATTGCCAAGGCGCTGGTGATGGAAGCCATCGCCGCCGGCAAGCACGTGGTCACCGCCAACAAGGCGCTGCTGGCCGTGCATGGCACCGAGATCTTCGCGGCGGCCCAGGCCAAAGGCGTGATGGTGGCTTTCGAGGCTGCGGTGGCCGGTGGCATTCCCATCATCAAGGCGCTGCGCGAAGGCCTCACGGCCAACCGCATCGAGTGGATCGCCGGCATCATCAACGGCACCACCAACTTCATCTTGTCCGAGATGCGCGACAAGGGCCTGGACTTCGACGTCGTGCTGAAAGAAGCGCAGCGTCTGGGCTATGCCGAAGCCGACCCCACCTTCGACATCGAAGGCGTGGACGCCGCCCACAAGGCCACGCTGATGAGCGCCATCGCGTTCGGCATTCCCGTGCAGTTCGACCGCGCCTACGTCGAGGGCATCACCGGCCTGCAAGCGGCCGACATCACTTATGCCGAGCAACTGGGCTACCGCATCAAGCTGCTGGGCATCACCAAGCGCCGTGACGACCTGAAGACCCCGGGCAACCCGGCCGGCGGCTTCGAGCTGCGTGTGCACCCCACGCTCGTACCGACCAAGCGCCTCATCGCCAACGTTGAAGGCGCCATGAATGCCGTCGTCGTGCACGGCGATGCCGTGGGCACCACGCTCTACTACGGCAAGGGTGCGGGCGCCGAGCCCACCGCCTCCGCCGTGGTGGCCGACCTGGTCGACATCACGCGCCTGCACACGGCCGACCCCGACCACCGCGTGCCGCACCTGGCCTTCCAGCCGGGTGAGCTTGCCGCCACCCCCATCGTCGGCATCGAAGACGTGGTCACCGCCTTCTACCTGCGCCTGCAGGTGGCCGACCAGGCGGGTGTGCTTGCGCGCATCACCGGCATCCTGGCCGAACTCGACATCTCGATCGACGCGCTGCTGCAGCGCGAGTCGGCCGAGGGCGAGGTGCACACCGACGTCATCATCCTCACGCACGACACCGTGGAAGGCCGCATGAACAAGGCCATCGCGCAGATGCAGGCTTTGCCGACGGTGCTGGCGCCTATCGTGCGCATCCGCAAGGAAGAGCTCAGCTGAGCTTCATCCTTACGACCCCTTTCCCGAAGCGCGGAGAACGAACTTGAAATACATCAGCACACGCGCCTTGCCGAACGACGCGCAGGCCCCCCGCGGGTTCTCCGACATCCTGCTCGAGGGCCTGGCCCCCGATGGTGGCCTGTACCTGCCCACGCACTACCCGCAGATCGACCGGGCCACGCTCGCGGCCTGGCGCAAGCTGCCGTACCACGAGCTGGCGTTCGAGATCCTGTCGCTCTACATCGACGACATCCCCGCCGCCGACCTGCGTGACATCGCCACGCGCACCTACACGCCCGCCGTGTTCGGCAGCACGCAGATCACGCCGCTCAAGACGCTCGCTCCCGGCCTGCACCTGCAAGCCCTGTCCAACGGCCCCACGCTGGCCTTCAAGGACATGGCCATGCAGTTGCTAGGCAACCTGTTCGAGTACGAACTGGGCCGCCGCGGTGAGACGCTCAACATCCTCGGTGCCACCTCGGGCGACACCGGCAGCGCGGCCGAGTACGCCATGCGCGGCAAGAAGGGCGTGAACGTCTTCATGCTGTCGCCGCAGGGCCGCATGAGCGCCTTCCAGCAAGCGCAGATGTTCAGCCTGCAAGACCCCAACATCCACAACATCGCCATCGATGGGGTGTTCGACGACTGCCAGGACATCGTCAAGGCTGTCTCCAACGACCTCGAGTTCAAGCGCCGCTACAAGATCGGCACGGTCAACTCCATCAACTGGGCGCGCCTGCTGGCGCAGGTCGTGTACT
>JBEGTX010000298.1:0-60909 GCA_041179165.1 Pseudomonadota bacterium | reverse complement strand
TTCGCGCCTTTGATGGCACCGTCGCGAAGCTGCAGCGAGGCCGTGCCGTCAAGGCGCGACTTGAACTCGCCCACGTCGCGTCCACCCGTGTGCACGTCGATCGCCACCCGGCCCGTGCCTTCGAGCACGTCCTTGTCGGCCACGTCTTTCAGCAGCGCGTTCACGTTGACACCCTGCGCGACCGCCTTCACGGCCACGCGGCTGCGGGGCGCATCGGCACTGGCCGAGCCTTCAACACTGCCTCCCCACACCTTGCCGGCGATGCGGCTGGCCTGCAGCACGCCCCCGTCGAGGGTGGCCTCGAGTGTGGCGTCGGCCACGCGGTATTTCAGGTAGGCGAATTGGGTTGCTTTCACGCTGAAGCGGCCCTGCAGTGCACGCAGCGGCGAGAGATCGAGCGCTGCGGCGGGGCCCTGGCTCGGCGCGGACGTGCCTGCGGCGGCCCCCGTCTTGGGCGGCGGCAACAAGCGGTTGAGGTCCAGCGACTTGAACTGTGCGGTGAGGTTCAGGCTGATGGGTTTGCTGTTCAGCTTGAGCCGGCCTTCGGTGGTGAAGGCATTGGTGTTGATGTCGCCACCGAGCGTCCATTGGGCCTCAGTGGGGCTGGCTGACGCATGGCCGTTCAGCGCGATGCCCAGGGGCTGCAACGACGGCTCCTGCACCTGCAGCCGCGCGCTGAGTGCGTCGAGCCGCAGGGATTTGACCGACACATGGACCAGCACATCGGTGCGCACGCGGCCCTCGAGTTGACGCGGCCCCTGCCGGCCTTTGAAGGTGGCTGCAAGGCTGGGCAGCTTGATCTGCTCGAAGTTGCCGGTGGGTGCGGCGGACTTGAAATCGGCCTTCAGCGCCAGCGGGCCTTCGAGGGACATCTGCCCGCTCAACGCGCTGCCGCTGAGCTTGTCGCCGCGCACATCGAGCTGCGGCCAGTCGAGAGACAGCCCGAGCGGATGGCTGTCCTGCGTGCCGGCCAGTGTCACCTTCAGCTGCGACAAGGCCAGGCTGCGCTGGGCCGGATCGAGTGCAAATCGCTTCAGCATCACTCTGCTGTCTTTCAGCGCCAGCGTGCCCACCGTGCCGCTCACGCGCAGGTCCAGGTCCTCCGCGAGCGCGGTGCCGGCGGTGGTGTCGATGGCGAGCCGGCCTTCGATGCCCAGCGCCAGCCCGCGGACCGGTGCCAGGTCGCCCGACAGCAGGAGTTTCGTGTCACGCAGCGTCACGGCCCCTGCACCGAGGTTCAGTGACAGGCGGGTCTTGCCGCTCAGCTTGCCCTGCACAGGCGGGGACTGCAGCGCCACCGACGCATCGAGTTCCACGGGCGACTCCGCCCCGTCGGCCAAGCGGCCCGTCTTGAGCCGGTCCAACTGCACCGAGCCCTTCACGCCGCTGATGGCGTCTTGCACCGTGAGCTGGAGCTCGCTCAAGCTGACCGCGCTCACGTCGAACTGCAGGCGCTTGGAGGTGGAGGGCGTGTTGTCCTTGGGGTCGTGCGCAGGTGGTTCGAGCAGGTCGTCGATGTTGGTGCGACCGGCGGCGTCGCGTGTGAGCGTGGCGCGCAGGCCGCGTGCCTCCACCCGGTCGACCTCCAGACGTTTGCTCAGCAAGGGCAGCACCCGCACGGCCAGCGCCAGGTGGTCCAGTTCGGCGAAGGTGTCAGGGCGGTCTTTTTCGCTCACGCGCACGCCGCTCAGCGTCACCTCCAGCCGAGGAAACACCGACAGCGTGATGGGCCCGCCGATGACGAGCGTGCGGTGGTGCTTGTCCTTCATCCAGTCGATGGCCAGGCCCTTGTAGGCATTGGGATCGAAGGTGGCGACGAGCCAGGTGAGGGCGGCTGCCGTCACGGCCACCAGCAGGCCGAGCGCGATCAGCAGTTTGAGAAGCCAGGAGGCCATGGGTTGGGTCCAGTGGGAGAGTGAGGGCCAACGATAAACAAGAGCGGCGGCTTCATTCTCCCTGTCTGACGAGTCCCTTCCAGCGTCTCTACAATCAAACGCTATGAAACGATTCGATGTGTGTGTGCGTGGAGCGGGCATCGTGGGCCAGAGCCTGGCGCTGTCGCTTGCCCGGCAAGGCCTGAGCGTGGCCCTGGTGCCAGATGCAACGCCCCGCAGTGGCAAGGCCGATGTGCGTGCCTACGCCTTGAATGCGGCGTCTGTCGCGCTGCTGTGCGGGCTCAAGGTCTGGGACGCCCTGCCGCCGCATGCCGCCACCCCGGTGCACGACATGCACATCGAGGGTGACGCCAACAACAGCGTGCTCGAGTTCTCGGCCTGGCAGCAGCGTGTGGCCGAACTCGCCTTCATCACCGACGCTGCCGTGCTCGAAGATGCGCTGGCCTCTGCGGTGCGCTATGCGCCGCACGTCACGTTGACACACGAGCCTGTGGAGGCTTCACTCACGGCTTTGTGCGAGGGGCGCTCGTCGGCCACGCGCGAGGCCTTCGGGGTGGTGGTCGATCGGCATGACTTCGGGCACCGCGCAATCGCAGCGCGCCTCACCACGCCGCAACCGCACCGCAACCTGGCTCACCAGTGGTTTCGCTCGCCCGATGTACTGGCCTTGCTGCCTTTTGATGCACCCCAGCCCGATCACTCGTTCGCGCTGGTGTGGTCGCTGCCGACCGAACGTGCCGATGAACTGCTGGCGCTCGATGCTGCAGGGTTTGAGGCAGCCCTCGCCGAAGCCACGCGCGGTGCGGCCGGGCCGCTGTCATTGGCCGGCGAGCGGGCAGCCTGGCCGCTGGAGCAGTCACGTGCACAGGCTTGGTCGGGTGCGGGCTGGGTGCTGCTCGGTGATGCCGCGCACGTGGTGCACCCGCTGGCCGGGCAGGGGCTGAACCTCGGCCTGGCCGATGTGGCCTCGCTCACGTCGGTGATCGCCGCCAGAGAAAGTTGGCGGACAGTGGGGGATGCCCGATTGTTGCGTCGCTACGAGCGTGCCAGACTGCTGCCTACACAGGCCATGGGCCAGCTCACGGGCGGGCTCCTGCAGCTCTTTTCCCACGAGCAGGCACCGCTGCGGGAACTTCGCAACCGCGGCCTGGATCTCGTCAATCGCCTGACTCCCCTGAAGCGCTGGCTCGCCGCGCGTGCCCTCGATTCATGAGCGCCTGTCATATTGCGTCCTGTGGCGCATTCTGTCGCGCGTCCTGAATCGCTCCATTCAAAGGTTCATCATGTCCAAGTTTGTTTCTCTTCGCCGCGCTCTTCGTCACTCTGTGGCCTCTAGCCTGCTCGTCGGCGCCACCACGGTGGCCATGGTGCCTGCCGCGCAGGCCGATGAAGCGCAGATCCGCAAGGGCCTTGCCGAGCGCCTGCCCAAGATGCCTGTCATCGACGAGGTCACCAAAACAGCCATCCCCGGTATCTACGAGGTGCGCATGGGGGTCGAAATCGTCTACAGCGATGAGCAAGGACTTCACATCTTCCAGGGCAGCCTCATCGATACCGCAAAGCGGATCGATCTCACCAAGGAGCGTGTTGAAAAGCTCACTGCATTCGACTTCAAGAAGCTCCCGCTGAACGATGCCATCGTGTGGAAGACCGGGACGGGTGCGCGCAAGATGGTGGTGTTCTCCGACCCCAATTGCGGCTACTGCAAGCGACTCGAGGGCGACATCCAGAAACTGAAGAACGTCACTGTGTACACCTTCCTCGTGCCTGTTCTGGGTGAAGACTCTGCCGCCAAATCGCGCGACATCTGGTGTTCAAAGGACCGCACAGGCACTTGGCTCAACTGGATGCTGCAGGCCAAGACGCCGGTCAAGGCCGCAGACAGCTGCACCACCACCCCTGTCGAGCGCAACATGGCGCTGGCGCGCAAGCACCACGTGAATGGAACCCCCGCGCTGGTATTCAGCGACAGCACCCGTGTGGGTGGTGCCATCGATGCGGCCGAGATGGAAAAGCGCCTTGTGGACAGTGGCAAGAGCTGAAACAAGCCCCAAGGACCTGTGAATGATTTCGTACCGGATCGAGCTGGCTGACCTCCACGCCCACCTTTTCCGCGTGACCCTCACCGTGCCGCAGCCCGCGGCACTGCAGACGGTCAGTTTGCCGGTGTGGATTCCGGGCAGCTACCTGGTGCGAGAGTTTGCCCGCCACCTGTCCGCGCTGCAGGCCCGGCAGGGCAAGCGCGAGTTGCCGCTGACGCAACTCGACAAGGCCACGTGGCAGGTGGCCTGCAGCGGCACTGCGCCGCTCACGGTGAGCTGCCTCGTCTATGCGTTCGACACCTCCGTACGCGCCGCGTTTCTCGATGCCGACCGGGGCTTCTTCAACGGGACCAGCCTGTGCCTGCGCGTGCATGGCCGCGAACAAGAACCGCACCAACTGAGCGTGGCCGGCCTGCCCAAGGGCTGGGACATCGCCACGGCGCTCACTGCCGCATCGGGCCGTGCCAGTTTCGAGGCGGCTGACTACGACGAACTCGTCGATCACCCGGTGGAGCTCGGCCGTTTCTGGCGGGGCGAATTCAAGGCCGGCGGTGTCGTGCACGAATTCGTCGTGGCCGGCGCCTTGCCCGATTTCGATGGCGAACGTCTGCTGGCCGACACCCAGCGCATCTGCGCCACCGCCATCGCGTTCTGGCATGGCAAGAAGAAGCCGCCATTCAAGCGCTATGTGTTCTTGCTCAATGCGGCCGAAGACGCCTACGGCGGCCTGGAGCACCGCGCCAGCACCGCCCTCATCGCTGCCCGGCGCGACCTGCCCCAGCGCGGCAAGGCCGACCTCACCGATGGCTACGTGACCCTTCTCGGGCTCATCAGCCACGAGTATTTCCATACCTGGAACGTCAAGCGCCTGCGGCCCGCCGACTTCGCGCCCTATGACTACACCCGCGAGAACTACACGGAGTTGCTGTGGTTCTTCGAGGGATTCACGTCCTACTACGACGATCTGCTGCTGTTGCGCAGCGGCCTCATCGACCCACCGCGCTACCTGCGCCTCGTGGCCAAGACGGTGAGCGGCGTGCTGGGCATGCCGGGCCGCAAGGTGCAGAGCGTGGCGCAGGCCAGCTTCGATGCGTGGGTGAAGTACTACCGGGGCGACGAGAACACCCCCAACGCCACCATCAGCTACTACACCAAGGGCTCCCTCGTCGCGCTGGCGCTCGACCTCACGCTGCGCCGTGAGGGTCGCGGCTCGCTCGACGACGTGATGCGCGGCCTGTGGGCGCGCAGCGCGGGTGGCCCCATCACCGAGGCCGACATCCTGGCCGTGCTGGCCGAGGTGGGCGGACGTTCGTATGCCGCCGAGTTCCAAGCCTGGGTGCATGGCACGGGCGATCTTCCCTTGCGCGATCTGCTGGCCGCGGTGGCAGTGTCGTGGACATCGCAAGCGCCCACGCTGGCCCAGCGCTGCGGCCTGCGCGTCAGTGAAAGTGCGTTGACCGGGGTCAAGGTGACCGCGGTCCTGCGTGGCGGTGCAGCAGAAAAGGCGGGCTTGTCTGCCGGTGATGAACTGCTGGCCGTCGAGGGCTGGCGCTTGCGCCGGCTCGACGACAGCCTGCGGTTGCTGCCTGCCAAGGGGGCAGCCTCGCTGCTGGTTTCGCGTGACCAGCGCGTGTTCACGCTGGGCCTTCAGGTCCCGCCCGCTGCCGATGAAGGCGCGGTGACGCTCGGCCTCGGTGACGTCCGCAGCGATGCGCTGGCGCTGCGTCAGGCGTGGCTGAAGGGCTGACCCTGCGTGACTGACTCGGTCTTTCAGCGGGGCCGGGCGCTGCTGAGGACGCGTCGCGTCGCGGCGCTGGTGAGCCTGGTGGCGGCAGTGGTCGTGGTGCACGGCTGCGTGGTGGGCCGACTGGCCGGCTACGCCACGGCGCTCCAGCAGGCGCAGGCCGAGCCTGCGCCCACACGCATGCAGGCGCTGTACGTTCGAAGCATGGAACCATTGACGCCCGTGCTGCCGGCAGCGGCCGAACTGGCGCTGGCACCGAGCAAGGCGGTTGCGAGTACCGCCCCCGCGGCATCGTCGCCCGCGAAATTCAGCCACGCCGACGTGGTGGCAGAGACGCAGACCGATGTGCCTGCGGACGGCGGAGACGGGCCGCCGGCGTTTCTCGATCCCAACATGCCGCCCGACGAGGCCGCAAGCCAGGCCAGCGCCCCGGCCAGCGCGTCCACCAGCGCGTCCGCATCGTCCTCGACGGCCGGCGGGTCCTCACCGGGCACAGGCACCGGCGGGCCCTACCAATGGCCTGAGTCGACACGCGTGAGCTTCGAGCTCACCGGCAACTACCGCGGCCCTGTGTCGGGTTCGGCCCAGGTCGAATGGGTGCACGACGGCGGACGCTACCAGGTCCATCTCGACGTGCGGGTCGGCTTGAGCGTGGCGCCCTTCATGTCCCGGACCATGAGCAGCGAAGGCCTCATCACGGCCCAGGGGTTGAAGCCTTACCGCTACGACCAGCTCACCAAGCTGCCGTTCAGGGAGCCGTCCCGGTCCACCCTGTTCATCGATGCCGATGGCGTGCGCCTGTCCAACGGAACGCGCCGTGACGCTTTGCCGGGCTTGCAAGACACCGCCAGCCAGTTCGTTCAGCTCTCGTGGTTGCTGAGCACGCAAGCGGCGTTGTCGAGTCCGGGGGGGATCATCGAGGTTCCGCTGGCCATGCCGCGCAGTGTCGAGTCCTTCTCTTACGACGTCCTGGGCCTGGAGAAACTCGCCACGCCGTTCGGCGAACTCGAGGTGCTCCACGTCAAGCCCCGTCGAGAGGCCGTCGCCGGGGGCGACATGACCATCGAGATGTGGCTGGCGCCGCAGTACCGCTACCTGCCGATGCGCGTGGTCATCCGCCAGGATGCCGAGACCTTTGTCGACCTGATGATCACCAAGCCGCCCGAGGTCTGATCAGGGTTGCACCCAGCGTGCGCCGTCGGCATCGATCACCACACGGCGGTGGCCGTCGCGGTGAAGTTCCAACCAGTCGACGCTGATCACATCGGCTTCAATGACCGCAAAGTGAGCGCGGTGAATGCCACCGGCCGTGGGCGCCGAGTCGAGCACCGAGCCGGGGGGGAGGGGCGCCATGTAGTCTTGCTCGCCGCGGGTGTGCTGAACCCTCGCCCAGCGCGAGCTGGTGTCCAGGCCTTGGGGCAGCACATTCAAGTGCACGTGGCAGCGCAGCTGCCAGGCGAGCGACGGCGACCACATCACCAGCGTGCCCTTGGGGTGGCTCAGCAACTGAGCCACCTTGTGAGCGCGCTGGTCGGTGTACAGGCGAAGTCGCCGTTCCGAGGCCACGGCCTCGCGCAGGATCACGGTGCGCGCATCGGCCGAGTCACCATCGGTCGTGGCCAGCACGGGCGCACGCCAGGGGTGCTGTTTGTCGCCCACCGCGCGGGTGAGCTCCTGCCAGATGGCGTCGTCGATCGCCGCCAGCGAGTCCAGGCGCTTGCTCACCTCAGCCTTCCTTGCGCAGCGACGGGAACAAGATCACGTCGCGGATGCTCGGCGAGTCGGTGATGAGCATCATCAGACGGTCCAGGCCGATGCCGCAACCGCCCGTGGGTGGCATGCCGTACTCGAGCGCGCGGATGAAGTCGGCGTCGTAGAACATCGCCTCTTCGTCGCCGGCTTCCTTGTTGGCCGCCTGCGCGTGGAAGCGTGCGGCCTGGTCTTCGGCGTCGTTCAGCTCGGAGAAACCATTCGCGTACTCGCGGCCGGTGATGAAGAGCTCGAAACGTTCGGTGATGGCGGGGTTGTCGTCCGATGCGCGGGCCAGTGGCGACACCTCGACGGGGTAGTCGATGATGAAGGTCGGCTGCCAGAGTTTCTCTTCGACCACGGCTTCGAACAAACCGAACTGCAACTCGGGGAGCTTCCAGTGGGCAGGGGCCTTTTCACCCGCAGCCTGGATGCGTGCACGCAGCAGCTCGGCGTCGCCGGCTTCTTCAACCGTGAGGCCGGCGTGGGCCACCAGCGAGTCGCGCACCGTGAGGCGGGCGAAGGCGGGGGCCAGGTCCACCGGCTTGCCAGCGTAGCTGAGCGAGGCCGAGCCCGTGGCAACGGTCGCGGCATGGCGCAGCACGTGTTCCGTGAAGTCCATCAGGTCGTGGTGGTTCCAGTAGGCCGCGTAGAACTCCATCATCGTGAATTCGGGGTTGTGCCGAACCGAGATGCCTTCGTTGCGGAAGCTGCGGTTGATCTCGAACACACGCTCGAAGCCGCCGACGATCAGGCGCTTCAGGTAGAGCTCGGGTGCGATGCGCAGGTACATGTCCTGCGCCAGCGCGTTGTGGTGCGTGATGAAGGGCTTGGCGTTCGCACCGCCGGGAATCGGGTGCAGCATGGGGGTCTCGACCTCCATGAACTCGTGTTCCACCATGAACTGGCGGATCGAGCTCAAGGCCTTGCTGCGGGCGGCGAAGCGCGAGCGGGTTTCATCGTCGGTGATGAGGTCGACATAGCGCTGGCGGTACTTCTGTTCCTGGTCGGCCATGCCGTGGAACTTGTCCGGCAGCGGACGCAGGCTCTTGGTCAGCAGGCGCAGGCTGGTGACGCGCACCGACAGCTCGCCGGTCTTGGTCTTGAACAGGGTGCCCTCGGCCGCCAGGATGTCGCCCAGGTCCCAATGCTTGAACTCGGCATAGCCCTCATCGCCCAATGCGTCCTTGGTGACGAAGAGCTGGATGCGGCCGGTGCTGTCTTGCAGCGTGCCGAAGCTGGCCTTGCCCATGACGCGCTTGAGCATCAGGCGCCCCGCCAGAGACACCGGCACGGCTTCGGGCTCGAGCGTCTCGTTGTCTTTGGCCCCATGGGCGGCAGCCAGGGCGGACGCCCGGTGCTGGGGTTTGAAATCGTTCGGAAAGGCCACGCCCTTCTGGCGGATGGCAGCCAGTTTTTCACGCCGTTCGGCAATGAGCTGGTTCTCGTCGATGGAGGGCGGGGCGGATGGGGTCTGGGTCATGGTGTTCTCGATTCGGGCGCAATTTTAGGCTGAGGGGGGCTCCTTGGCCGCAGGAAGCCCTCCAGCCGAATAAAATTGCGCCTTCGCCCGCCGGGTGCGCTTGTTTTGCCGAGACTCCACTTCATGCCTCCATCGTCCGTCATCCGTGATCGCAAACTGCGCCTGGCCCTGGTGGGCTGCGGCCGCATTGCGCAAACTCACCTGGCCGCGGTGAAGCAGCATGCCGACCGCGCCGAGTGGGTGGGGGTGTGCGACACCCAGCCCGAGGCGCTGGCCCAGGCGCAAGCTGCAACCGGGGCGCCGGGCTTCCGTTCGATCGAGCTGCTGCTGGCCGGCTGCGATGCCGACCTCGTGGTGCTGGCCACGCCCAGCGGCTTGCACTCGCAGCAGGCCATTCAGGTGGCGCGCTCCGGCCGCCATGTGCTAAGTGAAAAACCGATGGCCACCAAGTGGGACGAAGGCGTGTCCATGGTGCGCGCTTGCCGCGATGCCGGCGTGAAGCTCTTCGTGGTCAAGCAGAACCGTCTCAACGCCACGCTGCAGCTCGTGAAGCGTGCGGTCGAGCAGGGCCGTTTCGGCCGCCTGGCACTCGTCAACGTGAACGTGTTCTGGACCCGCCCCCAGGCCTACTACGACGCCGCCCCCTGGCGCGGCCGCTGGGACATGGACGGCGGTGCCTTCATGAACCAGGCGAGCCACTATGTGGACATGGTCGACTGGCTGGTGGGTCCGGTGGACAACGTGCATGCCTACACCGCCACGCTGGCACGTGACATCGAGGCCGAAGACACGGGCGTCATGAGCCTGCGGCTGCGCAGCGGTGCGCTCGCCTCGGTCAACGTGACCATGCTCACGCACAACAAGAACTTCGAAGGCAGCATCACGCTGCTCGGCGAACGCGGCACGGTGCGTGTGGGCGGCGTGGCTGTCAACAAGATCGAGCACTGGGAGTTCGACACGCCACACGCCGACGATGCGCGTGTGAACGAGGCCAGCTACGGTGTGGAGAGCGTCTACGGCCCCGGCCACCCGCTCTACTACGACAACGTCATCAACACCATGCGCGGCGAGGCCAATGCCCATGTCGACGGCTACGAGGGGCTGCGCTCGCTCGAGGTGCTGATTGCCGGCTACCGCTCGGCACGCGATGGCGTGCGGGTCGGCCTGCCGCTGGTGTTCTGAGCATGACGGCGGCCTCACCTGCAGCGCAGGCGATCGTGCACCCGTCGGCCATCGTCGACGACGGCGCGCAGATCGGCCACGGCACCCGCGTGTGGCACTTCGCCCATGTGTGCGCCGGCGCCCGCATCGGCAACGGTTGCTCGCTGGGGCAGGGCGTGTACGTCGGCAACGACGTGGCCATCGGCCACAACGTCAAGATCCAGAACAACGTGTCGGTGTACGACGCCGTGACACTGGAAGACGATGTGTTCTGCGGCCCGAGCATGGTGTTCACCAACGTGTTCAACCCGCGCTCGGCCGTGACCCGCAAGAACGAGTACCGCCGCACGCTGGTGAAACAAGGCGCCACGCTCGGCGCCAACTGCACCATCGTCTGCGGCACCACGGTGGGCCCTTATGCGTTCGTCGGCGCGGGTGCGGTGGTGAGCCGCGATGTCCCGGCGTTTGCGCTGGTGGTGGGCGTGCCGGCCCGGCAGATCGGCTGGATGAGTCGGCATGGCGAGCGGCTGGAGCTGCCGCTGAAGGGCGATGGCCGTGCAGCCTGCCCCGCCACCGGTGAGCGCTATGTGCTGAGCGCTGGTGTGTGCCGCCCCGAGGCGGAGCCCGCATGAGCCTGCCCTTCATCGACCTCGCCTCGCAGTACGCGGCACTCAAGGACCGCATCGGCGAGCGCATGCAGCGTGTGCTCGACCACGGCCAGTACATCATGGGCCCGGAGGTGCGCGAGCTCGAAACCGCGCTGGCAACCTTCAGCGGGGCGGCCCATTGCATCACCGTGTCCAGCGGCACCGAGGCGCTGCTCATCGCCCTGATGGCGCTCGGCCTGAAGCCTGGCGATGAAGTCATCACGACGCCCTTCACCTTTGCCGCCACGGCCGAAGTCATCGTGCTGCTGGGCGCCCGGCCCGTGTTCGTGGACATCGAGCCCGACACCTGCAACATCGATGCGCACTTGATCGAAGCCGCCATCACGCCGCGCACGCGGGCCATCATGCCGGTGAGCCTGTACGGCCAAGTGGCCGACATGGCCGAGATCAACCGGATCGCGGCCGCTCACGGCCTGCCGGTCATCGAAGACGCCGCCCAGAGTTTCGGTGCTCAGTACCAGGGGCAGCGCAGCGGCAATCTGAGCACCTTCGGCTGCACCAGTTTTTTCCCGAGCAAGCCGTTGGGCTGCTACGGCGACGGTGGCGCCATCTTCACCAGCGACGACGCGCTGGCCCAGGCCTGCCGCGAGATCCGCATCCACGGCCAGAGCGCCCGCTACACGCACACGCGTGTCGGTGTGGGTGGTCGCATGGACACGCTGCAGTGCGCCGTGGTGCTGGCCAAGCTCGAGCGTTTCGAGTGGGAGCTCGCCCGGCGTGCCGAGATCGGCGCGCGTTATCACCAGCTGCTGGCTGGCGCCGGCGTGCCCTTGCTCACCGTGCGGCCCGACCGCAACTGCGTGTGGGCGCAGTACACCGTGTTTGTCGAGCAGCGCGAGGCATTGCAGGCGGCGCTGCTGGCGCAAGGGGTGCCGACGGCTGTGCACTACCCCATTCCGCTGCACCGTCAGCCGGCGTATGCGGCCTATGCACCCGAGGGCGACGCTACCTCGTGCCCTCATAGCCTGTCGGCTGCACGCCGGGTGATGAGCCTGCCGATGAGCGCCGACCTCAGCGTGGCTCAGCAAGACCGCGTGGTCGAGGCGCTGCTGTCTGCGCTGCGCGCCGCCCCCGGGTGAATGCGGTGAGCGTCTGGCGCCGGGTGCGGGCGTCCAACATGGCGGTGCAGGCCATCGGGCCGGTGTGCGGTTTCCTGACCGTGCTCGCCATTGCCCGCTTGGGCGGCGCCAGCGCCCAAGGCGAGTTCGCGCAGGTCAAGGCCTGGGTCGAGCTGCTCGTCGTGGTCGGGTGTTTCGGCTTTCCGCAGAGTTTCGTTTACGTGATCAACCGGCTGGGGGCATCGGCGCGATCGCTGGCGTGGCTGAGCATGGGCTACAGCCTGGCCTTCGTGCCAGTGGCCGTGGCCATCACGCTGCTGGTGCTGGCACTGGGTCTGGTGCAACTCGATGCCCGCATGCCTGTGCTCGTGCTGCTCTCGTTGACGGCGGGCCTGTTCGTGCTGCACGGACTGTGGCGCGGGGTGTTTCTCACCACGGGGCGAGAGATGGGCTTTGCCGTGTTCTCCATCTTGCCGCCGGTCACCTTGCTCGCGTGTGTGGGCGCTGCTTTCCTGGCGGGACACCGCGGTTGGGGCGAGGTGTTCGTGCTGTCGGCGGCCCTGTCTGCACTCGGAGCGCTGACGCTGCTGTGGCCTGTGCTGTCGCGTCCCCGCGTGCCGACAGCACCGTTGCCCTGGAATGCCTTGGTGGCCAATGGCACGCACTCGTTCGTGCAGGCGCTGCTGCTGGTCGCGCAACCGCTGCTGGCCTATGCGCTGATTCGCGGCCAGGGGGGCGATGAGGCCCACATCGGCTGGTTCAACGCGGGTGTGTTTCTCGTGCAAGGGCTCAGTGTGCCGATCAGCATGGTGTCGCCCCTGCTGTTTGCCCACTGGACCTCCACCGACGACGCCTCGCGCATGGCGCGGCTGAATGCAGCCACGCCGCGTTGGCTGGGTGGCGGAATGCTGCTCGGCCTGCTGCTGGCTGCGCTCGCGTGGGTGGGCGTGCCGCTGCTCTTTGGCGCGGGCTACGAAGCGGCCTCGCCGCTGGCCGCGGTGATGATGCTGAGTCTGCCACTCACCTGCCACGGCCGGCTCATCGCGCCCGCGCTGCACGCCCACGACCACCCGATGGCCAACAGCGTGGCGGGCGTGCTGCGGCTGGTGAGCTTGTGGGGGTTGTCGCAGGGTCTGATCGCCTGCGGCGTGGGGCCCTTGCCGGCGGTGTCGCTGGGCTGGGCGCTGTCCGAGACGCTGGGAAGTGGCTGGGTGCTGCTGCGCTTGCATCAGCTCGTGCAGCAACAGGCGCCTGCCGCGGAGGCCGCCCGATGAACCTGACCCGTGTCGTGCGCAATCTGTGGGCGGCCTTGCTGCAGTGGGCGTTCTACCGCTGGGGCAACCTGCGCGCCGGCCTGCTGGGCGTGCAGGTGGGCGCTCGAGCGAGGGTGAGCCCGCGCGCGCAGTTGCTAGGGGTGCTCTCGGTGGGCGAGGCCACCATTGGCAGCGACGTGCAGATGGGCGAGGGCAGCTATGTCGGCTCCGGCTTCGTCATGTCGGCACGCATCGGCCGCTGGTGTTCGATCGGCTACGAGGTCGTCATCGGGCCCACCGAACACGATCCCGACGCGCCGACCACCTCGCCCGTTCTCGCCCGCGCCCGGGGCCTGCCCGGATCGGCGGCCGAACGCGATGTGCCGCCCCCCGTGATCGACGACGAGGTCTGGATCGGCGCCAACGTGGTGGTCTTGCGTGGGGTGCACATCGGGCAGGGCGCCGTGGTCGCCGCCGGAGCGGTGGTCGTGAATGACATCCCGCCGATGGAGATCTGGGGCGGTGTACCCGCCCGTTTGATCCGGCGCCGGCATCCCTCATGACGGCGTCCGTCACCGCCTTGCCATCGGCCCCGCAGGGCTTGTCGCCCATGCGGGTGGCGCTGCTCGGTCCGGCCAACTCGATTCACCTTCAGCGCTGGGCGCGGGCGCTCGTGGAGCGCGGCCACGCGGTTTGCCTGCTGTCGCAGCAGCCTTGCCCGCCGCAGCTGCTGCCGGCTGCCGTGGAACGGGTGGAGCTGCCGCACCATGGCGGCCTGGGTTATCTCAGCAATGCGGGTGCGTTGCGGCGCCACCTGGCCGCGTGGCGGGCTGACCTGCTCAACGTCCACTACGCCAGCGGGCCCGGCACCACGGCCACGCTGGCGCGGCTGAAGCTGCCGGTGCTGCTGTCGGTGTGGGGGAGCGATGTCTACGAGTTCCCTGAGCGAAGCCCGCTGCATGCGGCGTGGTTGCGAAGGGTGCTGCGCGGCGCCACGGCCATTGCGTCCACCAGCCATGCCATGGCCCTTCGGGTGAAAGAGCTCACGCCCGAGCGGGAGCAGGTCGCCATCACCCCGTTCGGTGTGGACGTCGATCGGTTCACACCGCTGTGTGCGAGCGATGACCCCTTGCCGGCCTGCGCCAACGACACGCCACCGCCGCGCATCACCATCGGCCTCTTCAAGACGTTGGCGCCGGTCTACGGCGTGGACTTGCTGCTGCGTGCGTTTGCCGGGTTGGTCCAAGTCCCCGGGGTCGGAGCGCAGTGCGATTTGCTGATCGTGGGCGACGGGCCGCAGCGCAGCGAGCTCGAAGCGCTGGCCGACCGCCTGGGCATCGGCTCGCGCACGCGATTCGTCGGCGCGGTGCCGCATGCCGATGCGCCGGCCTGCCTGCGCCGGTTTGACATCTTCGTGGCACCGAGCCGGTCAGAGAGCTTCGGGGTGGCCGTGCTCGAAGCCAGCGCCTGCGGCGTGCCCGTGGTGGTCAGCGATGCGGGTGGATTGCCCGAGGTGGCACAACACGGCCACACGGGCTTCGTCGTGCCGCGCGAGAACGTGGCCGCTTTGCAGCAGGCCTTGGCCACCCTCGCGGGAGATGCCACGCTGCGTGCGACCCAAGGCCGGCAGGGCCGTGAGTTCGTCGTCCGGGCGTTCGCCTGGGCTTCGTGTGTCGACCGCATGGAAGCCTGTTATCGACAATTGCTCTCCCAGCGGGCGGTGCCCGCCGACCGTTCGACCAAGGACCTCACCGCGTGAACATCCTGCTGATCAACCACTATGCCGGCTCACCGCTGCACGGCATGGAGTACCGGCCGTACTACCTGGCCCGCGAATGGGTTCGGGCTGGCCACCGGGTGCAGATCGTGGGCGCTTCGCAATCGCATGTGCGCAGCCGCCAGCCCGAGCTGGTGCCTGCAGGCCGAGCCACTGAAGAGACGATCGACGGCATCCGCTACCGCTGGTTGCCGTCGCCCACCTATGCGGGCAACGGCCTCGGCCGGGTGCGAAACATCTGGGCCTTCCTGAGCCGCCTGTGGCGCGACACGCCGAGGCTTGTGGCCGAGTTCAAGCCCGATGTGGTGATTGCCTCGAGCACCTACCCGATGGACATCTGGGTGGCCCGCCGTCTTGCGCGGCGCGCCAAGGCGAAGCTTGTCTACGAGGTGCACGACCTTTGGCCCGCTTCACCCATCGAACTCTCGGGCATGTCGCCGCGCCACCCGTTCATCATGCTGTGCCAGAAGGCCGAAAACGACGCCTACCGCGATGCCGACGTGGTGGTCTCCATGCTGCCCAAGGTGGCCGACCACATGGCGAGTCACGGGCTCGATCTGCGCAAGCTGCACGTGGTGCCGAACGGCATCTCGCCCGAGGAATGGAAGGGCCAGCCCGCGCCGCTCGATGCTTCGGTCGCGGCGCATCTGCGCGACCTGAAGCTGGCCGGCCGCGCCGTGGTGGGCTACGCGGGCTCGCAGGGGCTGCCCAACGCGCTCGATGTGCTGCTCGATGCCGCGGCCCTGGTGCCTGCCGATCCGGTGTCCTTCGTGCTGGTGGGCGACGGGCACGAACGGGCACGGCTCATGCAGCGCGTCCGCGACGAAGGCCTGCAACACGTTCGCTTCTTTCCGCCCATCCCGAAGGCGCAGATCCCGGCCTTCCTCGCCGAGCTCGACATCGCCTACATCGGCTGGCAGCGGGTGCCGATCTACCGTTTCGGCATTGCGCCCAACAAGCTCATGGACTACATGATGGCGGGCTGCACCGTCTTGCATTCGGTGGAGGCCGGCAACGACCCCGTGGCCGAAGCCGGCTGCGGGCTGACGGTGCCGCCGCAAGACGCCGCAGCCGTGGCGCAAGGGCTGCGCGAGCTGCTCGCTTTGCCTGCGGCCACTCGACGTGCCATGGGTGAACGCGGGCGCAACTTCGTGGTGGCCCACCACATCTATCCCGTGCTGGCGGCGCGGTTCATCGAGGCGGTGTCTGCATGAGTGAATCCCATGATGAAGGCCAGGCGGTTGCCGAGCGCTATGCACGTCGCGAGGTGGGGCAGCGCTACAGCTTTCTGCAGCCCGACGTCTGGCAGAACGTGCACGAGCGCCAGCGCGAGATGCTGCGGCTGTTCGCGTGCCTGGGCTGGACGGACCTGAGCACCTTGCATTTGCTGGAGCTCGGCTGCGGCGGCGGCGGCAACCTGCTCGAGCTGCTGCGCATCGGTTTTGCGGCCGATCACCTGAGCGGTGCCGAGCTGCTGCCCGAGCGTCACGCCGCGGCGCGTGCCGTTCTGCCGGCCGTGCTGCCGCTGTACCAGGGCGACGCGCTGGCACTGGAGTTGCCCGAGGCGTCGCAAGACATCGTTTTTGTGTCGACGGTCTTTTCCTCACTGCTCGACGATGCCTTCCAGCAGCGCCTGGCCGATGCCCTGTGGCGCTGGGTGCGCCCGGGCGGCGGCGTGCTCTGGTACGACTTCACCGTGAACAACCCGCGCAACCCCGATGTGCGCGGCGTGCCGCTGTCGCGGGTGCAGGCCCTGTTTCCGCAGGGGCGCATCCAATCGAGGCGCGTGACACTCGCGCCGCCCATCGCGAGGGCGGTCACCCGCGTGCATCCCTCGCTCTACACTCTCTTCAATTCCTTGCCAGTGCTGCGCACCCACGTGCTCGCCTGGATCGCCAAGCCGTGATACCTCGGCCCTGACACCTCAGCCCTGTTCCTTAAGCCCCGTACCAAGCTCTGCTGCCATGCCCAACGCGCTGCCATTTTTGCCCTTTGCCCGCCCCGAGATCGGGGACGACGAGATCGCCGAGGTCATCGACACCCTGAAGTCGGGCTGGATCACCACAGGCGCCAAGGCGCGCCGTTTCGAAGAAGACTTCGTGGCCTTCCTGGGTGACCCGTCGCTGCACGCCATGGCCGTCAATTCGGCCACCGCAGGCCTGCATCTGGCGCTCGAGGCCCTGGGCATCGGGCCGGGCGACGAGGTCATCACGACCACCCACACCTTCACGGCCACGGCCGAAGTGGTTCGTTACCTCGGCGCCGACGTCGTGCTGGTCGACGTCGACCCGCACACGCTGTGCATCGACGTGGCCGCTGTCGAGCGGGCCATCACGCCGCGCACCAAGGCGGTGATGCCGGTCCACTATGCCGGCCTGGCTGCCGACATGCCCGCGCTGCTGGCCGTGACGCGCCCGCGTGGCATCCGCGTGGTCGAAGACGCGGCCCATGCGCTGCCCACCGTGTGCGACGGCCAGCTGATCGGCACGCTGGGGTCCGATTTCACGGTGTTCAGCTTCTACGCCAACAAGACCATCACCACGGGCGAAGGTGGCATGGTGGTCACGCGCGACGCGGCCTTGGCCGACCGCGTGAAGGTCATGCGCCTGCACGGCATCAACCGCGATGCGTTCGACCGCTTCACGGCCAAGGTCCCCAGCTGGTACTACGAGATCGTGGCGCCGGGCTTCAAGTACAACCTGACCGACATCGCCGCGTCGCTCGGCATCCACCAGCTGAAGCGGGCACACGACTTCCAGGTGCGTCGGGCGGCCGTGGCGCAGCAGTACCGTGAACAGCTTGCCGGTCTGCCCTTGGTGATGCCGGCCGAGGCGGGTGCGGGCAGCATGCATTCTTGGCATCTCTTCGTGGTGCAGCTCGGAGCGGGTGCGCGCATCGGCCGGGATGATTTCATTCAGGCCCTGTTCAATGACGGCATCGGGTGCAGCGTGCACTACATGCCTTTGCACCTGCAGCCCTACTGGCGCGACACCTACCAGCTGAAAGAAGCGCAGTTCCCTCACAGCCAGCACGCGTTCGAGCGCATCGTCAGCCTGCCCATGTACCCGGGCATGACCGAACAGGATGTGTCGCGGGTGTGCGAGGCCGCTCGCAAGGCGCTCGCCTGATCGATGGCCAAGCGAGTCCTGGACCTGCTGGCGGCCGCGTTCGGGCTGCTGCTGCTGTCGCCTTTTTTCGTGGTGTTGGCGCTGGCCATCAAGCTCGACTCCGCAGGTCCGGTGTTTTTCAGGCAAGAGCGTGTCGGGCGGTTCGGGCGCCCGTTCCGGATCTTCAAGTTCCGCACGATGCGCCATGCCCAGAAGGCCGGCAGCGCCCAGCTGACGGTGGCGGGCGACGCCCGCATCACCCGTGTGGGTGCCGTGTTGCGGAAGTACAAGCTCGACGAGCTGCCGCAACTCATCGACGTGCTGCGGGGCACGATGAGCCTGGTGGGCCCCCGGCCCGAGGTGCCGCGCTATGTGGAACACTATCCGGAAGGCTCGCGCGAACGCGTGCTGAGCGTGCGGCCTGGCATCACCGATTTCGCCAGCCTGCACTACAAGGACGAAAACGACCTGCTCGCCAAGGCGGTGGATCCGGAACGCGAGTACATCGAGGTCATTCTTCCGTCCAAGCTGCAGTACGCCCTGGACTACGTTGACAACGTCTCGGTGGCCAATGACCTGCGTGTGCTGGGCTTGACCTTGCGAACCGTGTTCATTCCTTCGATGCCTTCACCTGGGAGCCTCTTCTCCATGCAAGACAGCAAACTCTGGCGCTGGCTCGACCAGGCCATGTCCAATCTACACCCACGGCACCGCATCGTCTCGTCGGTGGCCGATGCGTTCATCATCCTTGCCTGCTGGCATGCGACTTACCTGTTCCGGCTGGGCTTCGAGCGCTGGCAGCCGGGCCGCCCCTGGTACGACGACTATGTGTCGTTCGGAGTGGTCGCGGTGTACCTGCTGATGCTCTCGCTGACTGGCGTCGAGCGCGGCCTGTGGCGGTTCTTCGGGTTCGATGAGGTCAAGCGCATCACTGTGGCGTGTGTGCTGGCCGGGTTGTTGAGTGCGGTGGTCGTGCTCATGGCGCAGCTCACGGGCGTGGCCCGTGCGGTGCTCTTGCTGCATCCGTGGTTCTGCCTGATCGCGCTCAGCATGAGCCGCATGCTGTACCGCATGGTCTGGGAGCATGCCCGCTCGCGTGTCAACGGACAGCGTGGCGACCCGCGCCATGCGGTGGTGCTGGGCGCCGGCGATGCGGCGCGGCGCTTGGTGGCCGGCATCCACCTGCGCGACGGCTGGAACGTGATTGCCCTGCTCGACGACGACCCCGCCAAGAAGGGGCAGCGCATCGGCGGTGTCTCGGTGTTGGGGCCGTTGTCGCAGCTCGCGCAGGCGGTGGAGGCCGGGGCCACCCATGTGATCGTGGCCATGCCGGGTGCCACGCCAGCGCAGCGCACGCAGGCCCTGGCGATGGCCAAGGCGACAGGCTTGCCGGTGTTGTCGGTGCCCAGCCACGACGAGCTCACCGGGTCTGAAGCAACCGCCTGAAGGAACGCGCGGTGCCTTGGGGAGCCTGACGGCGCACGACGCCCTCACACGATGGATCAGCGAAGGTCGGCCCTCATGGGCCTTCATCGACCAGTGTGTCGCCGCGTCCCCTTGCCGGCCGTGCAGACGTCCAGCGGTCAGCCCGGCTGGCGGGTGGCGGCGGCCTCGTTGTTGACCTCGACCGATGACACGTATTCGGGCACCAGGTTCTGGACCTGCCGGAGCATCCCGTCGATGTCGTTGCTGTCGCAGGCGGTTTTCAGCGAGTCGATCATCTTGTCGAGCAAGGCCGGCTCGATGTAGCGCTCGCGCGCGCACATGATGCGCGGGTGTCCGCTCGGGCTCACGTTGTCGCCGATGAGCAGCTCCTCGAAGAGCTTTTCACCGGGGCGCAGGCCCACGTACTTGATCTCGATGTCGCCTTGCTGATCGGCCGTGGTGCGTTCGGACAAGCCGGACAGCTGGATCATCGAGCGCGCCAGATCGGCAATGCGAACGGGCTCGCCCATGTCGAGCACGAACACCTCGCCGCCTTGCGCCAGCGCGCCGGCCTGGATCACCAGCTGCGCCGCTTCCGGGATCAGCATGAAGTAGCGGATGATGTCCGGGTGGGTGATGGTGATGGGCCCGCCCATCTGGATCTGCTGCTTGAACAGGGGCACCACCGAGCCTGACGAGCCCAGCACATTGCCGAAGCGGACCATCGAGAAGCGCGTGCGGGTGCCGCCGCGCAGGGCCGCGGCCTGGAACACCAGCTCGGCAGCGCGCTTCGATGCGCCCATCACATTGGTGGGGCGCACCGCCTTGTCGGTGGACACGAGCACGCAGGTTTCAACGCCCGCGGACAGGGCGGCGCGGGTCACGGCCCGCGTGCCGAAGATGTTGTTGCGCAAGCCCTGCTGCATGTTGGACTCGACCAGCGGCACGTGCTTGTAGGCAGCCGCGTGGTAGACGGTCTGGACTTGATGCTCTTTCAGCAACCGGGCCAGCAAGGACTCGTCGAGCACCGAACCGAGGCAGGGCACGATCTCCACGGCCTCGGGCAGCTTGCGCAGTTCCTGGTCGATGGCGTAGAGCGCGTATTCCGAGTGATCGAACAACACCAGCCGGGTGGGCTTCTGGGACACGATCTGGCGGCACAGTTCGCTGCCGATGGAGCCACCCGCGCCGGTCACGAGCACCACCTTGCCGGCGATGTTGCGTGCAAACAGCGGAGGGTGGGGCGGCACGGCATCGCGGCCCAGCAGGTCGGCCACTTCCACTTCACGGATGTCGGACACGGCCGCGTGGCCGCTGACCAGGTCCACCAGGCCGGGCAGGATCTTGACCGGCACACCAGCGGTCTCGAGGCGGGCGATGAGCTCGCGCTTCTGGGCTTTGCTGGCCGATGGAATCGCCACCACGATCTGGGCGATCTCCAGGCGGTAGATGGTGTCTTGCAGTGATTCTGGAGGGTAGACGCGCAGTCCAGCCACCGACTTGTGGTGCAGCGGAACTCGGTCGTCGAAGAAGCAGAGGGCTTGGTACTCTCGGCTGAACTTCATGGTCTGGGCCAACTGCACGCCAGCATCGCCAGCACCATAGATGGCGGTGCGCATGCGTGGGCGGCCGGGCAGCTTGAGGCCTTGCAGCAACAGGCTCCGGGCCACGAAACGCGATGTGACGACATAAGTGAACGCCACGAACCAGTAGATCAGCAGCGCAGAGCGCGGCAGCACATGCACATCCATGGCCAGGGCGAAGCCGAACATGGCCAGCACGACCAGCGCCAGCGAGGCACTCGACACCACCACAACCCGCAAGTCGATGAAGCGCACCACCGTGCGGTACAGCCCCGCCACACCCAGCACGGGCAGGGTCAGAAGCCCCAGGGCGATTTGAATCAGCAGTTCGGAATGCAGGGCTTGCTCGAACGACCCCAGGCGAAAGCCGACCGACACCAGCATGCAGAAGGGCAGAAAGAGCGCGTCGCCGCTGATCATGACTGCCAGCTTCATGCGGGGGGAGAGTCCGGCTAGACGCTGGCCGATGTGGGTTCGCAACATAGGCGGAGAGATCCTTTCGATGGCAGATGCCGGGTCTGCGGGGCAGTTCGGCCGAGGCCGGACGCACAATCCGTGATGATGCCACGACCGACGCTCAGGAGTCTTTTCCGTGAACGGGCGTCGCAGCCGCCTGTGGGTGGCCGCGCTCGATGGGAAGATGCGGCGGCAGTGTTCGAACTGTCACAAGTCGAGGTAACATCGTTTTTTGGGCCGGAGTAACCTGTGAAGCGCTGGAATCTCGCGCGTGTAGGTCCCAACTTCGCAGATCTGCACACGACGATTGCACGCTGAATGAACCTGACACGATTGATGCGGACCGCCGTCCTGACGGGATCGATCTTTTTTTCCCTGATCGGCAATCTCGCTGCACAGGGCAGTGGCATGGCGTCGGAGCAGCGGCAGCCGCGCGACCGTGGGGCAGAGCCCATGGTCGAGCGCGCCGAGGAGCGCGACACCGAACGGCGCAACGATGAATCCGCAACGGGGGTGGTGCGGGTGCGTGAGGTCCCGGCGAAAGAGCCCACGCCCGTGCTGCGCTCGACCACGCGCGACGGCATCAACGAGGAGCTCGAGTTCCAGTCGTTCGTCAACCGCAACTACGGCAAGTGGCTGCCGATTTTCGGCCGTGACGCGTTCAATGCGCTCGATCAAGGCTTCGACATCCCGGTGACCAGCACGCCGAGTGACAACTACGAGATCGGCCCGGGTGACGAGATCCGAATCAAGATCAGCGGGTCCATCGACATGGATGCCAACGTCGTGGTCGACAACACCGGGTTCATCACGCTGCCCCGCGTGGGCGCGATCATGGTCAGCGGTGTGGTTCGCCGCGACCTCGAGTCCGTCATCAGCAAGGCCGTGTCGCGCATCTACAAGAACTTCACGCTGCATGTCTACACCGGCGCGCTTCGCACGATTTCGGTGTTTGTGGTCGGGCACGCCGGGCGCCCGGGTGCCTACCGCGTTCCTGCCACCAGCAGCCTGCTCAATGCCTTGTATGCCGCTGGCGGGGTGTCTGCCACCGGCAGCCTGCGCGGGGTCAAGCTGATGCGCTCAGGCAAGGAAGTCGGCCTCTTCGACTTCTACGATTTCATCTCCAAGGGCTCTACCGAAGGCGATCAGCCGTTGCGCAATGGCGACGTGATCCACATTCCGGCGGCCGGGGCGCGCGTGGCGCTGCTCGGTGCTGCCAACGTGCAGGCCATCTTCGAGATCTCGCCCAAGGCCACCTCGCTCGCTGCCTTGCTCGAAGTGGCGGGCGGCCTGCCCAGCGCTTCGCGCAACGAAAGCATCACCATCGACCGGCTCGACCGTGATCGCCCCGAAGCCCCGCGGCAGGTGATCGCGCTCGACACGAAGGCACTCGCCGCCGGTGTGATCCTGCAAGATGGCGACGTGGTCACACTCCACCGGCTGGGCAACCGCTACGCCGACATGGTGTCCGTGCGCGGCAATGTGTACCAGCCGTTGCGGCAGCCGTTTCGCCCAGGCATGCGCGTGACCGACCTCATTCCTCACGCGGGCGTGCTCTATTCGCAAGAAACAGTTCGCGCCCAGAACGACCTCACGCTGGGCATCGCCGCCCGTGCGCGCGACCGGTCTCCGGAGCGCCGGACCGCCTCGCCCGAAGAGGCTGGCGCGCGGCAGGTCGAAGCCATGGTGCCGTCCGACAACATCAACTGGAATCTCGCCTCCATCGAGCGGCGCGAGATCCGAAACGGCCAGACCTCCCTGGTCCAGTTCAATCTCGGCAAGGCCTTGAGCGCACCCGGTGGAGCCGACGACATCGAGCTCCTGCCGGGCGACCAGATCGTCGTGTACGGTGACCGCAACCTGACCCTGCCTCAGCAACTGAGAAACCGCTTCGCGCGGGTGGAAGGCGAGGTGCTGGGTGCCGGCCTTTATCAGCTTCGCGACGGTGAAACCTTGCGCCAGCTGATCGAGCGTGCAGGCGGCCTGACCTCTCGCGGCTTCCTGTACGGCATCAAGGTGCGGCGGCAGTCGGAAGTCGTGGCGCAGAAAGAGCAGATGAACAAGGCCGTGAGCCTGCTCGACGATGCCATTGCGAACCAGATGACGTCCTTGCTCGCGAGCGCCCCGACGGCCGAAGAAAAGTCGGTCCACGACGCGATGATCGCGGAAATGCGGCGCCGTGCAGACGCCATGAAGCGCCTGCAACCTGATGGCCGCATCACGCTCGACATGCCGTATGACGCCTCGCTGGGTGACCTGCCCAACATGGAGCTCGAAGACGGCGACATCATCGTGCTGCCCGTGAAACCCCAGCAAGTCACCGTGGCGGGCTCCGTGCAGAACCCGTTGACCACCGTGTGGTCGAAGGGGCAGACCCTCGATGACTACGTCAGTTCGGCGGTCTTGAAGCGCTCTGCCGATGCTTCCGAGATCTATGTGGTGCGCGCCAACGGCCGCGCCGAGGTCGTCCGCCGCGGCGGCATGTTCTCCAGCAGGTCGACACTCACGCCTCAGCCGGGCGATGTCATCTACGTGCCGGAAAAACAGCTCGGGTTGAGCGGCACCGCCGTGTTCATGCGCGGGCTGCGTGATTGGTCCACGGTTCTCTTCCAGCTGCTCATTGGTGCCTCCGTCGCCAAGAGCCTCTGACGACGACGCAGGGTTCTGGCGTGGCTGGTGTTGTCCCTGAATGGGTGCGCGGGCTGGCCCTGCGCACGCTGCTGATCTCCAGCCTGTTCGGCCTGTGTGCGGGTGTGGCAGTGGGCGCGGCTGCGGGTGCCGAACCTCCGCAGCGCTATTCATACTATTCGCCGGGCGATGGCACGGTGAACATGGGCAACCTGGAGCTCGAGCCTCAGCGCTTTCGCCTCGCGGGGCGCCGGCTGCCCGAGGACCTGTTCGTGCTGACCGGCATCAGCAGACGGTTGATGCGCCTTGGGGCCGACGGCAGCGTGCGTTGGATGCTCAATGTGAATGCGGGAGGGGGCGCCTACGGCCTGGCATCGTATGAGGGACGGCTGTTGGTGGCCTACGCCCGTGAGGTCCTCGTGGTCGACCCCAAGCGCGGTGACGTGCTGGCCCGCGTCGCGCTGTTCGATGCCTCTTATGAGCCCATCAACTTCATCCGCGTGCAAGGGGATCGGTTGATTGCCGGCGAGTCTTCCGACCGCAGTCGCATCGTGATCACCCAGATCGGCATCGATGGCAAGGGCAATCTCACGTTCACCGGGGCGGGTGTCGTGCATTCGCGAACCCAGCATCCCCGCGATGCCTTGTTCCTCGATGACGACACGCTGGCGGTGGCAGACACCTTCGGCCATGCTGTGGTGCTGCTCGATAGGTCGGCGGGTTGGCGCGAAACGCGCTGGCATGGCGACTTCTTTCCGAACATGCTCCAGCTCGCCTCGGACGGCGACCTGCTGGTGCTGTCAGAGCACGCCAACCGCATCGCGCGATGGGACCTTCGCACCGGCGCTCGCACCACGGTGATCTCTTGCCCGGACCCTCTTTTCAGCGATCCCTACACGCGGCCCCAGCAGGTGGTGTCCGAAGAGCGCGCCACCCGCACCCGAGAAACTCCCGCACGGCAACGTTGCACGGTGGATGTGGCCGGAAACCAGACCCTTTATGCCGCCAACGGCTTTTTCGTGGCCGAGGGGGGGCGAATGTGGGTGGCTGACGCCGACAATCACCGGGTTGCCCTGTTTGTCGATGGCGTGTTCTGGGGGGCGGTGGGTGAGATCAACCATCCCGTTCGCGTGATCCCCCTGAGCGCGCTTTGACAGGCGGCTGCCCTTTCCCTTCAGCATTTGGTTTTGCCCCATGACGATGAAATTCCTGATGATCACCAACAGCCCATCGGTGGCGGCTTTCGCCGTCGCTGCGGGGGTGGACCGCATCTTTGTCGACCTTGAGTTTCTGGGGAAGCAGCAGCGTCAGGGCCATCTGGACACGGTCATCAGCCGCCATGCAGTGTCGGACATCGCGGCCGTTCGGCCCTTCGTGCCCGCGGGCCGCCTGCTGGTTCGCATCAACCCGGTCCACGACGGGTCGATCGCGGAGATCGATCAGGTGATCGCTGCGGGCGCCGACATCCTCATGCTGCCCATGTTCCGCACCCCTGCTGAAGTCGAGCGCTTCACATCGGCCGTGGCGGGCCGGGCGAAGACGTGTTTGCTCGTGGAAACCGTGGCAGCCGCGCAGGCCCTGGCGGCCTGCATCCAGGTGCCGGGGGTGGACGAAGTCCACATCGGGCTGAACGACCTGCACCTCGAACTCAAGCAGACGTTCATGTTCGAACCCCTCGTCACGGGCCTGGTGGATGAGTTGGCCGCGGTGCTGCGAGCATCGCGTGTGCCTTTCGGCATCGGGGGTGTCGCCCGTGTGGGTGAGGGCATGCTGCCCGCTGAACTGCTGCTGGCCGAACATGCGCGCCTGGGTTCGACGGGGGCCATCCTCTCGCGCACCTTCCATCGCCAGGCCACCACGGTGGCCGAGATCGAAGCGACCATGGATTTTGCCGCAGAGGTGCAGCGTCTGCGGGATGCCTTCGCGGGCCACCTCGCCGCACCCACTGCCGCGCTCGATGTCTTGCATGGGGAGTTGCAACAGCGCGTGGCGCAAATCGCGGCCGCCATCCAGGCCAAGCGTGCAACGCACTGAGTCCGGCGGATGGCGCATCGGGCCGCTGGTGCTCGGTGCGAGTGCGCTGCTGAGCCTGGCGCTGCTGGCGGGGCGGTTGGCCGGATTCGGCCGCGAGCTCATCCTGGCGTCGGCCTTAGGCGTGTCGCCCGATGCCGATCTCGCCGTGCTGCTGCTCACCCTGCCAGACCTGCTGGTCAACCTGCTGCTGTCGGGCGGATTGAGCGTGGCGCTCATCCCGGCGCTCAAAGCCATGCCCGGCCCTCAGGCCGCCTCGCTGTTCCGACAGGCGTCGCTGGCCGTGGGGGGCGCGTTTGCGCTGCTGGCCCTGGTGATCGCTGTGACCCCGTCGTGGTGGCTGGGGGCGCTGGCGCCCGGGGCCGACTTCAGTGTGACGGCCTCGTCGCTGGCCTACGTGCCGTTCGTGGCACTCGCGGTGCCGCTCACGGCCTTGGCCGGCGTGTCCACGGCCTACCTGAACGCACGTGAACGGTTTTTCGTGGCAGGGTCCGGCACCCTGCTGTTCAACCTCTGCGTCATCGCCGGGTTGATGGCGGCGGCCGGTGCCGGTGTGCCGATCCTCTGGCTCTGCCTGGGCATCTTCGGCGGCGCGTTGGTCCGCTGGCTGAGCCAGGTCGTGGCCTTGCCGCGCGATGTCTGGCGCCGTGAGTCGGTGGGTGTGCTGCTCGACAGCAGCTTGATGAAGGCTTTCGTCACCGCCTTCTTGTCGGCCTCCTTGATGCTGCTGGTGCCGGTGCTCGTGCGAGGCATGGCGTCGTTTTTGGGGCAGGGCACGATTGCCACCTTCAACTACGCCACCAAGCTCATCGAATTGCCGGTGGGCATCCTGATCACCACCTTGGCCACGGTGGCGTTTCCGCGGCTCAGTGCGCTTTATGCCGCTGCCGAGCCTGCACAGGCCCATCAGGTGCTGAGAACCGCCTTGCGTCGTTCGGCCCTGCTCTCGGCCGCGGTCTTGCTGGCCGGTGTCTGGTTTGCCGATGCGGTCGTGGCGCTGCTGTTCCTGCGCGGGCGAATCGATGCCGGCGCCGTGTCCCAGATCACGTTGCTCACTCAAGTGGCCATGGCGAGCATTCCGTTCGTGGGCATCAGCAGTC
This sequence comes from Pseudomonadota bacterium, assembly GCA_041179165.1. Taxonomy (GTDB): domain Bacteria; phylum Pseudomonadota; class Gammaproteobacteria; order Burkholderiales; family Burkholderiaceae_C; genus Rhizobacter. The sequence goes on along the minus strand of JBEGTX010000298.1, from coordinate 33,749 downwards.
TGGCGGCGGCGTCGCTCAATGCACAGCGCCGCACGGGCGATGTGCTCCGCGTCACCGCTTGGTGCCTGGCGCTGCTGCCGCTGCTGGCGGCGCCCGGCCTGTGGTGGTACTCGCCTGCGTTGTTGATGGGGGCGGTGGTGGCGTTCCAGGCGATCCTGGCCCTGGGTCTGGTGGCCAAGGGAGGCATTCGCTGGACCGGCCCGGCGGGTTGGCTGGACCGTAGAATGTTGGGCTGCATCTTGCTCATGTTCGCGCTGGCGCTGCCGTTCTACGGGATGGACAGCCTGCTGGCCCCTCAGCACGTGCTGGTGCGCACCCTGTTGGCAGTGGCGCTTTTTCTCGCGACCGCCTTCGTGGGCGTTCGCTTCTTGTCCAAAGGGCCTGCCCCGGAAAACTCGGTTGTTCGATGAAGAGATTGATTGATTTCGTGCTGGCGCTGGGGACCTTGCTGTGCCTGTCGCCGGTGCTGCTGGCCGTTGCGGTGGCGGTGTATTGGTCCGACCGCGGCACGGTGTTCTATTCGCAGACACGTGTCGGGCGGGGTGGCAAACACTTCGCGATGCTCAAGTTCCGCAGCATGGTGCTCAATGCCGACAAGCTCGGCGGCTACTCGACCGCCGACGGCGATCCGCGCATCACCCCCATCGGCCGGTTCATCCGCAGGACCAGCCTCGATGAACTGCCGCAGGTGCTCAACGTGTTGTCGGGCGACATGAGCCTCGTGGGGCCCCGACCCGATGTGCCTGCGCAACGCGAGCTGTACACCGAGGCCGAATGGACCTTGCGGCACAGCGTGCGACCTGGCATCACGGGGCTGGCCCAGGCCACGGTGCGCTCCAGCGCCACGGCCGATGAACGCAAGCGCCTCGACCTCGAATATGCGCGCAACGTGTCGGTCGCCTTTGACTTCAAGATCATCGGCCTGACCTTCAAACAGATCTTCGGAAAAGGCGGTAACTGAGATGTGCGGAATTTTTGGTTACTACCACCGCGGCGGGCGCAGCCTGCCTGCCGAGACGCTGAGCGCCATGGGGCACGCCATCCAGCACCGGGGCCCGGACGACCAGGGCGTGTTCGCGGGCGCCGGTCTGGCCTTGGGAAACCAGCGCCTGTCCATCATCGACCTGCAAGGCGGCCACCAGCCGTTTGTCTCCGACGACGGCCAGGTCGTGGTGGTGCAGAACGGCGAAATCTTCAACCATGTGGAATTGGCCGCCGAACTCGCGGGCGGCCCCCACGCTTGCCGAACCCACTCCGACACCGAGGTGCTGCTGCGCTTGTACGAGTCGGAGGGCATCGGCTTCATCAGCAAGCTCAACGGCATGTTCGCCATTGCGATCTATGACGCCCGAGAGCGCGCCATGTACCTGGTGCGCGACCGCATCGGCGTGAAGCCGTACTTCGTCCATGACGATGGCGTGCAGGTCACGTTCGGCTCCGAGATCAAGGCGCTGCTGCCGGCTTTGCCCGCGCACCCGCCCATGGACGACACGGCGCTGCACCACTACCTGACATTCAACTACGTGCCCGCGCCGCACACCTTGTACAGCGGCGTCAAGCACCTGATGCCCGGACACGTGATGAAAATCACCCCCAACGCCACGCGCACCACGCGCTGGTGGAACCTGGCCGACGTGCAGCCGGTCCACGGCCGAAGCGAAGCCGACTGGATCGAAGAGTTCAACACCATCCTCGACGACGCCGTTCGCCTGCGCCTGCGCAGCGACGTGCCGTTCGGGGCCTTCCTGTCGGGCGGCGTCGATTCGAGCACCATCGTGGGCCTGATGGCGCGCCACATGACTGAGCCAGTCAAGACCTTCTGCATCGGTTTCCAGGATCCGAAGTACGACGAATCAGCCTTTGCCCAGGAGGCCGCAGACCGCTTCGGCACACAGCATGTCATGGAGCGTGTCGAGGCCGACATGCTGACGCTGTGGCCGCTGGCCACCTACCATTGCGACCAGCCGCACGGCGACATCTCTTTCCTGCCGACCTACCGCGTCTCTCAGCTCGCGGTCCGGCAGGTCAAGGTGGTGCTGACCGGCGATGGCGGCGATGAGCTCTTTGCCGGCTACGAAAAACACCAGCAGTTCTTCGCCCGCCCCGATGCCCTCACGCAAAGCGACGACGCCTTCCAGCGTGCGTACTTCAAGAGCATCTCGCTGTTCTCCGACGAGGGCAAGAGTGCCTTGTGCAGCACGGCCATGAAGTCGCGCGTGGGTTCGAGCGACTCCTTCGATGTGGCCCGTCCGTACTTCGAGGAGGTGGCCCACCAGGACCGCATCAACCAGGCCCTCTACCTCGACATGCAGCTGCTGCTGTGCGGCAACAACCTCGTCAAGCCCGACCGCATGGGCATGGCCGTGTCACTCGAGGCGCGCACGCCGTTCCTCGACTACCGGATGATGGAGTTCGGTTTCCGGATGCCGGGCGAGTTGAAGCTCAAGAACAACGAAACCAAGTACCTCTACAAGAAGGCTGTGGCACCGCTGATCGGCGAGAACCTCGCGTTCCGCCGCAAACAGATGTTCACTGTGCCCGTGGGCGACTGGTTCCGTGCCGAAAAGGCCGACTATTGCCGCCAGCACATCGAGACGCTGCTGCAGCGAAGCGATGTGTTCGACGCCGAGGCCACCCGCGCCCTGCTGTCCCAGCACATCAGTGGCGAGCGCAACAACACCCGTGAGCTTCGCGCGGTGCTGTCGCTGTCGCATTGGCTGCAGGGGGCGGCATGATCTGTCTTCTCGCGCCGTGGGGTTCCGTAGGGTGCGCTGGAATGAGCGCATGAGCACCGGCCCCGTCACGGCAGTGCCGGCGGTGGGGGGGCGCTTGCATGCCCTCGACTTGCTGCGGGGCATTTGTGCCCTGGGGGTCTCCGTGTATCACTACACACTGTGGAGCGAGCTTGCGCTTCCAGAGCCGGTGAGGGCTGTTCTGTGCCTGGCAGGTCTCTATGGCGTGTCGGTGTTTTTCATCCTCAGCGGCTACAGCCTGGCCCACGCGTACGAACCGCGTTTTCGCGACAAGCTGACGCGAGACGACGTCGGGCACTACTTCCTGCGCCGGGTCGGCCGACTGGGGCCGTTGTTCGCTGTGGTCACGCTGGTGTCGATCGCCGGCAAGTTGCTGGTCACGGGCAAGCCCGTGGATGTGTTTTCCACCCTCGCCAATCTCACACTCACTTTCGGTCTCGTCAATTCTGCCTCGACACCGGTGGTGGGCGGGTGGAGCATCGGTATTGAAGTGGTGTTCTACCTGTTGCTGCCGTTCTTGATCCTGCTTCGCCGCAATTCGGTTCCCATTGTCTTGGTGTCGATGTTCGTGGCCGCCTGGCTGGCCCGGGACATCGGTCGCTTCGGCTCGCTTCCAGAGGGTTGGGGTCTGTACGTGCACCCGGCGAACCATCTGGTGTTTTTTGTTGCCGGAGTGGCCATGCGGCTCTACGGCGAACGGCTGCCACGTCTCGGAAATGGATTGTTTCTCGTGGCCCTCACGGTGGCGGGCCTGGCAGCATTTGGCGCGGCATTGGGCGCTGACGAACAGCAGATGGTCATTGGCTGGCGGCGTGCGGCGCTGGTGGGCCTGTCGCTGGGCGTGGTCGCGCTGGTGGGCGGCTGCGCAATCAGCGACCGCTGGATCGGCTTTTGCGCCCTGATGGCCGGCCTCAGTTATCCGCTCTACCTGATCCACCCCATTCTCTACGTCGGCGTGAAGAGTCGCATGGCCGGCCAGCCGCTGGCGGTGCTGGGGTTGCTGGCCGTGGCAGTCCTCTTGGCCATCGCCGTGGACCGCTATGTCGACGCACCACTTCAGCGTCGGCTCAAGAAGGCCGGCTGGTGATGTTGAAGGCTGTTACACGCTGGGTTTTGCCCATCGAAAGCGGTTCGGGGCGGCCGACGCACGATCGGTCTGATCAGACCTTGCCGTCAGGGGATGCGCGATGAAACAACGCTGGCTGGTCATGCTGGTGTTTTTCGCCGTTTGGGCCCTGGTGTCCATTCAGGGCAAGTCGTATCTGGTCATCGACGACAGTGCGGAAACGATGGACGGATACGCGTCCCAGGTGATCTTCGTGCGCGCCTTGGTCGATGCGGGCGACAACCTGCTCGATGTGGAACCGTTGATCTGGGTCCACATGGCGCGCACGGTCATCGCAGTGTTCTTTGACGTTCTCGAGTCGCTCGGCGGCCCGCCGCTGGTCAGTGCCATCGTGTTGGCGGGGACGATTCCCTTGCTCGTCTTGTTCAAGGGCGGGAGGCGCGACTATCTCGGACTGTTTCTGCCGCTCACCGTGTTTGCGCTCAGCTACCGTGCCGTGCTGGTCATGCTCTCTCTGGGCTACCTTTTGCTGTTCTTGATCAAGGGGCGGTCGCGATGGTACTTGGTGCTGTCCTTCTTGTTTGCCAACCTGAGCTCAGGCGCTGTGCTTACCGCGTTGCTGGTCGGCGTGCTGCTCGGGAGGGCCTATCGGAAAGGCTCCTTGTCCCTGTTGGTCTACCTCGCATTCCTTCTGGGTTCACTGGGAATTTCGATGGCAGACAAGTACGTCGGGTTTGTGGCGGGTGATGCGGGCTATGACTCGGGTGTGGACGGAGCAACCGGGATTCTTGCAGTGCTGTCGCGCAACACCATCATCGTGTCGCTGATTCACGGCGACTACGTGCGGGGCATGGTCTACATCGTGCTGCTCCTTGCTGCCGTGTACGGATTCTTCTATTCACTCAACCGGCGCATCTACGGCGGCTACACGCTCATCTTCCTGGTCAGCGGATCTGCCTTCATGGTGGAAGGTCTGGGCGTCGTGTCTTTGGTGGTTCCGGTGCTGTTGTACCTGAGTGGTGTGCCTTTGCCCCGGCGGCCGGCGTGGATGCCGCCGTTGCGACCCGCACGAGCCCAAAAGACCCGCCGACGCAAGATGCCCCCGCCCGTTGCGCTTGAACAGGCGCCTCCCGACTGATGTACGCCGCTTCCCGTACGGTTTCGGTGGTGTGTCCTTGGTAAACTATCGGGCCACGCCGGTGATGGCTAAGGCGTCGGGTCTGGGTGTCGGACTCGATTGGCTTGCCACGTTGGCTGCTGCCTCTTCTTGGTGCCCATTTGGCGCGCCTCCATGCTGTCAGAAGGGGCGGGCTCTCACTCGGTGGGTGTCGTGCTGTTCCTGGTTGCCCCCACCGCAGCTTCTGGCTGTGCCCATCGTTCGACGCCGCCGTGTGTACACACGGGTCTTCATCGCCGCAGCGTTACCTGCCCCTGGCAACTGAGCCCTCCAGCATTCTTCAGGAAACCCCATGACAGCGCAGCAGTCATTCGCCAAGGCATTCGATGCACTCCATTCGTTCACCGCGCTGCGTGGGCTGACGATCCATCCCTTTCCGATGGCCCCTCTGCATGGCTAAGCTGTTTTTCGTTGCTTACGGCGGCGGCCACGCGGCCATGCTGGCGCTGGTGGCCAAGCAGGCTGCTCGCAATGGTCATGAGGTCATTTTCCTGGGCCTCACCACGGCCCGTGCGACGCTGGCGCGAGAAGGCGTACCCGCCATCGGTTGCGCCGAGTTGTGGGCCTTCGGTGCCCCCGGCGCACAGGCCTTTGGGCGCGAACTTGCAGCGACCCTGCCGGAGGGCGGTCCCGTGCCCTTGGCCGAAAGCGAGGCCTACCTGGGACTCTCGTTCGCTGATCTCGTGGCCGAGCGGGGTGAAAGCGAAGCCCGCCGTCTTTACGCAGAAGAAGGCCGTCATGCCTTCCTGCCGGTTGGTTTTCTGCAGCGCGTGCTGGCCCACTACCAGCCGGCGGTGCTCGTGTCCACGAACTCCCCTCGGGCAGAGCAGGCGGCCATTCTGGCGGCCGGCCGCCTGGGTCTGAAGTCCGTGTGCCTGGTGGACCTTTTTGCGCTTCAAGAGGTGCGTTGGATCGGCCAGCCCGGCTATGCCAGCAAGGTGTGCGTGCTCAATGAGGCGGTTCGAGCCATGTTTGCCGAGCGGGGCCGCTCCGATGACGAGCTCGTCATCACGGGCAATCCTGCTTTCGATCGCCTCAACGAAGCGGCTGCCTTGCATGCAGGCCGAACTCTGCGCGCCGAACGGGGTTGGAATGACGGGCGCATCACCCTGTTGTGGGCATCCCAGGTCGAGCCCGCGCGCCATCCGTTCAATGGGGCAATGGGCGACCCCAGCCTGCCGCGCCGCATCGAATCGGTGCTTCGCCGCTTCGTGGCCGAGCATCCCGGCTACCGGCTTGTGGTGCGTTACCACCCCAGCGAACAAGAGGTGTTCGCGGCCCAGACCGATGTTGAATTCAGCCCGTGCAGCGAGCCGTTGCCGGTGCTTTTGCAGGCGGTGGACCTGGTCGTGGTGACGGCATCGACTGTTGGCCTCGAAGCATCGATTGCCGGACGGTCCGTGGTCACAGTAGACTGCTCGGTTTTTACCGAGGATGCACCGTACTCCCGAATGGGCTTGTCCACCGGGGTGCCTGGGCCGGAAGACCTTCCTGCTGCACTGGAACACGCAGCGCTGTCTGTTCGCAGCAGCGAAGGTCCCGCGAGAGCACAGGCGCAAGACGCGAATGGCGGCGCCACCCGGCGTGTGCTCGAAGTGATTGAATCGTTATTACCTGATGGAGTTTGATATGAAGCGCATCCCTTTTCCTGAACTGATCGACAAGTCCAAGTTTGGCGCCGACTCGTCTCCGCTGGAGGCCAAGTACGGGCTCCCGTCCAACGTCGCGTTCTGCGCCAAGTGCGTCATCTCGAACCAGCGCCCGAATTCCGCGGTCGAGTACACCCACACCAAGGACTCCAAGAAGGCGACCATCGCCTTCAACGACGGCGTCTGCGACGCTTGCAAGTTCGCTGAGCGCAAGCACGGCACCATCGACTGGGACGAGCGCGAGCGCGCGCTGCGCGACCTGCTCGACCGCCACCGCAGCAAAGACGGCAGCTACGACTGTCTGGTGCCAGGCTCAGGCGGCAAAGACAGTTTCTATGCATCGCACATCCTGCGCACCAAGTACGGCATGCACCCGCTCACCGTCACCTGGGCGCCGCACGTCTACACCGAATGGGGCTGGCGCAATTTTCAGCGCTGGATCCATGCCGGCCACGACAACTACCTGATGACGCCTAACGGCCGTGCGCACCGCCTGCTCACGCGTCTGGCGGTCGACAACCTGTTCCACCCGTTCCAGGCGTTCATGTTCGGCCAGAAGGCGCTGGCACCCAAGATGTCGCTGCTCTTCAACATCCCGCTGGTGATCTACGGCGAGAACGAGGCCGAGTATGGCAACCCGATCGGTGACACCGACAGCGCCAAGCGCGACTGGTCTTACTTCACCGCAGAAGACCAGTCGAAGGTCAGCCTCGGCGGCGTCTCGGTCCCTGACCTGAAGAAGCACTTCGGGCTTGAGCAACAGGACCTGATTCCGTACCTGCCGGCCAACCCGAACGAAATCGAAGAGAAGAAGACCGAAGTGCACTACCTCGGCTACTACCTCAAGTGGCACCCGCAAGCCTGCTACTACTACTCGGTGGAGCACGGTGGTTTCGAGGCGTCGCCAGAGCGCACGCCCGGCACCTACAGCAAGTACAACAGCATCGACGACCGCATCGACGACTTCCACTACTACACCACCGGCACCAAGTTCGGCATCGGCCGTGCCACGTACGACGCCGCCCAGGAAATCCGTTCCAAGGACATCACGCGTGACGAAGGCGTGGCGCTGGTCAAGCGCTACGACCACGAATTCCCGGAGCGTTTCGCCGACGAAATCTTCAAGTACCTCAGCATTCCAGCCAATGAGTTCCCTGAGGCCAGCAAGATGTTCGAGCAGCCCATCCTCACACGCGAGTACTTCACCCGTTTGACCGACACCTTCCGTTCGCCACACCTGTGGAAGTGGGAAGACGAGCAGTGGAAGCTGCGCCACGCGGTGTGGCACGACGACATGAAGAAGTGATTCGATGAGCAATCTGCGCATCATTCCGCGGCTCGACATCAAGGGGCCGAACCTGATCAAGGGCATTCGGCTCGAAGGCCTGCGTGTCATGGGCGATCCCCAGGAACACGCCATCCGCTACTACGAAGCGGGTGCCGACGAGTTGATCTACATGGACATCGTGGCCAGCCTGTACGGCCGCAACAACCTCAGCGACATCGTTCGCCGTACTGCTGAGAACGTGTTCATTCCGATCACCGTCGGTGGGGGCATTCGCTCCGTGGACGACGCCCGTCTCATTCTTCGCTCAGGCGCCGACAAGATCGCCATCAACACCGCGGCCATTGGCCGGCCCGAGTTGATCAGCGAGGTGGCGCATCGGTTCGGTTCGCAAGCCATGGTGTTGTCGATCGAAGCCAAGCAGGTCGCACCCGGCCGGTGGGAGGCTTACACCGACAACGGCCGTGAACGCACCGGGCTCGATGTGCTCGAGTGGGTGAAACGCGGCGTGGAGCTGGGGGCGGGTGAAATCCTGCTCACGGCCGTAGACCGTGAAGGCACCCGCTCCGGATTCGATCTCGACCTGTTGCGTCAGGTCAGCCAAGCCGTTCCGGTGCCCGTCATTGCCAGCGGCGGCATGGGCTCCATCGAGCACTTCGTCGAGGCGGCGACGGTCGGCCTGGCCGACGCCGTGGCCATGGCCGATGTCCTCCATTACAAACGACTTTCCCTGGTCGACATTCGCGAGGCAGCCCTGGCGAACGGCCTGCCCGTACGGAAGTTCTGAACATGCCCACTCCCAAGATCACGATCGTCGATTACGGCATGTGCAACCTGCTCAACGTGGCGCGAGCCTTCGAGCACTGCGGCGCTGAGGTGCTCGTCACTGAAGACCCCGCCGCGGTGGCCCAGGCCGAGCGCCTGGTGGTGCCGGGTGTCGGTGCGTTTCGCGACAGCATGAACGAAGTCAATTCGCGTGGCTTTGCCGATGCCATCCGCAACTTCGCTCACACCACGCGTCCGATGTTCGGCATCTGTGTCGGCATGCAGATGCTGTTCGATGCCAGCGAAGAGTTTGGCGAACATGCCGGCCTGGGCATCTTGCCCGGCCGGGTGAAGCCGGTGCCTTCGCTCACGCTCGATGGCAAGCCGCAACGTGTGCCGCACATCGGCTGGAACCACCTGGTGGAGCCGGCTGCTGGTCGCAGCTGGGCCGGCACGCTGCTGGAACCGATTGTCGACACCCACCCGGCGGTGTACTTCGTTCATTCGTTCGCGGCCGAACCGATGCGAGATGCCGATCGCCTGGCCGATTGCCTCTACGGCGGTCACCGCATCTGCGCAGCCGTGCAAAACAACAACCTGATGGCCACGCAGTTTCACCCCGAACGCAGCGGCGAAATCGGGCTGAGTCTGGTGCGGCGGTTCCTGGCTTTGTGAGTCGACTGTTCAGCATGGCAACGGAGTCCTGATGCATGTCCTGATGGTGGGTACCGGCTCGATCGGGCGGCGCCACATGGCCAGCCTGCGGCGGCTGGTGCCTGAGGTGCATTTCGACGTGCTGCGCGAAGACGGTCGGTCGCGTGACGTGTCGGAGCTGGGTGAGGTGACGGTGTCGAGCTCGCTCAGCGAGGCAGTGGCCAAGCGGCCAGACCTCATGGTCATCGCCAACCCGAGTTCCATGCACCTGCGCTTCTTGCTGGCGGCCATCGAACACGGCATTCCGTTCTACGCTGAAAAACCCTTGCTGACCGATGCGGCGGAGCTGCAGGCCTTGCAGGCCGCCGTCGCGACTGCCGGTGCGGCACTGCCGGTCAACATCGTGGGCTGCAACCTTCGCTTCCTGCCCTCGCTGCGTGAGCTCCATCGCACCGTGACGAGCGGCGAGCTGGGCACCGTTGTTCGTGCCTCGTTCGAGGCAGGGCAGTGGCTGCCTGATTGGCGGCCGACGCAAGACTACCGGCAAAGCTACAGCGCTCGCCGCGAACTGGGTGGCGGTGTGCTGTTCGACCTCATCCATGAGATCGACGCGGCGCGCTGGATCCTGGGCGACTTCTCCAGCGTGCAGGCCCAGCTCGCACGCTGCTCGTCGCTCGAGATCGAAACCGAAGACAGTGCCTGCCTGCTGCTGCGCGCACAGCGCGGGGCCCTGGCCACGGTGCAGCTCGACTACGTGAGCCGCCGGTCGTTTCGGCGCTACCGCGTGGTCGGCGACCAGGCCTCGGCCGAATGGGACCTGCCTTCCCGAACCCTCACCATCACCGGGCCCGAGGGCGCGCGGCTGGTCGATCTCGGCGACGCAGCCTTCGACGTCAGCGCGACTTACATCGAAGCCATGCGCGAGCTGCTGAACGCCATCGCTCATCGCGTGCCCACGGCACAACCTGTCTCTGAAGGCATCGCATCACTGGGCATCGTGATGCAGGCCTACGCACAACAGCCTCTGCTCTCATGAAAACCATCGTCACCATCTGCGCCCGCGGCGGCTCCGTCGGCGTGCCGCGCAAGAACATCCGCCCGCTGCTGGGCCGGCCGCTCATCGCCCACACCATCGGTCAGGCCCTGGCCACACCGGGCGTCTCGGCCGTGTACGTCTCGACCGACGACGCCGAGATCGCCGAAGTGGCGGCCGCCCATGGTGCCCAGGTCCCGTTTCTGCGGCCTGCCGAGCTGGCCACGGGCACGGCGCCCAAGATTCCGGTGATTCAGCACCTGTGCGACTGGGTGGCGGCCAACCACGGCCCGTTCGAGCGCATCGTCGATCTCGACCCCACCTCGCCGCTGCGCACCATCGACGACATCCGCGCGTGCATGGACCTGCTCGATCCACAGACCGATGCCGTGATCACCGCCTTCGAGTCCGAGAAGAACCCGTACTTCAACATGGTCGAGCACAAGCCCGATGGCAACATCGCTCTGGTGTGCTCGGGTGCGGGTGGCGGGGTCGTGGCGCGGCAGCTGGCACCTCATGTCTATTCGATGAACGCATCGATCTACGTCTGGCACACCCACAGCCTGTCGAAGGGCCTGTGGAACGGGCGCGTCAAGATGCACGTCATGCCCAGAGAGCGTTCGATCGACATCGACAGTCCCCTTGATTTCCGCATCGTCGAGATGCTGATGACATCCCACTTGGAGCAGGCGCAATGAATCGGTTCAGTCTCGACGGCAAGGTCGTCGCAGTGACAGGGGCAGCAGGCATTCTCGGCGAGCACTTCTGCCGTGAGCTGCTGCAAGAGGGCGCCACCGTCGTCGCCATCGATGCAGCCGACGAGGCGCTCGATCGCCTGCGCAGCGCGCTGCCCAACCCGCGGCTGCATGGCTACCGCGCCGACATCCGCGATCGCGCAGCCGTTCAGGCCGTGTACGACGATGCGGTGAAAAAGCTGGGTCCGATCGACGGCCTGCTCAACAACGCCGCCACCAAGAGCCCCAACTTCTTCGAGCCCTTCGAGACCTTTCCCGTCGAAGATTGGGACCACGTCATGTCGGTCAACCTGACGGGCGCACTGGTGTGTGCCCAGGTCTTCGGTGGCGCCATGGCGGCCGCCGGCAAAGGCAGTGTGGTCAACGTGCTGTCGATCTACGGTGTGGTGGCGCCGGACCAACGCATCTACGAAGGCTCCGAGTACCTGGGGCGCGCCATCAACACGCCGGCGGTCTACAGCGCCAGCAAGGCCGGGCTGTGGGGCCTGACGTCGTACCTGAGCTCGTACTGGGGCGCCAAAGGCGTGCGGGTCAATGCGCTGACGCCTGGGGGCATCTACAGCGGCCAGAACCAGACCTTCGTCGACCGCTACAGCCAGCGCGTGCCCATGGGCCGCATGGGCGGCCCGCTCGATCTGTGCGGCGCGCTCATCTACCTGATGTCCGACGCGTCGGCCTACGTCACGGGCCAGAACATGATCATCGACGGCGGCCTCACGGTCTGGTGACATGCACAGCACACCCACTTTCGTGATCGCCGAAGCCGGCGTCAACCACAACGGTTCTGAAGACCTCGCGTTGCAGCTGGTCGACATGGCGGCGCGCTGCGGCGCCGATGCCGTGAAGTTCCAGACCTTCAGCGCCGACAAGCTGGTTCGCCAGGGCGCTGAAAAGGCCGAGTACCAGAAGCAGGCCACCGGTGGCGGCGACCAGCACAGCATGCTCAAGCAGCTCGAAATGTCGGAAGACCTGCACCGCCGCCTCTTTGCACGCTGTGCGGAGCAGGGCATCGAGTTCATGTCCACGCCCTTCGATGAAGAGGCCGCCGACTTTCTGGTGGCGCTCGGCATGCGCCGCATCAAGGTGCCGTCGGGTGAGATCACCAACCATCCGTTCCTGCGCTTTCTCGTGGCCAAGGACCTGCCGCTGATTCTCTCCACCGGCATGGCCGACCTCGGCGAGATTCTCGAGGCCGTGGAAGTCATCGCCGCTGAGCGGCAGCGGCTGGGTCTCACCCGGCCGTTGGCCGAGGTGCTGACCATCCTGCATTGCACCTCCAACTACCCGGCCTCGCCACACGACGTGCACTTGCGTGCCATGGCGACGATCGCGGCCGCCACGTGCGTGTCGGTGGGCTACTCCGACCACACGTTGGGCGTGGCGGTGTCCACCGCTGCCGTCGCCCTGGGGGCCACGGTGATCGAAAAGCACTTCACGCTCGACAAGAACCTGCCCGGCCCTGACCACCAGGCGTCGTTGTCGCTCGATGAGTTGACGCAGATGATCACGCAGATCCGCACCGTCGAGCAGTGCCTGGGCGGCACCGAGAAAAAGCCCACTGCCTCTGAACTGCCGGTGCGCGCCCTGGTTCGGCGCAGTGTCACGACGCTGGCCGATCTGCCGGCGGGCGCCGTCATCACGGCCGACGACGTGGTCTTGCTGCGCCCTGGCAACGGCATCGCGCCCAAGGAGCTCGAGCTGGTGCTGGGTCGCAAGCTGAAGCAGGCGGTGAAGGCGGGCAGCACGCTGCAATGGAGCGATGTCGAGTGAGCCAGGCTGAGCGCGCGGGCGTGCGCCGCATCTGCTACCTGAGCGGCACCCGCGCCGACTTCGGCCTCATGACGGCGACGCTGCGCGCCATTGCAGCGGACCCCCGCTTGAGCCTGCAACTCATCGTGACCGGCATGCACCTGTCGGCCCAGTACGGGCTTACCGTCACCGAGATCGAGCAGCAGGGCTTCGACATCGCCGCGCGTGTGCCGGTCGACCAGACCGATGCGTCGCAGGCCACCATGGCCCGCAACGTGGGCAGCATGCTCATCGGCATTGTCAATGCGCTCGAGGCCCTGCGCCCCGATGCGCTGCTGCTGCTTGGCGACCGGGGCGAGATGCTCGCGGGCGCTCTCGCTGCCATCCATCTGGGCATACCCGTCGTGCACCTGCACGGGGGCGAGCGTTCGGGCACGGTCGACGAACCGGTGCGCCACGCCATCTCCAAGCTCGCTCACCTGCATCTGGTGGCCACGAGCGACGCCCGCGATCGCCTCGTGCGCATGGGCGAGCGGGGCTATGCCGTTCACATCACCGGCGCGCCGGGTGTCGATGGCATCGTGGCGCTCGCCACCGCCTCTCGCGACACCTTGTGCAGCGAGGCCGGATTCGACGCCCGCCAGCCCGTGGCCCTGTTTGTCTACCACCCGGTGCTGCACGAAGTTCAAACCGCCGCGCGCGACACCCGTGCCGCTGCCCAGGCCGCACTCGATGCCGGCTGTCAGGTGATGGCCTTGATGCCCAACTCCGACGCCGGCAATGAAGGGGTGCGCCAGGTTCTGCAAGACATGCAGACAGCGGGCCGCTTCGTCGTGAAGACCCACCTGCCGCGGCCGCAGTTCATCAGCTGGATGGCCGAAGCCGATGTGCTCCTCGGCAACTCCAGCAGCGGCATCATCGAGGCCGCGAGTTTCGGCACGCCGGTCGTCAACATCGGCTCGCGCCAGCACATGCGTGAGCGCAACCGCAACGTGATCGACACCGAAGCCGAGCCCGCCGCCCTGCAGCATGCCATCGCCCAGGCCTTGGCATGGGGGCGATTGCCGTCGGTCAATGTGTACGGCGACGGACAGGCTGCGGCACGCATCGCCGGCCACCTCGCATCGTTCGATCTCTCGCCCTCGCTGCTGGCCAAGTGCAATGCCTATTGACGCCCGCGTGGTCATCGTCGGGGCGGGCGGTCATGCCAAGGTCGTCATGGATGCGCTGCAGTCCGGTGACCCATCGTCGCAGCGCTGCTTCGCCGATGACGACCTCGCCAGGGCCGGGCAGCTGCTGCTCGGCTGTGCCATCGAGGGCCCGATTGCGAAGGCCGTCCATGCGGGCGATCACTTCCATGTGGCCATCGGCAACAATCCGGTGAGGCAGCGGCTTCATGCGCAGCTTTCGAGCGCAGGCGCTCAGGCCCGCACCGTGATTCATCCGCGGGCCGTGGTCTCTTCGCATGCTGTGCTGGGCCACGGCGTGTTCGTGGCAGCGGCTGCCGTCGTGGCCCCCACGGCCACGGTGCATGATGGGGTGATCGTCAACCACGGTGCCGTGGTCGACCACGACTGCGTCGTGGGCGCTTTCACGCACATCGCCCCCAACGCCACGCTGGGTGGTGGGGTGACCGTGGGCGCATTGGTGCTGATCGGCGCCGGCGCCACCGTGCTGCCTGGGGTGGACATCGGCGAGGGCGCGGTGATTGGTGCTGGTGCGGTGGTCGTGAGATCCGTGCCGGCCGGTGAGATTTTTTGCGGCGTGCCTGCTCGGGCCGCCAGAAGGAGCTGATGTGAGTGATATCCAGAAGACGTTCGTGAAACGCGGTGACAGCGTGCGTGACGCCTTGCGCAAACTCGATGATGCCGGGACGGGGCTGCTGTTGCTCGTCCACGAAGGTGGACGCTTCGAACGCACGGTGACCGACGGCGACCTGCGCCGCCTGCTGCTCGATGGCGGGTCGCTCGATGCCACGCTCGAGCCACTGGCCCACATCCAGTCGGTCGTGCTCGAAGCGGGCTATACCCGTCAAGGCGCGCTCACGCTGATGAACGAGCACTCGATCAACCACCTCCCGGTGGTGGACGGCCAAGGCCATGTGTTGCAGTTGCTGTTGCGCAAGGACATCGACGAGCAGATCCTGCTGTCCACGCCTCACCTCGGCATCCATGAGCGTGAGTACGTCGACGAGGCGTTTCGCACCAACTGGATCGCCCCGCTGGGCCCCAATGTGGATGCTTTCGAAGCAGAGCTGGGCCAATGGGTGGGCGTGCGCCACGCGGCCGCGGTGAGTTCGGGCACGGCCGCCATTCATCTGGCGCTCGTGCTGCTCGACGTGACGCGCGGCGACACGGTGTTCTGTTCTGCGCTGACCTTTGCGGCCAGTGCGAACCCCATCTTTTACCAAGGCGCCGAGCCGGTGTTCATCGATTCCGAGCCCGAGAGCTGGAACATGTCACCCGCGGCCCTCGAGAAGGCGTTCGTCGACGCCCGCGCGTCGGGCCGGCTGCCCAAGGCCGTCATCGTGGTGAACCTGTACGGCCAGAGTGCCGACATGGACCCGATCGTGGCCCTGTGCAAGGCCTACAAGGTGCCGATGGTCGAAGACGCGGCCGAGTCGCTCGGTGCCACCTACAAAGGCCGCGCCAGCGGCACCTTCGGCGAGCTGGGCATCTTCTCCTTCAACGGCAACAAGATCATCACGACCTCTGGCGGCGGCATGCTGGTGTCCGATGACGAAGCGCTCATCAAGCGGGCCCGGTTTCTGGCCACCCAGGCCCGCGAACCGGCGGCGCACTATGAGCACACGGTGATCGGCTACAACTACCGGATGAGCAACATCCTGGCGGGTGTGGGGCGCGGTCAGCTGCGGGTGCTGGGCGACCGCGTCGCATCGCGCCGGCGTGTCTTTGCCCGCTATCAAGAGGGCCTGAAGCACATCGAGGCCATCGAGTGGATGCCCGAGCCTGCGTGGAGTTTCTCGAACCACTGGCTCACCGCGTGCACCATCAACCGCGCAAAAAGCCCGATCTCCGTGACCGAGCTGATGCAGCGGCTGGCGGCCGAACGCATCGAGGCGCGTCCGGTGTGGAAGCCGATGCAGCTGCAACCGGTGTTTGCCGGCTCACGCTACTTCACCCACAGCGATGTGTCGGTGTCGCAGCAGTTGTTCGAGAACGGCATTTGCCTGCCTTCGGGCTCCAACATGACCGACGAGCAGCAAGACCGCGTGATCGCCACCATCGCCAAGCTGCTGGGCTGACGACTGCGCTGGGGCGGGCCGGCTGGGCGAGCCTGCCCCTCCGGCGTCCCCTCAGCCGATTTCGGTCAGCATGCGCTCCACGCCCGACTGCCATGCAGGCAGGCTCAGGCCGAAGACCGTGCGCAGTTTGTCGGTCGACAGCCGCGAGTTGCCGGGCCGGCGGGCCGGCGTGGGAAAGGCGCTCGTGGGCACCGCCTCGATGTCGGTCGACGCCACCTTGATGGGCTTGCCCGCAGCGCGGGCGTGTTCGATCACATGGCGGGCGTACCCGTGCCAGCTGGTTTCTCCAGCGGCGGCCACATGGTAGGTGCCTGACACCTCGGGCCGCTGCTGTGCGGTTCTCAAGGCGTGGGCCGCCACATCGGCCAGCAGGTCGGCGCCCGTGGGGGCCCCGATCTGGTCGCTGATGACCGTCAAGCGGTCGCGCTCTCCAGCCAACCTCAGCATGGTCTTGGCGAAGTTGCCGCCGCGCGCGGCGTAGACCCAGCTGGTGCGCAGAATCAGGTGACGGCAACCGCTGGCGCGGATGGCCTGTTCGCCTTCGAGCTTGGTGTGTCCGTAGACGCTCAGCGGGCCGGTGGGGGCGTCTTCGGTCCAGGGTGTGGTGCCGCTGCCGTCGAACACGTAGTCCGTGCTGTAGTGAAGCAACCAGGCGCCGCGCGCTGCGGCCTCACGGGCCAGCACGCCCGGTGCGGCGGCGTTGATGGCGCGCGCGCGTTCGGCCTCGCTCTCCGCCTTGTCGACCGCCGTGTGGGCGGCAGCGTTCACGATGATGTCAGGTGCGACCGCACGCACGGTGGCGGCCAGGCTTTCGGGGTCGTTGAAATCACCGCGCAGGTGGTCTTGACCGGACGTGCCGAGCGCCACCACCTCACCCAGAGGTGCCAATGCACGCTGCAACTCCCATCCGACCTGGCCGTTTTTGCCGAACAACAGAATCTTCATCTCGAACCTCGTGGTGGATTGCGGTGATCTGTTCGATTCGAACAAATCAATGTGACTGGCGCCCGACGCAGCTCCGTCGAGCCCGTCGCGGCAGAAACCGCGCTGCACGATCTGTACCCACTCAGGATTCGCGAGGCCCACTGTACGGTCTTGCGGATGCCGCTCTTGAAGGTCTCGGCGGGCTTCCAGGCGAGTTTCCGTTCGGGCTTGCAGCAGCGCTGGCGTCACGCCAATGAAGCCGGTGCCGCAAGTGGCCAGGTTCATGGAAGTCCGCCTGAACTGAGCGGGTATTAGACGAATTCTAGTGGTCAGCAGGGACTGTTTTCCGCGCCAGCCGTGATAAAGGGGATAATCAGAGGATGACCGATACCCCTCAGGAAAATCCTGGCGCCATTGACGCGCACGCTCTTGCCCCCGCTTCCAACGCGGCGGTTGCCCCCGTCTTGCCTGGGAATTCCGCTGCGCCAGCCTCTGCGGCCGAGGCAGCCCCCGTGCTGTCGGCCGAAGCCCAGCACGAGGCCACGCTGGCCGCCGAAGCCGCTGCAGCGCCCATGGAGTTCTCGGCGCTGAACCTGGCGCCGGTGCTCAACCGCGCCATTCTGGATTCAGGCTACACCCGCATGACGCCCATCCAGGCGAAGGCGATCCCCATCGTGCTCGCCGGACGCGACGTGATGGGTGCCGCTCAAACCGGCACCGGCAAGACGGCCGCGTTCTCGCTGCCGCTGCTGCAGAAGATGCTGCGCCACGAAAGCGCCAGCGTGTCGCCTGCCCGCCATCCGGTGCGTGCCTTGGTGCTGGCGCCCACGCGTGAACTGGCCGACCAGGTGGCCAACAACGTGAAGGCCTATGCCAAGCACAGCAAGCTGCGTGTGGCCTGCGTGTTCGGCGGCATCGACATGAAGCCCCAGACGCTCGAGCTCAAGGCCGGTGTCGAGGTGCTGATTGCCACGCCGGGTCGTCTGCTCGACCACATCGAAGCCAAGAACTGCGTGCTCAACCAGGTCGAGTACGTCGTGCTCGACGAAGCCGACCGCATGCTCGACATCGGCTTCCTGCCCGATCTGCAGCGCATCCTGAGCTACCTGCCCAAGCAGCGCCAGACCCTGCTGTTCTCGGCCACGTTCTCCAACGAGATCAAGCGGCTGGCCGAAAGCTACCTGCAAGACCCGGTGCTGGTGGAAGTGGCCCGCCCCAATGCCACCGCCACCAACGTGGAGCAACGCTTCTATAGCGTCACCACCGACGACAAGCGCGCCGCCGTGGTCAAGGTTCTTCGCGACCGCGGCATCAAGCAGGCCATCGTGTTCGTGAACTCCAAGCTGGGCTGCGCCCGCCTGGCCCGTTCGCTCGAGCGTGACGGCCTGAAGACCAATGCCTTGCATGGCGACAAGTCACAAGACGAGCGCCTGAAAGCGCTGCAGGCCTTCAAGGCCGGCGAGGTCGACGTGCTGGTCTGCACCGACGTCGCTGCCCGCGGGCTGGACATCGCCGACCTGCCGGCCGTGTTCAATTTCGACGTGCCCTTCAACGCCGAAGACTACGTGCACCGCATCGGCCGCACGGGCCGGGCCGGGGCTTCGGGTCTGGCCGTGACCCTGGTCACGCGCGAAGACGCCCGCCTGGTGGGTGACATCGAAAAGCTCATCAAGAAAAAGCTCGAGCTTGAACCCCTCGAGTTCGACACCTCGCGGCCCCCGCGCCAGGAGCGTGAAGGCCGCGGCGAGCCGCGTGTCGACAACCGGCCTGACGCCAGCAGCGAGGGCCGCTCTGATGGCCGAGCTGATGGCCGCAGCGAGCGCCGTGACGATCGCCCCGTGCGTGTGCGCGACGAGAGCGCCGCCAGCTACTCCCGCCCGCCGCGTCCACCTGCGCCGGTGCAGAACCGTGCCCCGCGCGACCCGTTTTTCGACAAGCCCTACGAGCCCAGCTCGAGCGGTGCCGAGCCAGCGTGGGAGTCCAAAACCCCCTCGGCGGCCGCGGCCCGCGTGTCGGCCAACATCAAACCCAAGAAGAAGATCGCCGCACTTTTCGGTGCCAAAGTCAGCGAGTGAGTGTCCGAAGGGCTGTGGGCAGGGATGCCGCACAGCGCCATGAACGGGGTCTCAGCCTGCCAGCAGTGAAAATACGGCCGGCACATCGTTCGCCACGGCGCGTGGCGAACTCTTCCAGGTCGACACACGCTCCGTGCGCGTCCATGCGCCAGGCAGCGTGAGGCCCGAACTCACCGACAACCAGCTGTCGCCGCGCAGGTGGGTGATGAGCGCGCTGAGCAGCGCCTCGTTCCGGTAGGGGGTCTCGATCATCAGCTGCGTCTGCGACGCGCGTTTCGACAGGCTTTCCAGCTCCTTGATGCGCTGGCCCCGTTCGGTGGCGTCCACCGGCAGGTAGCCGACGAATGCGAAGCTCTGTCCGTTGAGGCCGCTCGACGCGAGGGCGAGCATCAGAGAGCTCGGCCCGGACAGGCTCACCACCGCAATGCCCATGGCATGTGCCGCCTGCACCAGCGCAGCGCCAGGGTCGGCAATGGCGGGCAGCCCCGCTTCCGAGATCAGGCCGATGTCGTGACCTGCCTTGGCGGCAGCGAGCAATGGCTTCAGATCGGGGGTGATGGCATTGCGCGCACCTTTGGGCGGCCGCGGCAACTCCACGATCGACAGGCTTTGCAGCGGCGCGCTCAGGGTCACGACCCCGTCCACCCGTTTCAGGAAGGCGCGCGTGGTCTTGGCGTTTTCGGCCACCCAGTGCTGCAGCCGCGCGGCGATGCGGATGGCCCCCAGCGGCAGCACGTCTTGCAGATCGCCCTCGCTCGTGACGCCGAAGTCGAGGGTGTTGGGAACGAGGTAGAGGGTGCCGGTCATGGGGAGCCAGGAAGGGGTGAGGAAGGTCAGAGTGACAGGGGGTCGATGCCGGCCTCGCGCAGCAGCGCGCAGGTCTGGATCAAGGGCAGGCCGATGAGGGCCGTGGGGTCGTCCGACTCGATGGCCGATAACAGGCTGATGCCCAGGCCCTCGGCCTTGGCGCTGCCTGCGCAGTCGTAAGGCAGCTCCAGTTGCAGGTAACGCTCGATGTGGGCATCGGTCAGGGGCCTGAAACGCACGGTCACCGTGACCAGCGCCTCGCGGGTCAGGCCGCGCTGTGCGTGCACCACGGCCACGGCCGTGTGAAAGCGCACCTCTCGGCCGCGCATGGCGGTGAGCTGGGCCACGGCGCGCTCGTGGGTGCCCGGCTTGCCGAGTGGCTCACCTTCGAGGTCGGCGACCTGGTCGGAGCCGATCACCACGGCATCGGGGAAGCGCGCTGCCACGTCGCGCGCCTTGTGCAACGCGAGCCGCACGGCCAGGTCGACCGGGCGCTCGCCGGGCCGCGGGGTTTCGTCGACCTCGGGGGCGGCGACTTCGAACGGCACGCCGAGGCGTTGGAGCAACTCGCGCCGGTAGCGGGAGGTGGAGCCGAGAATCAGGGCGGGTCGCGAAGTCATGCCGCATTGTCCCATCGCGACCCGTGCAGGGACGGGCGCGCTGCGCGCGAGAGCACCGTAAAATGCAGCCATGAATTCCCGTGTCCATGATCCGTTCCAGCTCGACGTCGAAGCCTTCGCCAAAGACGGCGCCACCTTGCAGGGCCAGTGGCCGCTGTCTCGCCTGCCTCGCCTGGACGAGTCGGTGCTGCGCGATGCCACCGGGCACCACGAAGATGTCTCCTGGCGCGTCGAGGGTGAGCGTCGCGAGGTGCGGGGCGGTCCCACGCAAACGTGGCTGCACGTCGCCTCGGGCGCCAAGGTGATGCTCGAGTGCCAGCGCTGCCTGAAACCCGTGATGGCACCCGTCGCCATCGAGCGTTCGTTCATGTTCGTGCACGGTGAGGCTGCTGCGGCCGAACTCGACATCGACAGCGAAGACGACGTGCTGGCCTTCTCGCGCTCGCTCGACGTGGCCGAACTCATCGAAGACGAACTGCTGCTCGCGTTGCCCTTGGTGCCGCGCCACGAGGTGTGCCCCGAGCCGCTGGTGGCATCGACCGCCGAGCTGCCGCCCGACGACACGCCCCACCCGTTTGCGGCGCTGGCTGCGCTCAAGAAGGGCAAGCTGCCCAACTGAGTCTTGTGTCACGGCCAGTGGGTCGTGAAAACTCAGTTTGCCGAACTGCCGTTTGTGCATGCTAGAATCACAGGCTTTTCCGACACGGTGTCGTGCAAGGCACGCACCATCCTGGTCTCTGCCGTGAGACTCTTTCCGCAGCCTTCTGCCCTCTCTCTCCCGTCACCGGGCAGTGGGGAGCCCGAGAAGGCCAGTCAGAGCCCAGCAGAACCAGCTCGATTCCCCAGGAGCTATTCATGGCCGTTCAGCAAAACAAGAAGTCGCCTTCCAAGCGTGGTATGCACCGCGCCCACTACGCCCTGAGCACGCCGGGCACCGCGGTCGAAACGACCACGGGTGAAACCCACCTGCGTCACCACATCAGCCCCACCGGTTTCTACCGTGGGCGCAAGATCTTCAAGACCAAGGCAGACGCCTGATTTAACAGCGCGTGCCCGGATCGCGAATTTTCTCGCGGCTCAGGCGCCCTGGTTGATCATGATGGATGTTGCTCACTCGCCCGGCCCACGCTGTAGCGTCGCGCCGGGCGTTTGTGTTTCTGCTGCAATCTTGCCAAGGCATTCTTCGAGCGCCTCGCGCTCGGTTGCGCGTTTGTTCGTTTTCCGATGAATTCGCCCGTCTTATCCCCCCTCGATGTCGTGCGCGTGTCGGTCGATTGCATGGGCGGGGACCACGGTCCTTCGGTCACGCTGCCGGCCTGCAAGGCGTTCCTGGCTGCGCATCCGCGCGCTCAGGTCTTGCTGGTTGGCCGCCCCGATGCGCTGGCCGAGGCCCGTACCTGGGACCGCTGCACCATCGTGCCGGCAACCGAGGTGGTCGAGATGGACGACCCGGTCGAGATCGCGCTGCGCCGCAAGAAAGACTCTTCGCTGCGCATTGCCCTCACCCAGGTGAAGCCGGGTGCCGACGGTGGCCGCGGGCTGGCAGACGTGTGCGTGTCGGCTGGCAACACGGGCGCACTCATGGCGCTCGCCCGTTACCTGCTCAAGACCCTCGACGGCATCGACCGGCCGGCCATTGCCACGGTCATGCCCAACCAGTTGGATGGCTTCACCACGGTGCTCGATCTCGGGGCCAACGTCGATTCCACCCCGGCTCACCTGCTGCAGTTCGCCGTCATGGGCAGTGCGCTCGTGTCGGCCGTCGAAGGCAAGGTCAACCCGACGGTGGGCCTGCTGAACATCGGCGAAGAAGCCATCAAGGGCAGCGAAGTCATCAAGCGCGCCGGCCAGTTGCTGCGCGAAGTGGGGGACCGCGGGTTGATCAACTTCTACGGCAACGTGGAAGGCAACGACATCTTCAAGGGCACGACCGATGTCGTCGTCTGCGACGGCTTCGTGGGCAATGTGGCCCTGAAGGCCGCCGAAGGCATTGCCGGCCTGTTCGTGAACTTTCTGAAGCAGGAATTCGCCCGCAACGTGTTCACCAAAATGGCCGCCGTGGTGGTGCTCCCCGTGCTCACTGCCTTCAAGGCGCGGGCCGATTCACGCCGCTACAACGGCGCAGCCCTGCTGGGTTTGCGGGGTCTGGTTTTCAAGAGCCATGGCTCGGCCGACGCCTTCGCGTTCGAGCAGGCGCTCAATCGGGCTTATGATGCGGCCCGCAACCGTTTGCTTGACCGGGTGCGTGACCAGATCCACGACACACTCCAGGCGCTGCCCTCCGAGGCAGTTCGTTCGGACCTATCGTCGGACCCGGGCACCGCCCTCGCTGCATGACTTCATCTTCTTCTGCCCTTTATTCGCGCATCACCGGGACAGGCAGCTACCTGCCACCGACGCGCCTGACCAACGCCCAGCTGGCCGAACGGCTGGCGGGGCAGGGTGTCGAGACGTCCGACGAATGGATCGTTGCGCGCACCGGCATCCAGGCCCGTCATTTTGTCGAGCCCGGTGTGCCCTGCAGTGACCTGGCAGTCGCTGCCGCCCAGCAGGCGCTCGACGCCGCCGGCGTGGCCGCGGCCGACATCGACCTCATCATCCTCGCCACGTCCACCCCTGACATGGTGTTCCCGTCCACCGCGTGCATCGTCCAGCGCAAGCTGGGCATCCATGGCGGCGCGGCGTTTGACGTGCAGGCGGTGTGCTCGGGTTTTGTCTATGCGCTGACCGTGGCCGATTCCATGATCCGCACCGGCGCCGCCAAGAAGGCCCTGGTCATCGGTGCTGAGGTATTCTCGCGCCTGCTCGATTTCAACGACCGCACCACCTGCGTGCTGTTCGGTGACGGCGCCGGCGCCGTGGTGCTCGAGGCCAGCGAGGCACCTGGCATCCTCGCGTGCGAGCTCCATGCCGACGGGCGCCACAGCGACATCCTCTGCACGCCGGGTGCCGTGTCGGGTGGGCAGCTGCTCGGCGATGCCTTCCTCAAGATGGACGGGCAGGCGGTGTTCAAGCTGGCGGTCGGCGTGCTCGATGAAGTGGCGCGCTCGGTGCTGGCCAAGGCCGGCAAGACCGAGGCCGATATCGACTGGCTCGTGCCCCATCAGGCCAACATCCGCATCATGCACGGCACGGCCAAGAAGCTGAAGATGTCGCTCGACAAGCTCATCGTCACCGTCGATCAGCACGGCAACACCTCGGCCGCTTCCATTCCGCTGGCTCTTGATACCGCGGTGCGCAAGGGCACCATCCGTGTGGGAGACACTGTCATGCTCGAGGGCGTGGGCGGTGGCTTCACCTGGGGCGCCGTGCTGTTCGATCTCTGAGCACACGCTGTTTCTGTTTCTGATCCATTTCCTGATTCCATTCAGCCGCGACCCGAGCACGCCGTCATGACTCCGTTTGCATTCGTATTTCCAGGCCAGGGCTCCCAGACCGTCGGCATGCTCGACGCCTGGGGTGACCACGCCGCTGTGCGCGACACCCTCGCCGAGGCGTCTGAAGCCCTCGGCGAAGACATCGGCCGCCTGATCGCTCAAGGCCCTGCCGATGCCTTGGCCCTCACCACCAACACCCAACCGGTCATGCTCACCGCGGGCGTGGCCTGCCTGCGTGCCTGGCTGGCCGAAACCGGCTTGCAGCCTGCCGTCGTGGCCGGGCACTCGCTGGGCGAGTACACCGCGCTCGTCGCCGCAGGCGCGCTCAGTCTGCGCGATGCGGTGCCGCTGGTGCGTTTTCGTGCGCAAGCCATGCAAGACGCCGTGCCCGTGGGTGCGGGCGGCATGGCCGCCATCCTCGGCCTTGACGCCGCCGCCGTGCGCGAAGGCTGCGCCGAAGCGGCTGCCGCCGCGGGCGAGCCGGTCGAGGCCGTCAATTTCAACGACCCCAAGCAGACGGTCATCGCCGGCACCAAGGCCGCGGTCGAGCGCGCCTGCGAGGTGCTGAAGGCCAAGGGCGCCAAGCGTGCGCTGCTGTTGTCGGTGTCGGCACCCTTTCACTCGAGCCTCATGAAGCCGGCGGCCGAACAGCTCAAGACGCGCCTGGCTGCAACGAGCTTTGCCGTGCCGTCCATCCCCGTCATCAACAACATCGACGTGGCCACCTTCAGCGAAGCCGATGCCATTCGTGACGCGCTCTACCGTCAGGCCTTCGGGCCGGTGCGCTGGGTCGAAACCATTCAGGCGATCCGCGCGCGTGGCATCGTGAACATCGTCGAGTGCGGCCCGGGCAAGGTGCTGGCCGGCATGGTCAAGCGCATTGAGGCCGACGCCGTGGGCTCGCCCTTGTTCGACCCAGCCTCGCTGGCCGACGTGCGCGGGGTGCTGGCATGAGCACCGCTGTGTCCACGTCCAACGCCCAAGTGGCCCTGGTCACGGGCGCTTCGCGCGGCATCGGCCGGGCCATTGCGCTCGAGCTGGCGGCCAAGGGCTTCCAGGTCATCGGCACCGCCACCACCGAGTCGGGCGCGGCCGCCATCTCGGAGGCGCTGGCTGCCTTCCCGGGCAGCCGCGGTCTGTGCCTGAACGTGAACGACGGCCCGGGGGTCGATGCGGCTGTCGACCACATCGTCAAGACGCAGGGTGGCCTGCACGTGCTGGTCAACAACGCCGGCATCACGCGCGACACGCTGTCGATGCGCATGAAAGACGACGACTGGGACGCCGTGCTCGACACCAACCTGAAGGCCGTGTTCCGCGCGAGCCGCGCCGTCATGCGCCCGATGATGAAGCAGCGCTTCGGCCGCATCATCAACATCACATCGGTCGTGGGCGCCAGCGGCAACGCCGGCCAGGCCAACTATGCTGCCGCCAAGGCCGGCGTGGCGGGCATGACCCGGGCGCTGGCGCGTGAGCTCGGCAGCCGGGGCATCACCGTCAACTGCGTGGCCCCTGGTTTCATCGAGACCGACATGACCCGCGAGCTGTCCGAGCCGCAGATTGCAGCGCTGAAGTCACAAATCCCGTTGGGCCGCCTGGGTGCGGCCGACGACATCGCCCATGCAGTGAGCTTTCTGGCGTCGGCGCAGGCCGGCTACATCACCGGCTCCGAGCTGCATGTGAACGGTGGCATGTACATGAATTGAGGCCCGGCACCGTCATTTTGACGGTGCCGGTTTGATCCGGTTATCGAGCCCGACCGGCGCGTGCTGGGGGTGTCTGGGAGCAGACATCTCACAAGCCGTAGAATCTCGGGCTGTCTTAAGTAAACCCTCCTGGAGGAGTCATGAGCGATATCGAAGCACGTGTGAAGAAAATCATTGCCGAACAACTCGGCGTGCCTGAGGCCGATGTGTCCAACGACAAGGCCTTCGTGGCCGATCTGGGCGCCGACTCGCTCGACACCGTGGAACTGGTGATGGCGTTGGAAGATGAGTTCGGCATCGAAATCCCTGATGAAGAAGCCGAGAAGATCACCACCGTTCAGCTGGCGATCGACTACGCGCTGAAGAACCAGAAGGCCTGATCGGCCTGTCCTCACTCTCACAGGCACTTTGCGTATGACCCGCCGTCGCGTCGTAGTCACTGGTCTCGGTCTGATCAGCCCCGTGGGCAACACGGTGGCTGAGGGCTGGGCCAATATCCTTGCAGGCCGTTCCGGCATTGACACCATCACCAAGTTCGACGCGTCGAACTTCTCCTGCCAGTTCGCAGGGGAGGTGAAGGGGTTCAAGATCGAAGACGTCATTCCTGCCAAGGAAGCCCGCCACATGGACACCTTCATCCATTACGGATTGGCGGCGTCCATCGAAGCGGTGCGCGACTCGGGTCTGCCCACGGGTGACCAGCTGAGTGAGGAAATGGCCGAGCGCATCGGCTGTATCGTGGGTTCGGGCATCGGCGGCTTGCCGCTGATCGAAGAAACCCATGCGGAACTGGTGGCACGCGGCCCGCGCCGCGTGTCGCCGTTCTTCGTGCCTGCGTCGATCATCAACATGATCTCGGGGCACGTCTCCATCAAATTCGGTTTTCAGGGCCCCAACCTGGCGATCGTGACGGCCTGCACCACGGGCTTGCACTGCATCGGCGAGGCCGGGCGCCTGATTGAATACGGCGATGCCGATGTGATGATTGCCGGGGGCGCAGAGTCCACGGTGTCGCCATTGGGCATCGGCGGCTTTGCTGCGGCACGCGCACTGTCCACACGCAACGACGATCCCAAGACGGCCTCGCGCCCCTGGGACCGCGACCGCGACGGCTTTGTGCTCGGCGAAGGCTCCGGCGTGCTCGTGCTCGAAGAGTATGAACACGCCAAGCGCCGTGGCGCCAAGATCTACGCGGAGCTGGCGGGCTTCGGCATGGGCGGAGACGCCTTCCACATGACCGCGCCCAACGTCGACGGCCCCAAGCGGTCCATGAAGGCCTCGCTGCGCAATGCCGGCATCAATGCCGACCAGGTCCAGTACCTGAATGCGCACGGCACCTCCACCCCGCTGGGTGACCTGAACGAAACCAATGCCGTGAAACTCGCGTTCGGCGATCACGCGCACAAGGTGGTCGTCAGCTCCACCAAATCCATGACAGGGCATTTGCTCGGCGGTGCGGGTGGCATCGAGTCGGTGTTCACGGTGCTGGCGATCAACCAGCAGGTGGCACCACCCACCATCAACATCTTCAACCAGGACCCTGAGTGCGACCTGGACTACTGCGCCAACGAGGCCCGGCAGATGAAGATCGAGTACGCCGTCAAGAACAACTTCGGCTTCGGCGGCACCAACGGCACGCTGGTGTTCAAGCGCATTTGAGCGCATTTGAGCGCCTTGCGCCTCTTGCCGGCCGTCTTTTCTTGCGACTTGCCTTGCGCCTTGCCGTGCGACTTGCCGTGCCTGCAGCGCGCCTGACGCCGCGCTGCCGCTGATGCACGCTCCGGCCGCCCTCCAGTTCAATGTGCACCGCTTTGGCGTGTGGCGTGCGCTGTTGGGCGCCATCGCCTTGCTGCTGACGACGGTGGTGGCCGCCTGGCTCGCCACCCGCAGTCTGCCGGTGTGGGCGGCCGCATGGACCCTGAGCCTGCTCGTGGCGTCATGGGTCGGCTTGGCCGGCCTGGCCCGCATCCGTCCGCTTCAGCTTCACTGGGACACCCAGCATTGGCACGTCGGATCTTCCGGCTCGCCGCTTCACGGGCCCTTTCACGCGCCGCAGCGCTGCGAGTTGCAGCTGGCTGTCGACCTCGGCCCCTGGATGCTGCTGCGTCTGCTGCCGTTGGACGCCGGCTTCGCCCCCTGGCAAGCGCGCTGGGTGCCGGTTCAACAACGGGGCCATGAAGCGGTGTGGCATGCACTGCGCTGCACCGTGCATTCGGGCCGAAGCGATGCAGGCGGCTTCGTCGCCGCTGCACTGGGCGGGGCGCCACAGCCATGACCCAGAACCCTGATGCCGACGCCCCGCTGATCGAGCGTGTCAAACGCGGTGACGTGAAGGCCTTCGAGATGCTGGTGGTCAAGTACCAGCGCCGGATCGAGCGCCTCATCGGCCGCATGGTGCGCGACGTCGACCTGGTGCCTGACATCGCCCAGGAGACTTTCATCCGGGCTTACCGGGCCATTCCCCAGTTCCGCGGCGACAGCGCTTTTTACACCTGGCTGTACCGCATCGCCGTCAACACGGCCAAAAAAGCGCTGGTGGGGCTGAAACGAGATCCTCTCGTGACGGAATCCGCACGTGCATCGCGTGATGACGACGATGAAACTTCCCGCGTCGAGAACGAACTAACCAACGGCGAAACCCCGGAAGCCATACTTGCCAGCAAGGAGATTGCCGCCGCGGTCAACGCGGCGATCGATGCCTTGTCCGATGACCTGAAACAGGCCATCACGCTGCGCGAGATCGAAGGGTTGAGTTACGAGGAAATTGCCGAGCTGATGAACTGTCCGATCGGCACGGTACGGTCCAGAATCTTCCGGGCGCGCGAGGCGATTGCCACGCGGTTGCGTCCACTGCTGGACACACGCGAAGGCACGCGCTGGTGAGCGCGGCTTCGCTGAAGGGGCTCGCGTTGGTTGACGCGTGCCTGCTGGAAGGTCCGGGCTCACCAGCCTGGGCTGGGGTCATGGGTTGCTACGCCGACGCTGATGGAGATGCAGATGGCTACTGAGAAGTCTGATGACAAGTCAAGAGCGGCCGACGCCGCCTTGCTGAAGGCGCGGGCGCTGTCCGCGCTGCTCGACGGCGAGTTGGACGAGGCGTCGGTGGGTGCGGCGTGTGCCGACTGGCGCGAGCGCGAGGACGCCCGGGCGTCCTGGCATGCCTATCACCTCATTGGCGACGTGATGCGCTCGGACGACCTCGCCACGCCGGTTTCCCGTGACCTCGATTTCATGGCCGGGCTGCGCGCCCGTCTGGCGCAAGAGCCCGTGGTGCTTGCGCCCGAACCACTGGCCACCCCGGCTGCAGTGGCGCCTCCCGTCAAGGTGTCTCGCCCATGGCGCAACGCGATGGCCGTGGCCGCTGGCTTTGCGGCGGTGGGCGTGGTCTTGGTGGTCACACAGATGACCGGTGGCACGCCGACAGCATCCGACAGCACGCTCGCCCAGGGGCCGTCGCCTCTGGTGACGACGGTGAGTGTGGCCTCGGCACCGCAGCTGGAGCGCGCTGCCGATCGGGTCGTGGAACCGGCCGATGACGTCCTCAACGGCAAGCTGGTGCGCGATGCGCGTCTCGACGATTACCTCGCGGCGCACAAGAAATTCGGGGGCAGCTCTGCCCCGGGCGGTCCGTCGGGGTTCTTGCGCAATGCCGCAGCCGATGGTCGCTGAGCTCGTGACAGCCCGCTCGCTGGCGCGTTTGTCGCGCGGTGCGCTGCTGTCCCTCGTCTGCGCGGCCTCCACGGCCCTGGGCGCGGACACGGCACTCATCAGCGGTGACACCCTGGTCGAACAGCGTGAGACCAAAGCCTGGTTCGTGCGCATCCAAGAAGCTGCGAGCAAACGCAGCTACCAGGGCACGGTGATCGTGAGTTCGGGTGGCATGGTCGCGAGTTCGCGCATCACGCACTACGCTGAAGGCCGCGATCAGTACGAACGCATCGAGTCGCTCGATGGCCAGCCTCGCCTGGTGGTTCGCCACAACGACCAGATTCACACCATCTGGCCGGAGCGCCGATTGGCCATGGTGGAGCCGCGCGACCAGACCAGCTCATTCCCCGGCCTGGTTCACGCCGGTGGTGATCAGCTGACCGACTTCTACGAGCTGCGCACCAGCGGCGTGGAGCGTGTGGCGGGTCGCGATGCCCACGTGCTGGTGCTGCGCCCGCGTGACGCCCACCGCTACGGCTACCGCCTCTGGGCCGACAAGGCCACCGGCCTGCTGCTTCGCACCGAGGTACTCAACGAACGTGGCAGCGTGCTCGAATCGTCGGCCTTCTCCGACCTGACCGTGGGCGGCCATCCCTCGGTCGACAGCCTGCTGCAGCCGGTGCGCAAGCTCGACGGTTTCCGGGTGGTCCGCACCGCCGCGCAGTCCACGAAGTGGTCCGCTGAGGGCTGGAACTTCTCTGCCAAGGTGCCGGGTTTTCAACAGATCAGCTGCGTGAAACGCCCGCTCGATGGTCCGCTGCGTGTGGCTGCCGCCTCGGCGGTGGCCGTGCAGGCGGCCGGTGAGCCGCAGATGCTGCAGGCGGTGTACTCCGATGGCATCACCTCGGTGTCGGTGTTCATCGAGCCCTACCGGGCCGAGCGCCACACCCGCCCCATGCACACGGCGATCGGCGCGACCCAGACCCTGATGCGCCGCCAGGGCGACTGGTGGGTGACGCTGCTGGGTGACGTGCCAGCCCCCACGCTGCGACTGTTTGCCGAAGGCCTGGAGCGCAGTCGCTGAGTCGTGCAGCCGGTGACGTTGGTCCGCTGCACGGACCACGACTTTCGAAGAGAATTTGCACACGATGATTGCACTGCGCCGGAAGGCGCCGTTGCCTCGTCGGCGTTCTCCAGACTGACTTGGTGGGCTCCCATTCTCTTGTGAGGTATTTCATGCAACCGAGTTTGTCGCGCGGGTCCTCATGGCAACGGGCCATGATCAGGGGAGTGGGCGTGCTGGTGTTGGCGTCTGCGGTGATTTGGCCTCAGGCCGGCCACGCCCAGGCGCGTGAACTTCCCGACTTTGCCGACCTGGTGGAGAAGGTGGGCTCGGCTGTGGTGAACATCCGCACCACCGAGCGGGCGCCCGAGGGCACGCGCTTGCCCCTGAGGCGCCGCGCACCTGCGTTGCAGCAAGACGACGAAGTGCAGCGCGGCGAAGGCTCTGGCTTCATCGTCAGCGCCGACGGATACCTGCTCACCAACGCCCATGTGGTGGCGGGCGCGAGCGAGGTGTATGTCACCTTGACCGACCGCCGCGAGTTCAAGGCCAAGATCATCGGCTCGGACGAACGAACCGATGTCGCCCTCGTGAAGATCGAGGCCACCGGCTTGCCCTTCCTGCGGGTGGGTGACGCCAATCGCTTGCGGGTGGGCGAGTGGGTGGTGGCCATCGGTTCGCCGTTCGGCCTGGAGAACAGCGTCACGGCCGGCATCGTCAGCGCCAAGCAGCGAGAGACAGGCTCCGAGATTCCCTTGTTGCAGACCGATGTGGCCGTGAACCCTGGCAACTCGGGCGGACCACTCATCAACGTGCGGGGTGAGGTGGTCGGCATCAATTCGCAGATCCTCAGCCCGGTGGGCAGCTACATCGGCATCTCGTTCGCCATCCCGATCGACGAGGCCATGCGCATTGCCGATCAACTCAAGACACTGGGTCATGTGGTGCGCGGCTATCTGGGCATCCTGCCGATCGAGGTCACACGCGAGCAGGCCGAGGACTATGGCCTGCCCAAGGGCCGTGCGAAGGGCGCCTTCGTGCGCCAGGTCGTGGCAGGCGGCCCCGCCGAGAAGGCCGGTCTGCGGCCGGGCGACATCGTGCTGGCGCTCAACGGCAAGCCGGTCGATGGCGCGGTGGAACTGCGCCGGGCGCTCGGGTCCATGAAACCCGGCGCGGTGGTCACGCTGCAGGTGAGCCGCAGTGGCAAGCTGCTCGAGTTCAAGCCCACCTTGTCTGAAATGGCAACGCCCGCGGCCGGCGCCTCGCCGCCACCCCGAGCGGAGCCCGAACCCAGGCCCATCACCGGCAGTGCCAAGAGCTGGGGCTTGAGCGTCGTTGCCCTCACGGAGGCCGAGCGCGCCAAGCGAAGCACCGGCGGCGTGAAGGTGGTTGCCGTGGCTGCTGGGGCAGAGGTGGTGGGCCTGCGCGCGGGCGACATCATTCTGGCGGTGGCCGGTCAAGACATCGCCGACGTGAAGCAGTTCGATGCCGTGCTCGCACGCCTCGACAAAGGCAAACCCCTCGCGCTCACGGTGCTTCGCGGTGACTGGGCGCAGTACGTGCGCGTGCCACCGCAAAAGTAGCCGTGCGGATCTCCATGCGCCGGCATCCTACTGAAATACGAGGTTTTGTCACTTGGCGAAATTTTCCGGTCGGGCATGAAAAAGAAATTTGACCTTCAAATCCGATCGTTTCCCGCGATATGAAAGTCAGCGTCTACCAACTAATCAGGAGGCGTGACGAATTGCATCGGCAATCAGATAGAATTCGTGGCTCGCTTTGCCGTTTACCGTTGGTCGACGCAAGGAGTCCGCGGAGTTGAAACTATCCCCAGGCTACCCACAGGCGTTTGTGGATAACTTGTGGATGAAATTCTCTGTTGGACACGTGCAACGCCCCACAATCAAGCACTGGCGCGGTTTTCAGCGTGGTCGTTTTGGCTACAATGAAATCCCAACAAGCAGTTGCCATACGATTTTGTTGGAAGGCGCGTCAGAAGTTCGACGTGCCTTTTTTTTGTTCACGGCACGGGCGTTGAGCCCCTCATCGCATCGCGATCGAGCGCCTTCGACACTGTCTTCAACGTCGTGTCTCGGCCGCTGTGTCAACGTCTCAGGCTCCGGCCGCAGTCCCCATGGATCACATCCGAAATTTCTCCATCATTGCCCACATCGACCACGGCAAGTCGACCCTCGCCGATCGTTTGATTCACCGCTGCGGTGGCTTGAGCGACCGAGAGATGGAGTCTCAGGTGCTCGATTCGATGGACATCGAACGTGAACGCGGCATCACCATCAAGGCACAGACTGCAGCGCTCACCTACAAGGCGCGCGACGGTCAGACCTACCAGCTCAACCTGATCGACACGCCAGGGCACGTCGACTTCTCTTATGAAGTGAGCCGCTCGCTGTCGGCATGCGAGGGTGCGCTGCTGGTGGTGGATGCAAGCCAAGGCGTGGAAGCGCAGACAGTGGCCAACTGCTACACCGCGCTCGACCTCGACGTCTTGGTCGTGCCGGTGCTCAACAAGATGGACCTGCCCTCGGCCGACCCTGCTCGTGCCAAGGAAGAGATCGAAGACGTCATCGGCATCGATGCGACCGACGCCATTCCCTGCAGCGCCAAGACCGGCGAAGGCATCGACGACATCCTTGAGGCGGTGATCAGCCGCATGCCGGCGCCCAAGGGCAATCCGAACGCACCGCTGCGCGCGATGATCATCGACTCCTGGTTCGACAACTACGTCGGCGTGGTGATGCTGGTTCGTGTGGTCGATGGCGAACTCAAGCGTGGCGAGCGCTTCAAGATGATGGCTAACAACTCGGCCTACAACGCCGAGCAGCTGGGGGTGTTCACACCCAAGTCCGTGTCGCGCGATTCGCTGAAGGCGGGCGAGGTGGGTTTTGTCATTGCCGGCATCAAGGAACTGCAGGTCGCGAAGGTCGGCGACACGATCACTCTCGAAAAGAAGCTGCCGAACAACATGGGTCCCGCAGGCGAAGCCCTGCCGGGCTTCAAGGAAATCCAGCCGCAGGTGTTCGCCGGGCTGTACCCGACCGAAGCCAGCGAGTACGACCAGCTGCGCGACGCCCTCGAGAAACTCAAGCTCAATGACTCGTCGCTGCGCTACGAGCCTGAGGTGTCGCAGGCGCTGGGGTTCGGTTTCCGCTGCGGCTTCCTCGGCCTGCTGCACATGGAGATCGTGCAGGAGCGCCTCGAGCGCGAGCACGACATCGACATGATCCAGACCGCGCCGACGGTCACCTACCGCATCCGCTCCGAAGGCGGGTAGGAAGAGGTGATCCAGTCTCCCGGGCAGCTCGCGCCGCCGGACAAGTACCTGGAGATCCTCGAGCCGTACGCGCGGGTGTCGGTCAT
>JBEGTX010000297.1:0-3554 GCA_041179165.1 Pseudomonadota bacterium | reverse complement strand
CGCTGGTGCAGCCGCTGATTGGCGAGAGCGACGTGCTGGCCCGCTGGGACGGGGACGAGTTTCTGCTGCTGTTGCCCGACACCTCGCTCGAGCTGGCGCAAGAGCGTGTGGCCTGCCTGCGCCTGCACTTTGCCGACCCGCTGAGCTGGGGCGACCGGCCCGAGCTGCAGGTCACGTTCTCGGGCGGGCTGGTGGCGCATCGCCAGGGTGAGCCCGTTCACACGACGCTGGAGCGCGCGGCATTGCTGATGCGCAGTGCCAAGCTCGCCGGCCGCGGCGAGGTCTTTGCCCGCTGATCAATTGTCAAAAAAACGCACGCCCGGGCCGAGGCCCGAGGCGTGCGTGTCAGTCCCTGCTGAGGATCGTTCGACCTGACGGTCTTAGAAGTTGTGCTTGACGCCGAGGTCCCAGCCCGTCTTCACGAGGTTGGAGGCCATGTTGTCGCGGCGTTCGTTGGCCACGTCCACGTACAGCGTCGTGCGCTTGGACAGGGCGTGGTGGTAGCCCAGGCCGAGCTTCTTGTTGAGCTTGACGTTGGTGGTGCGGTTGTCGCGAATGCCATAGCTGGCGCGCAGTTCGCCGGCACCCAGGGGGGCGGTCACGCCGAGCAGGACCGAGCGGATCTTGTTGTCGTTGGCGAGGTTGCCTGTGCCGAACAAGCCGATCACGCGGACGACCTGGAAATTCCAGGCGGCGTTCACCGTCGTCCACTGGGCATTTTCATTGGCTGGATTCTCGTGGCCGAAACCCACTGACAGCGGGCCGCCCACATAGCTGAGGCCCAGGCTGAAGGGACGGTCGGGTCCGGTCGATTGGGCCTTGGTGCCGTCGCGTTCGGTAACTTGCGCCGCCACAGTGAAGCCCGAGAACGTGCCGCGGTAGTTCACCGAGTTGGCGTAGCGGCTGGTGCCCACGCCGCCGTTGGTGATGGCGTTGTTGTTGGCCACCGTGTCGGTGTCCCAAGGGTCCGAGACCTTCTGCGACAGCAGGTAGGCGGGGTTGTCGTCACGGCCCAGGAAGACAGTGCCGTATTGCGACTGCAGGCCGACGATGGACTTGCCTTCCCAGAATGGCGAGCCAGCGATCTGCGTGCCTTCATCGGCGTTGAAGCGGTGTTCGATGTGGAAGAAAGCCTTCAGGCCGCCACCGAGGTCTTCGGTGCCACGGAAGCCGATGCGGTTGGTCGAGCCGGCGCGCACTTCGCGGTTCTTCACGGCGTCGACGTTCTGGCCGATGCCCTGGTCGATGCGGCCGTAGATGGTCACGGTCGATTGGGCCAGGGCGGACGTGCCTGCCGCGAGCGCGGCGAGGGCGATGAGGGTTTTTTTCATGGGATGCATTCAGTGTTCGGTACTTCGGGTGGCGCGTCTCGATGACGACGCCGGAACGCGTGGCAAGGCCTTTGCCGCGACAGATGGATTGGACGCAGCTGTTGTGACAGGTTGAAGACACCGCGGGGGCCCTCCGACCTGCGTTGGAGCCAGGCGACAGCGGTGGGCCCGTCATCGGTTTGACATGAATTCTTGCCAACGGGCGTGGGTGGCGTCCCCGGTTGTTCGGTCGAAATGGCAGGTTCCGTCGTTTTTTTGTCAGGAAACAATTCAGCAGCGTGCAATTTGCCTCAGTAGGGATTGCGTTTGCTTACTTGGCTCGCTAAAGCGCTGCCAATATGACCCCCCCGAGAAGCTGAAGAGACGTCCCGATGACCGCCCAACGCCCGCACCGCTTGTCCCTGATCCAACTGTCCATGGCCAGCGTTGCCATGGTGGCGTTGTCAGCCTGTGGTGGCGGTGGCGAGAGCGGCACGGCCGCCCCGGCGCCCTCGGCCCCCACCGCGCAGTTGCCGTCGGCGCCCGCGGCACCCACGCCATCGCCATCGCCATCGCCATCGCCATCTGCGCCCGCCCCCTCGCCCGCCGCGCCGGCGCCGGCGCCGGCGCCAGGCCCCACACCGGCTCCGGCACCCGCTGACACCCAGGTGCCCACCACCCCCTCCAGCTTTGCCGCCACGGCCATGAGCGCCTCGCGCATCGACCTGGGCTGGTCGGCCAGCAGCGACAACGTCGGTGTCACCGGCTACATCGTCACCCGTTGCCAAGGCACGGGCTGCACGCCGGACACCCAGGTGGCGGCCATCACTGGCACCAGCTTCAGCGACACCGGCCTCAGCGCTTCGTCCGCCTACGTCTACCGCGTGGTGGCACGGGATGCCGCCAACCTCCGCTCTTCGGCGGCGTCGGCCACGGCCTCCACGCAGGCGGGCACGACGCCCGTCGGAACCGGCCCCAACGTCAGCGTGGCCGGTGCAGTGACCACCCCGAACCCGACCTTGCAGAACGCGACCGTCGAATGGGCCTTCACGGGCGACGCCAACGCCAACGCCGAAGTCGGCGTGCGCTACCGCGTGCAGGGTCAGTCGACGTGGTCGGTGGGCATGCCGCTGCGCCGCGTGACCGGCGGCTCATCGTCCGGTTTCTCGTGGGCCACGCGCCATTCGGGCAGCGTGTTCGACCTGCAGCCCGGCACCACCTACGACATCGAACTCGCGCTGCGCGACCCGGATGGTGGCAACGCCAC
Organism: Pseudomonadota bacterium; assembly: GCA_041179165.1. Classification (GTDB taxonomy): domain Bacteria; phylum Pseudomonadota; class Gammaproteobacteria; order Burkholderiales; family Burkholderiaceae_C; genus Rhizobacter. Next base: position 977 of record JBEGTX010000297.1, on the reverse strand, counting down.
GCGCACGGTCGCCGTCACCACGCGGTCGGTGCCTGTGGCTGCGGCCAACGGCACGGTCAAGAACGCCACGCCGTCCACCCTCGCCACGGTGTTGTCCGCGGCGGTGGCAGGCGACATCATCCAGCTCGCTGCAGGCAGCTACGCGGCCTTCAGCATCGAGCGCGACGGCACGCCCGGCCGACCGCTGGTCATCCGCGGCACCTCGGGCGCGGTCATCACGGGCGAACTCGCGGTCTACAACCGCCATGACATCCTGCTCGACAGCATCACCGTCAACGGCGCCATCCGCTTCAACGGCACCAACAACATGTCGGTGGTGCGCAGCACGATCAACTCGAACGCCTCGGTGCGCAACGGCGACGGCATCGTCACCTACCTGCGTTCCGAAAATTCATACATTGCCGACAACGTGCTCAACGGCACCACGGCCTGGGCCGATGCGGCCATGGGCGTGAACGGCAACAACCGCGGCGAAGGCATCCAAGTGACGGGCCCGGGCCACGTCATCATGAACAACCGCGTCTCGGGCTACCGCGACAACATCTCGCTCCTCGAAGACGACGAGGCGGTCGATCAATTCAGCATCGACATCCTCAACAACGACCTCACCTATGCGGCCGACGATGGCGTGGAAGCCGACTTCTGCTTCCACAACTGCCGCATCATGCGCAACCGTTTGACCAACGTGTTCATCGGGCTGTCGTCGCAGCCCGGGCTGGGTGGCCCCACCTACTTCATCCGCAACACGCTCTACAACGTGGCACACGTGGCCTTCAAGCTGTACCGCGGCAGCTACGGCGATGTGCTGCTGCACAACACGGTGGTCAAGGGCGGCAACGGGTTCGCCGTTCAGGCCGACACGCCGGTGGGCCAGCTCTACTCGCGAAACAACCTCTTCATTGGCGGCCCGGGTGCCACCACAGGGGGCTACTCGAGTGGTGCCGGCAACGTGATGCAACTCGCGACCGTGGTCACTG
>JBEGTX010000296.1:0-3208 GCA_041179165.1 Pseudomonadota bacterium | reverse complement strand
GGCAGCAGGGCCAACTCTTTGTCGTAGCGGCGGCGAATGCGTTGCACGAAGCGGCTGTGGTCGGCCAGCGCAGGGCTGCTCAAAGGCGACGGTGCAGTGGAGGTCAACGCATCGGTGGAAGAAGACTCAGAAACCATGACGCAGGGGCAGCAGGCCGGTGAATGGGGGCCCGAAGGGCCCGGTCAAGTGGCGTCAGGATTTTGCCCCACAACGTCGCGTCTCGCCGGGCAGGAAGACCCTTTTGACAGAGTAAGCTGTAACCCGGTGCGTCCCCGCGTGTCGCGCAGAGGAGATCGTGATGTTGATTGCTGCAGTGCAAATGGTGTCGACCCCGCACGTCGAACGGAACGTGGAACGCGCGCTCGCGCTGATCTCAGAAGCCGCGGCCCTGGGCGCCAAGTTGGTGGCCTTGCCCGAGTACTTCTGCCTGATGGGCTTGAACGACCGCGACAAGCTCGCCATCGCCGAAACGCCAGACGACGGCCCCATTCAACGCGCCCTGGCCGAAGCCGCGCGGCAACACGGCGTGTGGCTCATCGGCGGCACGCTGCCACTGCGCACGGCCGATCCGGAGCGGGTCACCAACACGACCCAGGTCTATGCCCCCGATGGCACGCGGGCCGCGCGCTACGACAAGATGCACCTGTTCCGCTACGACAACGGGCGTGAACGCTACGACGAAGGTCAGGTGCTGGCCGCAGGCAACACACCAGTGGCCTTCAATGCGGGCAGCCTCCGCGTGGGTTTGAGCGTCTGCTACGACCTGCGTTTCCCGGAGCTGTATCGCGCGCTGATGCGCCCGCCCTGCGACCTGCTGGCCGTGCCCGCGGCGTTCACGCACACCACGGGGCGTGCGCACTGGGAGCTGCTGCTGCGCGCCCGCGCGGTCGAGAACCAGTGCTACGTGGTGGCCCCCGCGCAAGGCGGGCTGCATGAAAACGGCCGTCGCACCTTCGGCCACAGCCTCATCGTCGACCCCTGGGGCGAGGTGCTTGCCATGCACGAAGAAGGCGAAGGCGTGGTCACCGCCAAGCTCGACCCCGCCCGCATCGAGGCCGTCAGAACGCAGCTGCCCGCCTTGTCTCACCGAATGATCTAAGTCCGGGCTCAGCCCCTTGGGAGCAGGAGCGAACGCGACTGGGGGGCTTAACGTCTTCCGAACATCATCTGGCGGGCCAGTTGTGACTTGAGCAGTCCAGCCCGCTGCAACGTGGCAATGCCCGCCCCGCGCAAGGTGCTGAGGCCGGGCAGCTGCCAGGTGAAGCTGCGGGCGAGGAAGTCGGTCGCGGCGATCATGGCCCAGCGGTCGGGGGCCCGCTGGCGGTTGATGTGTCGCAAGGCGGCGTCCACGTCGCCATGGCGCAGTTGCGTCACGAGCTCGCGGGCATCGCGCAAACCCAGGTTCAGGCCCTGGCCCGCCACCGGGTGCAGCGTTTGCGCCGCATTGCCGATGCGCACGCTGCGCCCGTCCACCAGGCTGCGCTCGGCGTTCAGCCCCAGGGCAAACGACTTCAAGTGCGACACCGAGGTGACGCGGCCCGTGCCGGGCGCGAACAAGGTGTCGAGCACGGTACGGCGCTGCTCGTCATTGAGGGGGCGCACCGGGTCGTCGTCGCTGTTCACACACCAGACCAGTGACGCGCGCTGACGGCCTTGCGCGTCGTCGGCCAGTGGCAAGAGAGCCGCCGGGCCTTGCGGGGTGAATCGTTCATAGGCCACGCCGCGTTCACCGCCTTCGAGCGTGACCGTGCCCACCCAGGCGGTCTGGCGGTAGTCGTGCGTGAGCGCCTTGCGCGGCTGGTCGGTGAACACGCCGCCCTCGGCAATCACCGCCAGATCGAAGCGGTCGACCACGCCGGCATCGATCTCCACGCCGCCAGGCAAAGCCTTGAGGGCGGTGACGCGGGTGTCGAAGCGGCTGTGCAGGCGTGCAGGCTCGGCCTCGGTGGCGGCAAGCCATGCCGCCTGCAAGGGCGCGACGATGGCGCCGTAGCTGGCCACCGCGCCGAGCTGGTCGACCTTTTCGTCGGATGCATCGATGCGAAGTGCGGGCTCACGTGACGAGCCAAACAGCAGGCCCAGCAAGGCCGGCTGCTGTTGCGACACGTGCACCGCACGGATGGCGGTGGCGCGTGGCGCCATGGCGGCCCATACGCGCAGCTGCTGCAGGGCCTGCACGCTGCCGAAAGACAGGGCAAGGGTTCGCCCATCATGCTCTACCGGGTGAGTGAGCGCACGCTGGTCGAAGACCGTGATCTGCGCTTGCGGCAAGGCGCGCGCCGCCTGCAAGGCCAGTGCGAGGCCGACGGGCCCGGCGCCGATGACGGCGAGTGACAAGGGAGGCGACAAAGTGCTCATGTGGACGGAAACCCCCGATGGTTCGTGACGTATTACCGCGACCCCTCTGAACGCGGGGGGAGGTGAGTGTGCATTCTCCCCCCTGTACCGGGGGGTTGAGTCGTACCTGACACGAGGATGCGGTGGCACATTCGATTCGGTCTTGTAGCGGTCACTGTTTTACACAATTGGAGTAATTATGAAACTGAAAGCATTGGCACTCGCCTTGGCCGTGGCGGCATCCGCCCCGGCCATGGCAGCCACGTTCAATCTGGGCACCATCAATTCGCCCAGCCTGACGTATTTTGAAAACAAGTTCTCGCGCAACCAAAGCTTCACCGACACGTACAACTTCACGTTGGGCAACTCGGCTCTGGCTTTCGGTGGCGTGCTTGAGCTCGATCTGAACCCGTTCCGCGGCATCAACCTGACCTCCGTGTCCCTGCAAGGTGCCTCCCTGTCGTCGACCATCACCGACACTTCGCCGCTGCTGTTCAGCTTCGGTGATTTGCTGGCTGGTTCGTACAGCCTGGTGGTGAGCGGCCAGGTTTCTGGCTTCTTCGGCCAAACCTCCTACAGCGGCCTGCTGGGCACCGTGCGTACCAACGTGGCTGCTCCGGTGCCAGAACCAGAAACCTTCGGCATGCTGGCCCTCGGCCTGGCTGCCATCGGCTTCGTGGCTCGCCGCCGCAAGCAAAAGTGATCTGAACGGCAGCGCTTTCAAGACCAGCGCCGCCGGCCTTCCTCACGGAAGGGCAGAACTTGAACGGACCTTCGGGTCCGTTTTTTTATGTGCGCCCGGCACGGGCGCACTCTTGGAGGTGCAAGTCCTCCCGCAAGTTGATCACAGCGAGTGAAGCGAAGCGCAACT
>JBEGTX010000295.1:0-32280 GCA_041179165.1 Pseudomonadota bacterium | reverse complement strand
GGCCAGCTTACGGGGGGACTTGCACCCCCAGGATCGCGCCCATGCTGGGCGCACGTCAGAAGTTGAAGCGCTTCGCGCCCCCCTCGAAGACCGGGCGCCTCAGCCGACGCTCAATGGCCGCTAACACCAGCCAGAGCAACATCAGCAACACCAGCAACCATCAACGCCAGCCGTGCCTTGCTCGCTTGCGGGCACGCAGACTATCGGCGGTATTTGCCGCCGTCGCCGACGACCGTGATTTCCACGAAGTTCGCGCCGTGGTGATTCTTGGCGCTGAAATTGAGTGGGAATCCGCCCATGTCGTACTTGCCAATGGCTTCCATGCCCGCGATCAGCGACTCGGAGGTGATGGCCTTGTTGCCGGTGCCGGCGCGACGCAGTCCTTCGATCAGCACACGGGTGTTCACGTAGCCGAGGAAGTGGTCGTAATCGATCTCGAGCTTTTCGCGTGCCATGACCGCCGCAAAGTCGCGCGTGAGCGGTGTGGTCTGGCGCCATGGAAATGGCAGCGTCTGGGTGAAGGCCATGCCGCGGGCATCGTCACCCAGCTCGGCCAGCAGCGGCTTGGAGTTGGCGATGGACAGTGCATACACAGGGAAGCGGCTGTGGGCGCGCGTGGCGCGGATGAATGAGACGGTGGACGGGCCGAAGGCGACCAGCAGCACGGCTTGCGGGCCCGCTTCTGACAGCGCCCTTTCGGTGGCCACGGCGTCGCTGCCCGAAGAGTCGAGCGAGTGCTTGGCCACCAGCGTGGCGCCTTGTTCTTTCACGACCTCTTCCACCAGGGGCAACATCGTCTGGCCGAATGCGTGGTTCTGGTAGGCCACGGCAATGCGGGTGCGCTGCGCGGACACGAGTGTGCGAACCAGTTGCACGACCTCGTCGCGGTAGCTCGCGGTCATGGTGAACAAGTAGGGGTTGTGCTGTTGGCGCAGGGAGGGCGAACCGCCATAGGGCCCGATGAGGGGCACCTTCTTGGACGCAAGCAACGGCATCACCGCGGCCACGGTGGCCGAGCTGCTGAAGCCGAACAAGGCCACGGCCTTGTCTTTTTCGATCAGCGTGGTGGCGTTCAACACGGCCTTCTTGGGATCGTAGGCGTCGTCGAGCGTGACGATGCGCAGCTTGCGGCCGCCGATGCCGCCATCGCGGTTGAGTTCGTCGATGGCCATGTCCTGGCCCTTGAGCACCGACTTCAATGAAATCGACAGCGGACCGCTCAGCACGGCACTTTGGCCGATCACGATCTCGCGTGCGCCGTTGCCTTGAGCAAGCGCGGGCAGCGAGAGAGCAGAGGCCGTTGTGGCAGCAGCGGCGCCCAGCAAGCGGCGGCGGGTGAGTGTGGTGTCGTTCATGGTGTTCCGGAAGACTGAATGCTGCCGTTTTCGGCACAGCCAATGAGCCTACCGCAGCGCACCATTTTTGGTATCCCCACTTTGGTTGAAAACGCAACCACTCGTTCCTTGTGTGTCAGAGTGGGCGAAGCCCACGTTGCCCTGCGGCGACACAGGGCGGACTTCGTTCACAAGGCTTTTCACCACGCGAAAGCCGGCCCCGTGCGGGTCTCGATGGCCGCTTTGGCAGCACATGGGCTGGCATGCCACCGCGGGCAACTCAAGACAGGTAGTCGCCGCCCGCCTCGGGTTGAAACACCACGGCCGCCAGCGTGGCGCGCCGCTTCTCGCCGTGCGGGGTGCGCCACGTCGCCGTGTCACCCGCACTCAAGCCCAGCACACTGGTGCCCACCGGCGACAACACCGACACGCGGCCCTCGCTTGCATCGGCCTGGCTCGGATAGCACAGCGTGAGACGCTGGGACTCTCCCGTGGTGTCATCGACGAGATCCACCTGCGAGGCCATGGTCACGACGTTGGGCGCGATGTCTTCAGACCGCACGATGTCGGTCGCCTCCAAGACTTCTTGCAACGGCGCGGTGTGGCCCGACTCGAGCCGAGACAACCGAACAAAGTCGAGCTTGGTGACGGTGCGCTGAGGCGCCGCGGCCTGCGTCGACCGGCTGGGCGAATCGGATGAAAGAACGGCGGCAATGTGAGAAGAAACACGCGATGAAAAACGGGACATGACAACTCCTGAATACGGTCGGGCCTGCCCGAGGTCACAGAGGACCACAACAGGCAAGACTGCAGAACGAAGGGGCCCGGCGACGCGATGCTGCGCAAAATAGGAATGGGGCGGCGCCGGGCGGCGGAGGGTGCGGCAGAACATCCGGCCCATGGCCTGATGGACGCCACGGCCACGAATTTCGCGGCGAAAATGGCTGGGGTGAGAGACCGATTCACAAGGCTCCCACCCGACAAGGGAACCACGTTGTTGCGGGGCCAGCGCGGACGATGTCGCCCCGAACAGCACACCCGAGGTCGCGCACCCGAGACGGCATTGCGAGGACGCGCAGATGCATCGGAGAACAAGGCCATGGTGAACAGGGCAGCAGCCATCGAAGCCATGCGAGCCAGTTTAACGAGGCGTTCACCGACAGCCAAATCAAAGGCCCTGCTCGGCGTGCCGGATCACACCACGCCGACACCGACCCCAAGCCCAACCCCCAGCCCAACAATACCCACCGCACATTGCCCAATCGCTGCAGACTGCGCAACATCAAGCAGGCTCGCAATGCAAATAGATTGATCAATATCGCCAGAGAATCCCCCCTTGGCAAAACAATCACATTGTCAAAGTACACTCCGAAGTTCGCAAACAATCGCGCGACCTACAAGAACATACTTGTCGCCGATCAGGGAGGTGCGGATTTTTGACATGCCAATAGCGCAGGAAAACCCCGTGACCAAAACCTTCATCCAGATCCAGAAACAAATCAAGTCCCTGCAAATTGAAGCCGAAAAGCTTCAGCGCAAAGAAGTCGGTGGTGTCATCGCCCGCATCAAGGAAGCCATTGCGACCTATGGCCTCACTGCGGCCGACCTCGGTCTTGCAGGCCCGAAAGCCGGACGCCCGACGAAAGCCGGTGCGGCCAAGGCGCCCAAGCGCGCTGCCACCAAGAAGTCCCGTGCTGGCGCTGGCGCCAAGTTCCGCGACGACGCTGGCAATGTGTGGGGTGGCCGTGGTCCGCGTCCTCGCTGGCTGCGTGATGCACTGGCGGCTGGCAAGTCGCTGTCGGACTTCGCTGCGTCCTGACCGCTTCGCATCGGCACGTTCATGTCACTGCGTGATGTGAACGGGCCGGCGCAGGATCAATGAACGAGCGGCATGGCGGGTGCCTTCACGGGCCTCGCTGAGGTCCCCGGAGGCGTTTCGCTCGATGCGCTTCAGCGTCGTCGCAACGCACGCCCCGCTGCGCCAGCGGTGGCTCCGGCCGTCACCCATGTGGCCGCAATGGCGCCGCAATGGCAGCCACAACAAAAGCAGCTCAACGGAAGTTGCGGTGGCCCGGCATCCACACCCGCACCAGCGACAGCAGCCTCTCCACATCGAGTGGTTTGGCAGTGTAGTCGTTGGCGCCCGCGGCCCGGCACATCTCCTGATCGTCTTTCATCGCCTTGGCGGTGAGCGCAATCATGGCCAGGTTCTTCCACTCGGGCTTCTTGCGGATCTCTCGCATGGCCGTGATGCAGTCCATCTCCGGCATCATGATGTCCATCAGCACCAGATCGATCACCGACTCGGCATCGCTCCGGCTGCGCGCCAGCGCATCGAGTGCCTCGAAGCGATTGCGGGCAATCTGCACGGTGGCACCCAACGGCTCGAGCACACTCGACAGCGCAAAGATGTTGCGCACGTCGTCTTCGACCACCAGCACACGCCGCAGGGCTTGGGGGCCGCGGTCTTCCATCATGTGGGTGAGGGCATCGACCAGGGCTTCGCGGCGCACCGGCTTGAGTGCATAGCCGATGGCGCCCATGCCCAGGGCCTCGCGCGAGTAGTCGGCCACCGAGACCACGTGCACGGGAATGTGCCGGGTGGCTGAAGAGCGTTTGAGTTGATCCAGCACACCCAGGCCCGAAAAGTCCGGCAGGTTGACGTCGAGCAGGACGGCGCTCGGCCGACGTTTGGCCACCGCCGCCAGGCCGTCGCTGCCCGTGTGCGTGACATCGGGCAGACCGGCGCCCAGCACGAACTCCAGCGGCAGGCCTTTTTGCGTGGCGATCGGCTTGAGCCCGCCCAGCAGGCCTTCGAGCGTGCGCACGATGGGCACGGGCTCCACGAGCACCGGCACCTGGCCGGCCTCGATCTTGGAGAGGTCGAGAATGTCGTTGATGAGCGCCAACAGGTCGCTGGCCCTACAGCTCTTCGGACTGGTGCTGGGTTTCCTCGAGCAGCTCTTCGAGCCGGGTGCGGCCACGCGACGAGCGCACGGCAATGCCGAGGATCTCGGCCACGCGGGCCAGCAGCTCCTTGTCCTCAGGCCGCACCTTGTGCAGGAAACCCAGCTCGATCACCGCATGCACGACACCATCGGCTGACGCCGGTGCCAGCAGAGCAGCTCGGCCGGCTGACCGCGACCGAGGCTCGACGCCACCGGCAGGTAGTTGGCGGGCAAGTCTTGCACATGCAGCAGGCGGTTTTCCTTGGCCACCCGGCCAAGCAGGCCGTCACCCAGCTTGATCTCCGTGGCTTCGCTGACGGCCGGGTCGACCGCACGGCCCGCCACACGCCGGAAGCGCGCCCCGGCTTCGGCCACGTACACCGCGCCCACCTGCGCGCCGAGATAGTCGGCCAGAAACCCGAGCACCTTGTCGCCGACGGCATCCAGGCGCTGCTCGCCCTGAATGAGCGCCGCCAGGTCCATCTGGCCGCTGCGCAACCCGACCAGCGTCGCACGCGCACGGTAGTCGCGCGAGGTCATCACGATGGCGGCACCCATCAACAACAGCAACACACCGGAGCCCGTCCAGGCCACGAAGGATGCGAACAGCGAGGCGTCAGAGCAGACCTTCTGGCGCGCATCCAGCAGCCCGCGTTCTTCGGCCGTCATGCTGCCGATCACGGTACGGATGCGCTCCATGGCGATCTTGCCGCGATCGCTTTGCACGAGCTGCAAGGCCTGAGCCGCCTGGCCGGACCGGCGCAGCTCGATGGTCTGGCGCAGTTCTTCCATCTTGTCTTGCACCTGCAAGGCGAGTAAATCGCCGGCCTGCTGCTGCTTCGGGTTGTCGACCGTCATGGCCTTCAAGCGCGCAATGGCCCCGCGAATGCGGGAAGAAGCATTGTTGTACGGCGTGTGGTAGTGCTCGGCGCCTGTGAGCGGATACCCCCGCTGACCGGTCTCGGCATCTTGGACCGACGAGAGCAGCCCTTCGAGCTGGGCCATGACCTCAAGCGTGTGGGTCACGCGGTCGGCCGCGTCGGTGTTGGCTTGGAGGGGCCGGTAGGAGAAAAAGGCGATCAACACCACGGCCAACAGCGCAGCAACGAAGCCGGCCAGCGGCCCCGCCGGCAAAGGCAGGCCAGAGCCCGCGCGGGAGGCCGCGGTCGTCGGCGAAAGCTTGAGCATCGGGATTTCTCGGAAGAGATTCAGCGGTTGGGGCCATCCGACGGGAGGCTCGGGACAGGTCGCGAACAGCAGCAAAACGCGTGGGCGATTGCAGGGGCGCTCTGTGTTCCGCGTGACCACTGGGGCATCCCGCGCGAAGCGGCCGTCTTGCGTGCGAATGGACTCTCTTGATCGTTGAAAACCCCACGAGGGCATCTCCATGCGCCCATCGCTGAAACTCCGGCGACCGACACCGAGGGCATACCGACCCGCGTCGTCGTGCAGCTCGATGCGCGTGCGCACAAGACCGATGAACAGAGGCATCTCGTCACACACATCGGACATTTCATCGGCGGGTCCCCGGGAAAACACGGAGCGTTCACACCCAAAAACGGGGCGGCCGCGCAGGCTCAGCCAGCACAATCCAGACTACAAGATTTGTCGGACCCCATCGAAATTCGGGCAACGCCAGAACCACAAAGGAGCGAGGAAATGGACAAGGGCGACGCGCGCGAACCCATCGCGCCTGACACCCCTGCCCCTGCGGGTCACGAACCCGAGGGCGTGGCCGCCGCATTCGCACTGCTGCTCACCCAATCCGACCTGCTGTCCAACCTCCACTACTGGGAGCAAGACGCGTCCCATCGCGCCACCCGCGTGGTCGGCCCCCCTGGCGGACTCCACGGACTGAATGCCGTCGGTCTGCACCGCATGCTCGGCCACGCGCTGTGGGAGATGGGCGGAGCGCCACTCGATGAACCCGGTGGCTGGGACGGCCTGCGTGCGCGCCTCGACGCCCAAGAGCCCGTGATCGACCTGGTCGTGAAGTACCTCAGCGCGCGAGGCCATGTGAGCTTCATCAACCACACGATGCAGCCGCGCCTCGATGCGAACCGGCAATTCATCGGCCACCATGGCGTGTTCCGCGACATCACCCGCCGCATGCTGATGGAGCGGCAGCTGGTGGTCGAGCACCAAACGGCGCGGCTGATGGTGGGGTCGACGGGCGCCCGCCAGGCGGCTGCAGCGCTGCTGCCCGTGTTGAGCCAGACGCTCGGCTGGATGGGTGGCAGCTTCTGGCACAGCGTGGACCGCGGCCGCGCCCTCTCTCTCATGGACAGCTGGTGGGCGCCCGAAGCCACCGCGTGCGGCAACGACGCGCTGAACCCACCGACACTCTCACTGCAAGGCGATGACGCCCTGCAACGCGCCTGCGCAAGCGGCGAGGTCCAATGGGTGAGCGACCTGCACACGCTGCCGGCCAGCCCTCGTCAGCAGCAGGCCTTGCAGTGCGGGCTTCGTGCCGCCTGGGCCATCCCGGTCCGCGTGGACGGACGGGTGGTGTCGGTCATCGAATTGTTCGGCCCTGCGGTGGAAGCGGCAGACACGCGCCTCATGCAATCGGCCAACGACATCGCCGCCTCGCTGGCAGAACTGGTCCGACGCGAGCGGGTGGACCAGGAGCGCCGGCAGTTCCGCGCAACGGTCGACGCCATCCCCGACATGATCTACATCGCGAACCGCGACACCATGCGATACCTGTACGTCAATGAAGCGGCCTGCGTCGGCGCCAATTTCAGCCTGGAAGATCACTTGCGCATCGGCCCGCACGACCTGCTGGGCGTCCCTAGGGAGCAGATCGAAAGCGATTACGACAGCCTCATTGCAAATCCGGAACGGGGTGTCACGGTCGAGACGCGAGCGCGCAACAAGGAAGGCAAGTGGGGCTACGTGGAGCTTCACCGCCGAGCCATGCGGGTGGGTGACAGCTGGCAGGTGCTGAGCGTGTCGCGCACCATCAACGAACGCAAGGCGGCAGAAGCCGCCGCCCTTCGTGCCTCGCGCATGTACGCCGCGCTCAGCGCCACCAACGACGCCATCATCCACGCGGCCGACGAACAGTCCCTGTTCGAACGCCTGTGCGATGCGGCGGTCGGCGGAGGCAAGTTCCTGACGGCCGCTGTCCTCATGCTTGACGAAAGCCTCAACACCGCCCGCGCTGCAGCCGCGTCGGGCTCGGCGTCGGACCGCATCCTGGCCCGCACGATGTTTCTGGCGCACGGCAACACCCACGGCGGCGGGCTCGTGGCCAATGCCGTGCGCACCGGGCGCTCCTGCGTCAGCCAGGACGTGCTGACAGATGAACGCATCCAGTCCTGGCGCGAACAAGCGCGCGAGGCCGAGGTCGCTTCGGCAGGTGCATTTCCCCTCGTGGTCGACGGCCGCACGCTGGGCGTGTTGCTGTTGTACTCCGGAGACCGACAGGGCTTCGGGGCCGACGTGATCACGCTGGTGGAGCGCATGGCCGAGAACACGGCGTTCGCCTTGGCCAATCTGGCCCATCAGGCCGAGCGCCGGCAGACCCAGGAGCGCATCAGCTACCTGGCCTCGCACGATGCCCTCACCGGGCTGCCGAATCGCGTGACCTTCGGCGAACTGCTCCACCAAGCCATTGCCACCGCGCAACGGTATGGCCGGCGCTTCGCGGTGCTGTTCGTCGACCTCGACCGCTTCAAGATCATCAACGACAGCCTCGGGCACGCCGCCGGCGATCAGCTGTTGAAGGAGGTGTCGCAGCGTCTGCATGCCGCATTGCGTTCGAGCGATGTGGTGGCGCGGCTGGGGGGCGACGAGTTCGTGATGCTGGTCCAAGAGGTCGAGGGCCCTGACCAGGTCGAGATGGTGGCGCGCAAGATCCTGGCCGCCGCCATCCGCCCCGTCACGCTGCTGGGCCAGGAGTGCCGCGTCACGGCCAGCGTGGGCATCAGCATGTACCCGGCCGATGCGCAAGACGAAGAAGGCCTGATGAAAAACGCCGACATGGCGATGTACCAGGCCAAGGAGCACGGCAAGAACAACTACCAGTTCTTCTCGGCCGAGGTGCACAGCCAATCGCTCGAACGCATGCTGCTCGAAACCCAGCTGCGCACGGCCCTCGAACGCCAAGAGTTCAAGGTGCACTACCAGCCCAAGATCGACGTCAAGACGCAGGCCATCACCGGCGTTGAAGCCCTGCTGCGCTGGACCAACCCGCAGCTCGGTTCGGTGTCACCCGTGCGCTTCATTTCCTTGGCCGAAGAGACCGGCCTCATCGTGCCCATCGGCCGCTGGGTGCTGCGAACCGCCTGCGAACAGAGCGCCGCATGGCAGCGTGCCGGGCTGCCGCCGGTGCACATGGCCGTCAACATTTCGGTGCGCCAGTTTGCCGACGACAGCCTCGTCGACGACGTGGCGTATGCGCTGTCGTCCAGCGGCATCGCCCCCGCTTCGCTCGAGCTCGAGATCACCGAGAACATGGTGATCACCAACCCCACCCGCGCGCTCGCGCTGCTCACCCGCATCAAGTCCATGGGCGTGCGCCTGGCCATCGACGACTTCGGCAGCGGCTACTCGTCACTCGGCCAGCTCAAGACCTTTCCGGTGGACACGCTCAAGGTCGACCGCTCGTTCATTCACGACCTGGCGCGCAACGCCGACGACCGCGCCATCACCGAAGCCATCATCTCGATGGGCAAGTCACTCAGCCTGAATGTGGTGGCCGAAGGGGTGGAAACCATCGAGCAACTCGACTTTCTGCGCGCCAGCGCCTGCGATGAAATGCAGGGCTTCTACTTCAGTCAGGCGGTGAGCGCCGAGGCTTTCGCCACCCTGCTCAGGGCACAGACAGCCTCGGCCTGAACGCGCCCTCGCCACGGTCAGACCGCGGCGGCCATCCGTCAAACATCAAGCCGATAAACCCTCGCCGCGGTGCCGCTGAACAGCGCCGTCTTTTCGTTGGCGCTCGCGCCAGCGGCCAGTCGCTTGAAGGCGTTCCACACCGTCGCATACGAGCCGACACCACGGTCCACGGGGAAGTTGCTTTCGAACATGCAGCGCGCCGCACCGAAGGCTTCGATGCAGTTCTCGATGTAAGGCCGCCATTCACGCGCCAGCTGTTCAGACGTTGCTGCGGGTTGCGCCATCCACGAGGGCAGGTTCACGAACGGCATGGCCAGCCCGCCGAGCTTCACGCTCACGTTCGGGCATGCGGCCAGCTCGAACAGATGCTGCCGCCAGACTGCAAAGCGTTCATCGCGCCGGCCCGCATAGCTGGCCACGCCGAGCGGCGTGCCCACGTGGTCGAGGACGATCGAGGTGCCGGGGAAGGCCTGCGCCAGGGAGGTGACCTGCGGCAGCTGCGGCTCCACCACCCAGGCATCGAACGACAATCCGAGCGGGCCAAGCTGCGCAAAGCCGGCGCGGAAATCGGGCGAGCTGAACAGATCGGCGGGTGTGCGCGACAAGGGCCCCAGCACCGCCCGGTCGGCGTCGTGAGCGCCCGTGTGGCGAATGCCTCGGAAGCGTCCGCCACCCGCGGCGATGTGGGCTTGCAGCACCTCGGCCACTGCAGCGCCCAGCGTGAGATCGGCGTGGCCGACGATGCCGGCGCAGGGTTGGAATCCTTCGCTGGCCGCTGTCGATTGCGACAGCAGCGTGTGCACGAATTCGGTTTCACCCACCGGGCGCAGGGCGGGTGGTCCTTCGCGGCGGTAAGCCGACGAACACTCCACGAACACGGTGGCAATGACACGGTGGCCGCTGCGTGTGTCGGCCGCGAGTTCGTCCAGCAGGTAGCGGGGCGACAGGCGAACCACGTCGGCGAAGCCGTGGGCCTTGGGCTGAGGCGTCGCAGGTTGCGCCGCATAGAAGGCGCGGTGGTCCCAAAGGTGGTGATGGGGATCGACGATCGCCAGGCCAGGCTCGAGGATGTCTTCGTGCGGGGACTCGGGCAAGGCAAGGCTCATGGGCGGCTCCGAAACGGGGTGCCCGACTGTGCCATGGGGGCCGCGCGGTCAGTGTCGCGTGGAGCGCAGCCCTTCCAGGCGATTCAACGATAGAAGGCGTCTACTTTGCCTTTGAGCTTCAGCATCAACGGCTGGCCCTTGCGGTCGACCGTCTTGCCCGACGGCACCTTCACCCAGCCCTCGCTCACACAGTATTCCTCGACGTCGAAGCGTTCCTTGTCGTTCAGGCGGATGCCGATGTCGTGTTCGAAGATCGCGCGCACGTGGTGCGGGCTGCGCGGGTCGGTGGACAAGCGGTCTGGCAGTGCGGGCTTGGCCGCGGTGTCGGTCGTGGCAGGTGCAGCGGAGGAATCGGGCGTGTCGGTCATGGGGCGCTTTGAATGGAAGAGGTTCAGTGACGTGGCGGGGTGTCAGCCGTGCAGACCCGCAAAGACGTTCTGCACGTCTTCGTTGGCATCGAGCGCAGCGAGAAAGGACTCCACCTCTTCAAGCTGTTCGGCAGTGAGGCTGGCCGGGTCCACCGGGTTCTTGGGCTTGTAGCCGAGTTTGGCCGACAACACGGTGAAGCCGTTCGTGTGCAGCGCGCGGCTGACGAGGTCGAGGTCGGTGGGGTCGGTGAGGAACACGGTGGCGCCCTCCTCGCCGGGTTCGAAGTCTTGTGCGCCCGACTCGATGGCCGCCAGCTCGGGATCGGCACCAGCCACCGTGGGCTCGGCTTCGATCATGCCGACATGGTCGAAGTCCCACGCCACGGAGCCCGAGGTGCCGAGCTGGCCCTTGCGGAACAGCACGCGCATTTCAGAGGCCGCGCGGTTCACGTTGTCGGTCAGGCACTCGACCATGACGGGCACGCGGTGCGGCGCAAAGCCTTCGTAGACCGCGTGTTCGAAATGCACGGCTTCACCGGTGAGGCCGGCGCCCTTCTTGATGGCACGCTCGAGCGTCTCTTTGGGCATGGACACCTTGCGGGCCTGCTCCACCACCAGGCGCAGGCGCGAGTTGGCGGCAGGGTCGGCGCCGTGGCGCGCGGCAATCATGATGTCCTTCGACAACTTGCCGAACAGCCTGCCTCTGGCATTGGAGGCCAGATCCTTGTGTTTCGCTTTCCACTGTGCGCCCATGGCGGAGTTCCCGAAGTTTGCCGTGCTGAAATCTGAGGCCCCGGGTCGACTGCCTGCGCGGGGGGTGTCCGTTGGCGCTCGACCACGCGCATCACGGTGAGAGCAGGATTTTAGGGGAGATGCCAGGCCGTCGGGCAATCATGCCGACAGTCCGCCGTGGTTCAGTCGCAGGACACCCCGACATGGCCCGCGATGCGCTGGTCGCGCGCAACGGGCAGGGGCACCGTGGTGACAGGGCGATTCAGAGCCGCGGCCCGCGCGGCAAGCCGGCGGAATCGTAGGCACGGCGGCGAGACACCCAGGCCCACAGCCAGGCACTGAACGGCAGCGCCAGCACAGCCCCCAGCCACGGCCACTTGCCTTCCATGAGGCCCGGTGTGTCGTCCGCCTCGGGGCCTTCTGCCATGGCCCGGACGTGCAGCGGCTGCTCCGCAAGCGGCGCCACCACCGATGAGATCACCCGCGACGGTTCACTGCTGCTGGCCGGCGCACTGCTGTTGCGGGCGAGGGTGGGCGGCTCGCCCGTTGGGCGGGGCACGCTGGCGGCAGGGGCAGGCGTCGACGCTGCCGATCGGGGGGGCGATGTCTTGGCCGTCACGCTCGCCGGGGCCGAAGCGCTCAGCGTGGCGACCGTTGAGGGCGCAGCGGCTGAAGAGGCCGCTGCGTTCGCCGCGCTCGCGGCCGACGACGGCACACGCAAGGCCGTCTGCATCACCACAGCCGGTGCGGCCAGTGCCAGCGCCGGATACAAGCGAGGGGCAGCGGCAGGGGCAGATGCGGTGCGTGACACAGACGGTCCCGGTGCGGCAACAGGCTTGGATGCCGGACCTGCAGCCGAGGTCGGCGCCGGAGGGCGCTCGGCCACTGCGGCAAGCTTGGCGGATGAGGGCGTCACCACGACAGCCGGCTTGGCCGACGGGGGGACGGCGGATGCTGCAACGCGCGCTGGCGGCACGGCAGCAGCCGGCACGGGCAAAGGCGCGGCCTTGGGTGGGGGGCTGATGGCGGCCGCAGCGGCAGGGGACGACGCGGGCTTGGCCGCCACGCTCGAAGCCGCAGCGGGCGCCGCCGGCCCCGAAGCCTCAGCAGCGCTTGCCACGGCGAAACGCCGATACACCACCTTCTTGGCGCCGCCTTCGCAGTTGCCAACCACCTTCGCACCCGCCGGCACGGGCGCGCCGGACGGCAGGATTTCAAGGCTGTAGCCGCGCAGACTTGCATGCATCTGCGATGCCAGGCGGGTCTTGAGCTGCTCGCAGGCGCTGCTTTGCGCGTGGGCCTCACGTCCCAGAGTCAAGAAGGCGAGTGGCATCACCAGACAGGCCACGTGGTGCGCCCATGGCCACGACCGCACCGCGGCCGCCACGATCAAGGTCGTGTCGTGTGCCGTGCGGGCCGCTGTGGAACCGAATGAGGTCGGAGAACCGGTGTGCATGGGGAAGTACTGCTCGTTGTCAGGCGGACCCGGGCCGCGCCGCTGTGAAACCTCGCCACGCCAAGCGCAGCGGTTCCGCCAATGATGCCGGAGTTGTGGGGTCCCTGCCATTCAGGATTTCGGCACGTGCAGTGTCACCTTGAGTCCGGCTCGCAGGTGGGGGCGCGACCTGAGCGCGAGCCGCTTGCAGCTTTCCTCTCTTGCCGATGAATCGCCGTAACGGCGGCGATTTCGTGGGCAGTCAGCGCTCCGCCACAGCACAGACTCTCAGCCGCTCGCTCACGCCGCGTCAATTTGCAACCCACGCAAGAGGTATCTACAATGTATCTACAACACCCGGAGGGCACCATGCGTGTCGAAATCCTGAAATGGGGCAACAGCGCTGCCGTGCGCGTGCCAGCGCCTGTACTGCGTGAGGCGGGCCTTCAGATCGGTCAGAGCCTGGAGCTGCGCGTTGAAGACGGCCGCCTGCTGCTCGAACCGGCCGATCTCAACCTGGATGATTTGCTGGCTCGGATGACCCCGGAAAACACCCAAGGGCTTGTCTTCGATGGCACCGCCACGGGAAGTGAAGCCTGGTGAGCGGCGCCTTTGTGCCAGAACGAGGGGATGTCGTCTGGCTTGACTTCACGCCCCAAGCGGGACATGAGCAGGCCGGACGCCGGCCCGCGCTGGTCTTGTCTCCTGCCACCTACAACCGCAAGAGCGGCCTGATGCTGTGTTGCCCGATCACCAGCCAAGCCAAAGGCTATCCGTTCGAAGTCGAGGTGAAGCCAGTCAACGGCACGGTCAGCGGCGTTGCGCTGTCGGACCAGGTTCGATGCCTCGATTGGCGATCACGTCATGCCGTGAAGTTCGCGGCGGTCCATGCGCAGTGTCTTGTCGATGTGAGCACGCGGATCAAACTTCTGCTGGGCTGAAGACGGCCTCGTTGCAACTCACCGTGGTGAGTCGACTTTCTCAACAAGCGCTTTCGACACGCGGGTAAGCAGCTCCGGACTGTCGCGAAAGACGGCTGGAGATCGCGCCACAGTGACCAGCCGCGCCGCTTGCTCTACAGAGACAGCCGACAAGGGTACGCCAGCGATGTCCGGCGCCGCCTGAGCAAATCCACGGTTAACGCCTCCCATCGGGGCCAGCGCAAGAAAGAGCGTGAGCTGGTCTTCGTCCGACACATGCAGCGTCAACAAGCCCCACCACAGGGCCTCCTGCACCTGCCGCAGCAAACGGCTCTCACCGGTCCACGCCAGTTCTTCGACCAGCAGGCGGGACACCGGTGCGCCGAGCGATGGGTGCGCGAAACGAACCATCCGCCGCACGGTGTCAGGCGGTGACCGCTCATCATGGGACGCGCGACCCACCAGGGCTCGAATATCTGGAAGCCGCGGTTGAAACACAATGAGGTCGTACAGCGTCAAGGCCAAGACCACCACCACCAAGCCTCCGGCGATCCACCGTGCACCCGTCACGATCAAACGGCTCATGACGCATGCCTGCCTTGAGAGGCTGAACTTTTGTTCATCCATCGTATGGCAGCCATCCAAGCCCTCATCCCCCCTGCTGCGCAAACAGAAATCGCACGAGCCCCATGGCGAACGCGAACACCACGCCATAGGCAAATCGATCGAGGCGGATCAGGTCCAGCCCCAGACGTTGACGTCGCGCACCCAGCGCTGCCATCACCGCCCCCGCCAGGAAGGGCGTGACGATGAGGTTGATCAAACGCAGCGGGTACGAGTCGATGAAGCTGTGGGAGAACACGAGCAGGCTGAGGGCACCGGCCAGGGCGCCATAGATCGCGTAGCCCACCGCGGCCAACGCAGGGCTGACCTGCTTGCGGTCCTGAAACGGCGCTCGCACGGCCTGAACACCTGACTTTGCAAGCCACTCGAACACGATCTGCAGCACCAGTTCGGCCACGAACTGAAACGCCATCGCCAACAGCTCGAACAGGAGTTCCATGGCTTTACCCCGACTCGAGAAGAGGCCGGCACATCCTGGTCACGGCGTGCCCGCCTTCCTGCTGCTGCCTCGCGACTGCTCAACCGGGTACTTCTTCGCATTGACCAGCAGCTTGGCCTGCGCCGCCGCCACGGGGTCAATGCCCAGCGCAGACGACAGCTGAATCAGGTACAGCAGCACGTCGGCCACTTCGGCGCCCACTTCTTGCAAGGACTCGGGCGGCAACTCTCGGCTTTGCTGTTCGGTGAGCCATTGGAAATGTTCAACGAGCTCGCCCGCTTCGACGATGAGGGCCGAGGCCAGGTTCTTGGGCGAATGGAACTGCGCCCAATCGCGGTCTATGGCGAACTGGTCGAGCTGCGAAGCGAGCTGGCGAAGGGAGTCGGTCATCGTGCCGCGATGTTGCCACGGCGCAAGGCCGCCAAGGCGCTCAGGACGACAAGTAGCTCACGCCCGTCAAGCGTTCGGACAAGGACCACAGCTGCGCGGCCACGGCCGCATCGGTGGCACGGGCGCGCGGCTTGGTGCGCACCGGTGTGCCTCGAATCTGCCAGAGCCCGCTCGGGCCGTAGAACTCGCCGCTCGCGGCATCGGGCGCCGTGGCGGCCCGCAGCGTGGGCAGCGCACCCATGGCCGCGGGCTGGGAGACGAGCGCATTGCTGAGTTTCATCAGCCATTGGCGGACGGCCGAGTTGGCCATCTGCGGGCCCACCATCTGCAACCCCGTGGCGGCATAGCCCGGGTGCGCAGCCAGACTCTTGATTCGGCCTGCCACGCCGCGAGCGCCCAGGCGGCGACCCAGCTCGATCGCAAACATCAGATTCGCAAGCTTGCTCTGCCCGTAGGCCGGCCATTTGGCATAGCGCTTGGCGCCCTGCACGTCATCGAAACGAATGCGGCCGATCAGATAGGCCAGACTGCTGACCGTCACCACCCTCGCGGCGGGAGCCTTCTGAAGCAGCGGCAACAGCAGGCCGGTGAGCGCGAAGTGCCCCAGGTGGTTGGTGCCGAACTGCATCTCGAAGCCATCTCGGGTGGTGCGGCGTGGCAGGGCCATCACACCTGCGTTGTTGCACAGCAGGTCGAGATGCGCATGCTGCTCCGTCATCGTGCCTGCGAAGCGGCGAACGGAAGCGAGATCGGCCAGGTCCAGCGCTTGCAGGCTGAACGAAGCGCTTGGAAGCTCTGCGCGCAACTGCTTCAGCGCCGCCTGCGCCTTGGCCGGATCCCTGCAGGCCATGATCACCTGCGCACCGTGCGCGCCGAGTTCACGTGCCGTGTGGAAGCCGAGGCCGCTGTTGGCACCCGTCACCACAGCGAGCTGACCAGTGAGGTCGGGAATGTCGAGGGCGGTCCAGGGAGAGGTCATGGGGTTCTTTGCTGCAGGGGTCGGCGCGCTCGATCGGCTGCGCAGCACACAGTGTGCGCCGCATCGGTTGCAGCGTCTTGAACATTTCCGACAGCCATGGCCGCTCCGGTACGATCGCGATGCTGTATCTCGAACGCCCCCATGGCCTCTCCACTCGCTGCTGCCCAAGCCCCGACCGCACGCTGGATGGCGCCCCAGGTGTCCTTGGCATCGTGTGTGCGCGGCTTCTTCACCCGCAGCACCATGGACTGCCCCATGCTGCCGTCGGCCGAACGCGTGAACCGCTTCCCTGCCCACAACTACTGCAGGGCGAGCTATCGTGGGCCGACATTGCCGCGTGGGGCGGCTACGCCGACCAGGCCCATCTGTGCCGCGACATCCGCGAGATCACCGGGCACAGCCCCACCGAGCTGGCGCGCGGGCTCGACGAAGACGAAGGGTTCTGGGCGTACCGCATCTGGCGATCGCCCACTCGCGCCACATCGTCAGTCTTGCTGCATGACGGCATGGCTGGATCGCAATTGCCGCGGTGTCATGCCCGTCACGCGCCGCATCATCCGCCACAGCGCCGTGGCGTCGCCATAGCCCACCTGCGCCGCCACCTGCTCCACCGACATGCGGCTGCTCTCCAGCAGCATGCGGGCGCGGTTCAGGCGAACACTCTGCACCAGCGCCAACGAGCTCTGACCCGTGCGCGCGCGGACGTGCCGGGCCAGCGTTCGCTCCGACATGCCGAACTCGCTGGCCAGCTGGCTGATCGACGGCGGATTCGGCATGGCCTCTGTGACCCGGTCAATGAGCCTCGCCACGAGTTCATCTCCATTGGCCAGCATCTCGGGCACGACAAACGGCGCCTGCGCCTCGCGCCCGTCTACCAGCAGCATGCGCGAGACCGACTTGGCCATAGGCGCACCGAAGCGGGTGCGCAGCAGATGCAGCATCAGGTCGCTCTGCGCGAACGCCGCACCCGCAGTCACCACCTGCCCGTCGGCACACACCATGCGGTTGGCATCGACCGTGCAAGTCGGCTCCAGTTCGCGCAGCCTTGAGGCCAGCCACCATGAGGTGGTAACGCGCCGGTCGGCCAGCAGGCCCGCCGCCTGCAACAGGAACACAGCCGAGCACGACGCCGCCACCGTGCCACCCCGCCCGGCATGTGTGCGCAAGGCACGCAGCGCGACTTGCGCGTCGTCCTGGGCCAGACGCTCGCGAAGCTGCCGCGGGGAGCTGATGCCAAGACCGGGCACGACCCACACCGCACCGTCGTCGCGCCATGAACGCGGCAGCGGCTTGGCATCGAGACTCAGACCCCCACCAAGGTCGATGCGCTGCCCGCCCGCTGACAGCACACGCCAACGCGGCGGCGCCACCCCACAGCCTGGCGCCAATGCGGCCGCCGCCGCCAGCATGTCGATGGTGACCGACACGCTGCTGGCATAGCACCCCGGCAAAACGAGCACGGTGAAATCGAACATGTCTGTTTACGCACTGAAAGTGATCTTTCAGACGATGGTAATCAGGTGATGGATGCGGCGCAATAGAGGCCTGTTCACTAGGAGGCCTCATGCCCAACATCCTTGTCAAAATTCCCCATGCGTCGTTTTCTGGGCCCCATCGGCAGGTTCTCTTCAATGCCATCACCGCAGCCGCCAATGAGGTCGAACAGGTCGGCGACACACCACAAAACCAGGCCTTGACCTGGGTCGTGATCGAGGAGCTGCCAGCAGGGAGCATTCAGTCTGGAGCGACGGACATCACGTCGCGCGTGCTGCAATGCATCGTTCAGGCCTACATCCCATCCGGGGTTCTCGACGGCGCGTCGCGCGCAGCCTACGTCGCCCGAATGAATGCGGCGTTCCAGAAGGCCATGCCGAATGCCGACATTCGACGCGTCCTCGTCTCGACACTGCTGCTGGAAATCCCGGAGGGCCAGTGGGGAGCGGGTGACGCCATCTGGCGCCTGCCCGATGTGACCGCCGCGGCGGGCTTCAAACACTTGCAGTCGGTGAGGTCCGCACCTGCTCCGAACTGACCCTCAGCGGCCCAGCACCCGCAGGCCCAGCAGCACCAGCGCGGCCAGTGCCGACACGAAGGCGGTCACCTGCCAGAAGACCACCGGGTTGCGCTCCAGCAATGGAGGCGCGCGTTTGCCCTGGAACTGCGCGCCTGGCGACTCCAGGTCGTGCATCAGTTCCGACAACGCTTCCTGGCGCTTGAAGGGATCGGGCTGCAAGGCCTTGTGCAGCACGGCATCGAGCCATTCGGGCATCTCGGGTCGCAAGTGGCGCACCGGCACATAGCGCAGCCGTTTCAGATCGGCGGGCGTGCGCACTTGGGTGATCTGCAGGCCGTAGGGGAGCTGGCCGGTGAGCATCTCGTAGGTGAGCACCGCCAGCGAAAAGAGGTCGGAGCGGGCGCTGCCGCCCTGCCCCACGAAGTACTCGGGTGCGGTGTACTGCAGTGTGCCGACGATGGTGTCGGGGCGGGCTGCGGGCGTGCCTTCGGTGAGGCCTGCCACATGGGTCGACCCGAAATCGATGAGCTTGACCGTGCCCGTGCGATCGATCATCACGTTGTGCGGACGCAGGTCCTGGTGCAGCATCTCTTTGCCATGAAAGGCCTGCAGCCCCTTGGCCACCTGTTCGACGATGTTGCGCACTGCGGCGAGGTCGGGCCGGGGATGATCGGTCATCCACTGGGCGAGGGTCTGGCCCTCAACGAACTCCATGGCCACGAACACATGCTGGCGCGCGCGGTCGTTCAGCGCGGGGCGCAGCACATGCGGGCTGTTGAGCCGGCTGGCCACCCACTCTTCGAGCAGCAGGCTGTCGAGGTAGTCAGGGAACTCGCGCAGGTCCATCGACGGGGTCTTGAGCACCACCTGCTGGCCGGTGTGCTCGTCCACCGCCAGGTGCACGTGGCTACGCGAGCTGGCGTGAAGCTCACGCACGATGGTGTAGCCCTCGAAGCTTGCTCGCGGTGTCAGCTGCGGCGGCAGCGCCAGGCCTTCGCGTTGCGACTGCAGCGGCTGCGGATTCGCCTGCGGCAGGCTGTCGATGCGCAGCAGCTGCACGGTCATGTCGTCCGTCGCGCCGCGCGATTGCGCGGTGCTCACCAGCGCCTCCGCGGCCTCATCGAAGTTGTCAGGGTGGGCCGCCAGTGCCACCTGCACGGCGGCGGCGTCGAGGTGGCCGTAGGCGCCATCGGTGGCCAGCAGGTAGACCTCGCCCACCTCGGCAGGCAGGCAGCTGTAGTCGATCTCGACATTGGGCCCGGCGCCCAGCGCACGGCCGAGCCACGACTCGACCGACGACACATGGATGCGGTGGTCTTCGGTCAGCTGCTCGAGGGCCTGGGCGTGGACGCGGTAGATGCGCGAGTCGCCCACGTGCACCAGGTGAATGTCGCGGCCTTTGAGGATCAGGCCGCTGAAGGTGCACACATGGCCGCGGTCCTTGTCGAAGCGGGCGTGGCTGCGCATGGTTTGCGCATGCAGCCAGGCGTTGCTGGCGCCCAGCACACGCTGCGCCGAGCGGCGCACCGACCAGGCGTCTGACGTGGCGTAGTAGTCGTCGAGGAAGCTGCGCACCGCGGCGGCACTCGCCTCCTGGCTGACCGCGCTGGAGCCGATGCCATCGGCCAGTGCGACCACGATGCCTTTGCTGTGCAGCAGCGAGCCTGCAGGCAGCAAGGCGCCATGGAAGTCCTGGTTGACAGGCTTGTCGCCGGCCCGCGAATGCTGGCCGAGCGTGACGGACAAGGTGGTCGTCATGCGAACGGGCCCGTGCCGTGGAGGCAGCGGGCCCGCAAGACTGCTGTCATGGCGTGATGAGTCAGCAATCAAATGGCCTTCAGGCGATCTTGCGCTTCGGGGCCGTCTTGTAGTGCGTGGAGTACAGCGTCAGCCCCACGAAGGTCAGGCCACCCACCAGGTTGCCCAGCACCGTGGGCAGTTCGTTCCAGATGAGGTAGTCCATCAGCGTGAACTGGCCGCCAAGCATCAGGCCCGCTGGGAACAGGAACATGTTGACGATCGAGTGTTCGAAGCCCATGTAGAAGAAGATCATCACAGGCATCCACATGCCGAGCGCCTTGCCCGTCACCGAGGTCGACATCATGGCGGCGACCACACCGGTGGAGACCATCCAGTTGCACATGACACCGCGGATGAACAGCGTGAGCATGCCGGCAGCGCCGTGCGATGAGTAGCCCACCGTGCGCGATTCACCGATGACACCGAGCTTCAGGCCGACGGCGTTGGGCGGCTCAGAAAAGCCGAAGGTGAAGATGATGGCCATGAACACCGCCACGGTGAGCGCGCCTGCAAAGTTGCCGCAGAAGACGAGGCCCCAGTTGCGCAGCACGCCAGCCCAGGTGGCACCCGGGCGCTTGTCGAACACGGCGAGTGGCGCCAGCGTGAATACGCCGGTCAGCAGATCGAACCCCATCAGGTACAGCATGATGAAGCCGACCGGGAACAACATGGCGCCGACCAACGCGTTGCCCGTGTTGACCGTGACGGTCACCGCAAATGCTGCAGCAAGGGCCAGGATGGCACCGGCCATGTAAGAGCGGATCAGCGTGTCGCGGGTGGACATCAGCAGCTTGGATTCACCAGAGTCGACCATCTTGGTGACGAACTCTGCGGGGGCGAGATAAGCCATGTTTGAACTTCCTTTTGGATGGCATGAACGACGGGGCGCCCTCGGGTGGTGCACCCGAGGAGCAGAACAAAAGAAAACGGCGTCCGCTGGGTCACCCGCAGATGCGGGCAACACAAGGGACGCCGTTATCCTTGGGTTGCAGTTCCAAGACCTGCGGAATCAGTAAAGACCCGTAGGCATCGGACACCGAGCCGCCTTTAGCTCGATGGCGTGTCCGTTGTTGCAGGTTTCATGCCGCTGAATTTCGACGCAGAACCAGCCTTGGCGGGGCGTTCGGGGGTCCACTTCGTGCGGCGCGATGATACAGGCCTCTTGATGGTGCGCAGGAGCACCGCAATGGGTCAACGCGCTGTTTTTTCGCCCCGTGATGGACTCGGGGTAAACGCGAAGTCAGGCAGGGACAAGGTGGCCTCGGCCACGTCCAGCAAGCGGCGGTTCTGGTCCATCGAGGTTTTCTGCAGCGCGCGGAAGGCCTCTTCTTCGTTCATGCCCAAGCGCGCCATCAGCATGCCCTTCGCGCGCTCGATGAGCTTGCGCTCGTTGAGCGCGCGACGTGCCGCATCGAGCTCGACCTCCATGCCGGCCATGCGGGCGGCCTGCGCCTGCAACAGGTCGAGCAGCGAGGTGGACTCGGCGTCCGCGGGTGCGCCGCTCACCACCGGCGGCACGGCCTCGGGTGTGCTCGACATGTCAAAAAACCGGTCGACCGCGTGCGTGCGGGCCGGTGGGTTATCACGCAGGCGGCGCAGCAGCCCCTTGGAGTCCTGCAGGTCCTGCTGGGCGTCGAGGATGCGCGCCTCGCAGTCTTCACGCAGGCGCTTGACGAGCTCCAGCTGCAGCTGCCACAGCTCGTTGATGCGGTCGGTGCACACGTCGAACCAGATGTCGCTGAGGTTGCTGTCGAGCACCGCACCCGGCCGCACCGCACACAGCGTGCGCCGCAGGCGCTCGAGCTTGGCCACGCTGGGCGCGAGTTGCTGCCGCTCCCACCGTGCGCGCAAGGCGGGCTCGGCAAACTCGGCGAACACCTGCAAGCTGCGCTCTTGCGCGTCGATCAGGTGCAGCACCCGCTGCTGATGGGCCTCGCTGCTCTGGCCTGACGCGTAGAGCAATGCACCCACGGCCCGCTCCTGCCCCGCGGCCTCCTGGGCCTGCACCAGGTGAAGTATGGCCACGAGCAGCCGCGACACGCTGGGCAGCGCGGCGCCATCGGCGACGTGGAACACGAGTTCGATCAGCCCGGCAATCAGATGGCTGAAGGCGGCCACCGAGTCGTGGGCGCTCAGCGCCTGGCGTTCGATCTGGGTGCGCAAGGCCTCGAGGGCGTCGAGCCCCAGCAGCGCCCAGGCCATCAGCGAGAGGGACTTGGCCGTAGCCCCCTGCGCAGGCTCCACATGCAGGCCGAAAGCCTCGCGCAGTCGGGCCTCGACCGGACGGGTCTCCGCCACGATGGCCAGGCGCACGTCGGCGAACCGCTGCCCCTGAGAAGCCAGGAAGATGCTCGAAGCACCGCGCTCGCGCTGCAAGGCCTGGATCAGCTGGCCGATGGCGTCCACCAGCTCCACGCGGCTGGCAAGGTGGCGCACGGCGTCGATCTCGTGCTGCTTGGCGCGAAGCACGAGGGTCGAGACGGACAAGGGCGCAGCCGGATCGGACATGCACGGGCTCCTGGTTCAAAAGACGGACGGGGTCGACGGCACCTCAGGGTGCCGCAGCCTCGATTGTCCGCGTTTGAGACCAGGTCCGCGCAGCCGACGAGGGCGGCGCGGTTTTTTCAGCAGCTCAGCTCAACTGGGGTCAAGCCAGGGCGACACGAACCCGTCCGCTGTCGATCGACACCGTGTGGGCGCGCACCGAATGTTCGGCCGCCTCCACACACTCACCGGTGCGCAGGTCGAAGTGGTTCTTGTACAGCGGCGAGGCCACGACGATGCGATCGCCCAGGTTGCCCATGAGCCCGCGCGACAACACGCTGGCGCCGGACTTCGGGTCGACGTTGTCGATCGCGAAGAACTGGTCGGCGCCGAGGCGGAACACCGCGACGTGGCGGCGGTCGACCAGCGCGCACACGCCGGTGTTGGGAACGATGTCGTCGACGCTGCAGACGTCGGTGAAGGTTGGGGTGGTCATCTGAATGCTCCTTGTGCTCGGGTTCAGGACTGCACGGCGTCGAGCGCCGGGGTCCGTTCCTCGGGGCGGGCCGGACGAATCTGGCCGCGCTCTTCCACGAACACGATGTGTTCGTCGGCCTTCTCGCTGTTGACGAAGGAGCGGAAGCGGGTGCGGGTGGCCGGGTCGTTGACGGCGGTCTTCCATTCGCACTGGTAGGTGTTCACGACGTGCTGCATCTGCGCTTCGAGTTCAGCGGCCAGGCCCAGCGTGTCGTTGATGACCACACCCTTCAGGTAGTCGAGGCCACCTTCGAGGTTGTCGCGCCAGGTGCTCGTGCGTTGCAGGCGGTCGGCCGTGCGCACGTAGAACATCAGGAAGCGGTCGATCATGCGGATGGCGTTTTCCTTGGTCAAGTCGGACGCGATCAGCTCGGCGTGGCGTGGCTTCATGCCGCCGTTGCCGCAGACGTAGAGGTTCCAGCCCTTCTCGGTCGCGATGAGGCCCACGTCCTTGCCCTGCGCTTCCGCGCATTCGCGGGTGCAGCCGGACACGCCGAACTTGATCTTGTGCGGGGCGCGCAGGCCCTTGTAGCGGTTCTCCAGCTCGACGGCGAAGCCGACGCTGTCGTCCACGCCGTAGCGGCACCAGGTGGAACCCACGCAGCTCTTCACCGTGCGAAGCGACTTGCCGTAGGCATGGCCCGACTCGAAGCCGGCGGCGATGAGTTCTTCCCAGATCAGAGGCAGTTGCTCCAGGCGGGCGCCGAACATGTCGACCCGCGCGCCGCCGGTGACCTTGGTGTACAGGCCGTACTTCTTGGCGACCGAGCCCACGGCGATCAGGCCGTCAGGAGTGACTTCACCGCCCGGCATGCGGGGCACGACGGAGTAGGTGCCGTCCTTCTGGATGTTGCCGAGGTAGTAGTCGTTGCTGTCTTGCAGCGCGGCCAGGTCTTTCTTCAGCACGAACTCGTTCCAGCAGGAGGCGAACACGCTGGCGGCGACCGGCTTGCAGATGTCGCAGCCCAGGCCCTTGCCGTGGCGCGAGAGCAGGTCGTCGAAGGACTTGATTTCACCCACGCGCACCAGGTGGTAGATCTCCTGGCGGGAGTACGCGAAGTGCTCGCAGATGTGGTTGTTGACGGCCATGCCGAGGCGCGACATTTCCATCTTCATGACCTGCGTGACCAGGGGCACGCAGCCGCCGCAGGTGGCGCCGGCCTTGGTGCAGGCCTTCATCTCGGCGATGGTGCAGGCACCCTCGCCCACGGCGGCGCAGATGCCGGCCTTGGTGACGTTGTTGCACGAGCAGATCTGGGCCGTGTCGGGCAGGGCTTCCACGCCCAGGCCGGGCTTGGCCTTGCCATCGCTCGACGGCAGGATCAGGAACTCCGGGTCGGCCGGCAGCGTGATGCCGTTCAGGGCCATCTGCAGCAGCGTGCCGTATTCGGTGGCGTCGCCCACGAGCACGGCGCCGAGCAGGTTCTTGCCGTCCTGGGTGATGACGATCTTCTTGTAGACCTGGCGGATCTCGTCCACGTATTGGCAGACGCGGCTGTTCGGCGTGCGGGCGTGCGCGTCGCCGATGGAGGCCACGTCCACACCCATGAGCTTGAGCTTGGTGCTCATGTCGGCGCCCACGAAGGCGGCATCGGCATCACCGGCAATGTGGCGTGCGGCCACACGGGCCATCTCGTAGCCAGGGGCCACAAGCCCGAAGGTCTGTTCGTTCCACGAGGCGCACTCGCCGATGGCATAGATGTCGTGGTCGCTGGTGCGGCAGGCGCTGTCGATGGCCACACCACCGCGCGGGCCGACGACCAGCACGCTTTGGCGAGCAAGTTCGTCACGCGGTCGGATGCCGGCCGAGAACACGATCATGTCGGTCTCGAGCCAGGTGCCGTCGGCGAACACCATGCGGTGGCGCGCACGGGCGCCATCGGTGATCTCTTGCGTGTTGCGGCCGGTGTGGACCTTCACGCCCAGCTCTTCGATCTTGGCTTGCAGCACGCGGCCGCCACCTTCGTCGACCTGCACGGCCATCAGGCGCGGTGCGAACTCAACGACGTGGGTCTCGAGGCCCATGTCGCGCAGCGCCTTGGCGCACTCGAGGCCCAGCAGGCCACCACCGATCACGACGCCGGTCTTGGACTTCGCGCCCGAGGCCAGCATCTTCTCGAGGTCTTCGATCGTGCGGTAGACAAAGCAGTGCTCACGGTCACGGCCGGGCACTTGCGGCACGAACGGGTTGGAGCCGGTGGCCAGCACGAGCTTGTCGTACGAAAGCACTTCGCCTTCGACGGTGGTCACGGTGCGGGCACGGCGGTCGATCGAGGCGGCGAGGGCGGCCAGGCGCAGCGTGAAGCCGGTGCGCTCGAAGAAGCCGGGCTCGACCAGCGACAGCTCATCGGCCGATGTGCCGCTGAAAAATGATGACAGGTGCACACGGTCATAGGCGGCACGTGGCTCTTCGCACAGCACCGTGACCTCGACGTTGGTGAGGCCGGTTTCGGCGAGACTCTCAAGGAATTTGTGGCCCACCATGCCGTGGCCGATTACTACGATCTTCATGTCTGATCCTGCAAGATTCCGGGCGGCGCGGAAGCGGGGGTGCAGGACACCGTGCAACGGTCGCCCTTGGGGCTACCGGTACAACACCCTCCGCGAAACCACGGGTATGGGTTGGAACAACCGAACGGCCGGCCACGTGGGCGTGGGCTTGTTCAGGGTTCCGCCATCATTAGCGGAGGGTTTGATCAGCCCAGGGCAACGTCACCACCGGACGGGTACCCATACGCAAGCTCTGTGCCGACTGGTTTTGACCCACTGGCGCGTGAGAAACGGCAGAAATCTGCGGGCGATGCACAGGTTTCGGCCATGGAAGCGAGGAGGTGCGCGTCGTCACGGTGCGCAGAACGCCCCAAGATGGGGCAACAGTTCCGCGTGATTCGGCGCCAGCGCGTCAGGTCGCCGGTGTCACGCGCCGCTGTGCCAGACGGGGCAGGCGCAACTCGAACCGGGTGATCGAGTCGGCAGAGGTGACCCTGACCGTGCCGCCGTGGGCACTGGCGATCTCGCGAACCACGTAGAGCCCGAGCCCCAGGTTGGCGCCGGACACCTGCGAGCCGGTGTTCCATCCTTCGTCGTCCGCCCGCACCAGCGGGTCGAAGAGCCGCGGCAGCAGATCTGGCGCGATGGTGGGTCCGGTGTTCTGCACGGCAATCACGACGCTGTCGGCGGCCTCCCCGTTCAGTTCGACACGGATGTCGGAGTCGGGCTCCCCGTATTTCACGGCATTGAAGACCAGGTTGGACAGCGCCTGATGAAGCCGCCGCGCATCCCATTCGCCATCCACATCCCCTGACACGGCGAGCTTCAGCGCCCGGCCTGCGGCAATGCCGCCGATTTCTTCCAGGATGTCATCGGCGAACTGGTGCAGGGCCAACGGCGCCGGGTCGATGGCGAGGCCGTCACCCAGACTGCCGCGGGTGTACTCCACCAGGTCGTCGAGCAGCGCCTTCATTTGCGCCACGCAGCGCAACACCATGGCAGGCTGGGCGGTACCGACCTGCCCTGTGCGCTGCTGCAGCTGAGCGCTCACCGCAATGGCCGAAAGCGGCCCGCGCAGGTCGTGGCCGAGCATGCCGAGAAAGAGGTCGCGCGTCTTGGTCACTTCGGCCACGAAGGCTTTCGCCGACTCGGCCACGGCCTGGTCCACAGCCTCGTTGAAACGGATCACGTCCTCGAGGTCTTCAGGGTGAGGCTCACTGGACGCCGCCTGCCACAAGCGCAGAACGGTGGCGCGCAGCGCCCGGTACTCGGACAACATCTCCTCGACGTCGAAGCCCTGCCGTTCTCGCTGGCGTGCATGGGTGCGGGAGGGCACGCTGGGCGACTCGGACGCCTTGAGGCTGTTGCCCTCGGACTTGGCCTGCCGCTCGCCTTCGCGCTGCGGCTTCATCATGTCTTGCGCAATCTCCTGGAGGATCAGTCGGCCGTGATCGAGCAGGTCCACCTCGGCCATGTCCGCTGCTGCGGGCACCTGGCCACGGGCAAAGGCCACCCAATCGACGAGGATGGGGTCGAGGTTCGCTTGAATGAAGGCTGACAGTCGCATCCCGCATTCTGCGCCCTGGGTGACTCAGCAGAGGAACCGGGCATTCCCAGCAGCCCGTGTGCCGCAGGTGTCTCCGACGGCACAGCCACCCGCACCGCGCTTTGTCATACTGCCGAGTTGAGGCCGGAAGCATCCTGCACGCCAGCGCGACCGGCACCGCCACCGAACAGTCAGCCCGCACCCGCGGCCGCCACTTTGACGTCAGAGGACCCATGAAAACACGCATCACCGAACTCTTTGGCATCCAGCACCCGATCATCCAGGGCGGCATGCACTACGTGGGTTACGCCCAGCTGGCCGCGGCCGTGTCCAACGCCGGCGGCCTGGGGATCATCACCGCGCTGACCCAGCGCACGCCGGCCAACCTGGCCGATGAAATCGCCCGCTGCAAGGAACTCACCGACAAGCCTTTCGGCGTGAACGTGACCTTCCTGCCCTCGGTCACCCCTCCCGACTATCCCGGCTACATCAAGGCCATCATCGAAGGCGGCGTGAAGGTCGTGGAGACCGCGGGCAACAACCCGCAGAAGTGGATGCCCCTCTTCAAGGACGCCGGCATCAAGGTCATCCACAAGTGCACCGCGGTGCGCCACGCACTGAAGGCCCAGAACATCGGCTGTGACGCGGTCAGCGTGGACGGTTTCGAGTGTGGCGGCCATCCCGGTGAAGACGACGTGCCCAACTTCATCCTGCTGCCGCGCGCAGCCGAAGAACTGAGCATTCCGTTCGTGGCCTCGGGCGGCATGGCCGACGGCCGCTCGCTGGTGGCCGCGCTCGCACTCGGCGCCGAAGGCATGAACATGGGCACGCGCTTCATCGCCACGCAAGAGGCGCCCGTGCACGAGAACGTGAAGCAGGCCATCGTGGCCGCGAGCGAACTCGACACCCGCCTCGTCATGCGCCCGCTGCGCAACACCGAACGCGTGCTGACCAACCCCGCCGTGGAACGGCTGCTCGAAAAAGAGCGCGCCCTGGGTTCGGCGATGACCTTCAACGACATCGCCGCCGAGGTGGCCGGGGTCTACCCGCGCATCATGAAAGACGGCGACATGGACGCAGGCGCCTGGTCCTGCGGCATGGTGGCCGGCCTCATCAAGGACGTGCCGACCGTCAAGGACCTCATCGACCGCATCATGGCCGAAGCCGAGGGCCTGATCCGCCAGCGTCTGCTGGGCACGCTGAGCTGAGTCCTCGCGCGAAGGCTGCGCCGCTGCCTTCGCCGCCTTGCCTGAGTGACTGTCGCTGTCGCCATTTCAGTCCGGGCCCCTGTGGGTATCCCTGTTGATAACCCTGTAGACATCCCGTAGACATCCTGTTGATCCGCCCCGTGCAGATCACCCGTTCATCCGCTCACGCGAAACCACGCCGGTTTCGCCTCCCGCCAGGAGACCCCATGCCCTTGCCCACCCTTGAAACCACCCTCTACAGCGTCGACAACGGTGTCGCCACCATCACGCTGAACCGCCCCGAAAAGCTCAACGCCTATAACGGCAAGATGCGCGACGAACTGATCGCGCTGTTCGACGAAACCGATGCCGACGACAAGGTGCGTGTGGTCATCGTCACCGGCGCGGGCCGTGCGTTCTGCGCAGGGGCCGACCTGTCCTCGGGTGGCAACACCTTCGACCGCAAGGCTGCCCCGGCCGATCCGTCGCGCGAGCACCTGCGTTTCGGTGATGTGTACCGTGATGGCGGCGGCACCAACACCTTGCGCATCTACGAAAGCCTGAAACCCGTCATCGGCGCCATCAACGGCGCGGCCGTCGGCATCGGCGCCACCATGCAGCTGCCGATGGACATCCGCCTCGCGTCCACCGAAGCGCGTTTCGGTTTCGTGTTCGCGCGCCGCGGCATCACGCCCGAGGCCGCATCGTCATGGTTCCTGCCGCGTGTGGTGGGCATGCAGACAGCGCTCGAGTGGTGCATGACGGGCCGCGTGTTCGGGGCCGATGAAGCCTTGGCCCGCGGGTTGGTGCGCTCGGTCCATGCGCCTGAAGATTTGCTGCCGGCCGCACAGGCGCTGGCCCGCGAGATCGCCGACAACGCAGCGCCCGTGTCGGTCGCGCTCACGCGTCAGCTGCTGTGGCGCATGGCCGCCGCGCCGCATCCGATGTACGCGCACCGCATCGACAGCCGCTCCATCCAGTCGCGCGGCCAGTCGAACGACGTCCGCGAGGGCGTGGGTGCGTTCCTCGAGAAGCGGCCCGCCGTGTTCCCCGACAAGGTGTCGGCCGACATGCCGCCGTTTTTCCCGTGGTGGGACGAACCCGCCTTCGAGTGACCTGTGGACGACGCCCAAGCCGCGCCGTCTCGCCCTTGTTCCCACCTTTCAACGGACATCTCCATGAGCTTCGACACCCCCCTCGCCCTGAGCGGCCCGCTGCGCCAACCCCGCCAGATGCTGGCCGACCAGGAGTACAGCGGCCACACCTCCATCCACGACGACGCGATGGCCGAGAAACTCGGCTTTCGCGCCGGTCCGATCGAAGGCCCCACGCACTTCAGCCAGTTCGTGCCGCTGCTGGCCAAACTGTGGGGCAATGCCTGGTTCGAGCGCGGCTGCTTTTCGTCGCACTTCCAGAACATGGTCGTCGAGGGCGAGTCGGTTCGCGCCTTCGTGGAACTCGTGGCCCCCAACGCCACACGCGCACGCTGCTGGGCCGAGAAGGCCGACGGCACGCCGGTGCTCGAGGCCAGCGCGAGCCTGGGCCCCGACCACGGCAAGACGCTGCTCGACGAGCGCATGGGCGCGCTGCGTCCACCCGAAAAGCTGGTGATCCTGTCCGACCTGCACGTGGGCCTGAAGGGCGCCGCCGATGAGCCGGTGCGCATGGACGCCGACCAGCACATGGGCAACCTCTACCCATTTTCGCTCGCGCAAAAACTCTCGCGCATCACCGAGACCTCGCCCTGGTATTCGGACGCTGCCGCATCGCCCTGGGGCCGCGCGATCATCCCGCTCGAGATGGTGAGCGTGCTGGCCGAGTACAGCAGCAAGACGGCGGCCTTTCCTGTCAAGCATCCGGTGGTCGGTCTGTTTGCCGACCAGGAAATCCGCATGGTCGAAGGCCCGCTGTTCGTCGGCGAGGACTACCTGATCCGCCGCGAGATCGTGGCCTTGTCAGAGAGCAAGCGCACCGAGTCCTACTGGGTTCGCACCAGCATCTTCGATGCCGCCGGCAAGACACTGAAGGCCGAGATGCTGCTGAACCACGCCACGTTGAAGGGCTCGTTCGAAGGCTACGAGGCCGCACGCAACGCGCTGTAATCTGGCCGGCCTGAGGGCCTGAGCGCGCCTGAGCCGGGAGGCTCGGCGCGCCAGACGGCGGCGCAGCCGATCGGCACAACACCGCCATTCCCCAGGCGTTATTCAGCGATTCACCGACTTACACCCAGCCCACAATGACCTCCTGCGGCCCCTGCCGTCTGGAGATGTCATGTCCTTGACCCACAGCCTTGCGTTTTCGCACCTGCAGCCTGGTCTGCAGGCGCTTTCGCAGCCGCCCCTGCTTCACGGCACGCCACCGCGCCAGCAACAGCGTCCGTGTGTGCTGTGGTTCACCGGCTTGTCGGGTGCGGGCAAGTCCACGATCGCCAACCGCGTCAAGCAGCAGTTGGACAAACAAGGCCTGGCGAGCACGCTGCTCGATGGCGACGAACTGCGCACGGGGCTGTGCAGCGGCCTGGGTTTTTCGGAATCCGACCGCATTGAAAACATCCGCCGCGTGGCCCACGTGGCGCGCCTGATGGTGCAGGCGCGACTCATCGTGCTCGTCACGCTGGTCTCGCCGCTGAGCGCAGCCCGGGCGCATGCCCGCTCCCTGCTGCCTGACGGTGAATTCTTCGAGGTGTTCGTGGACGCCCCGCTCGCGACCGTGCAACGCCGTGACACCAAGGGCCTGTATGCCCGAGCGCGCGGCGGTGAGTCGATCCAGCTCACCGGCGTACAAGCTCCCTATGAACGACCAACGGCGCCCGAGCTGCGCATCGACAGCTCGCGCGGCACCGTCGACGACGCTTGCGAACAGGTGCTGACGATGCTGCACGCGGAAGACGTGCTGCGCGCTCCGCCCACCTGGCTGCTGTGACGGGCACCGATGCACGACGATCTGCTGCAGCGGCTGCCGCCTCGAGCCGTTCTGGTCCACGGGGGCCTGCACAAGACGGGCTCGTCCGCGATCCAGAACACATTGGCTGAGCATCCGGCTGCGCTGGCCAAGGCCGGCTGGTTGTATCCGCACTCGGGGCGCGTGGCGAAAGCCGACACGGGGCGCCGCCACCGCCAGCTGATGACCGAGCTGCGCAGGCCCAAGGGCAACCCGTGCTGGCACCAGCTGCGCGACGAGATACGGGCCTGGCCCGGACGCGTGCTCATCTCGCACGAAAACTTCTTCTCTCCCCAGATCGCACCCGCGGCCCTGCGCGAGCAGTTGCCCGGCCGCGACGTCTACGTGCTGGCCTACGTGCGGCATCCGGTCGACTATGTCGAGTCGTGTTACCGCGAATGGATTCGCCGCTGGAAGTACGCGGAGCCGCTGCAGGCCTTCCATCGAGAGCGCCTCGACTACCTCGATGTGGCGGCGCAGCAGAACGCCTGGGAATCGTGTTTTGGCGCAGGCCACGTGCTGCTGCGCCCCTACGACCGCAGCCACTTCAAGGGCGGCTCGGTGCTGACCGACTTCTTGAACCTGCTCGGACTGCCCGCGGGCTTGACCCCGCCGCCAGGCAGCAGCAACGACAGTCTGAATGCCATGCAAACCCTCGTGGGCGTGATCGCCAACGACCTCAAGGCCAGCCCCACGCTGCGCGACGACCTGATCGCGCTGCTGGAAGACACCCCCGCGGTGGCCGCCCTGCGCGCCACCGTGC
Source organism: Pseudomonadota bacterium (assembly GCA_041179165.1). Lineage (GTDB taxonomy): Bacteria > Pseudomonadota > Gammaproteobacteria > Burkholderiales > Burkholderiaceae_C > Rhizobacter. The sequence continues at coordinate 399 of JBEGTX010000295.1, read as the reverse complement.
AAGCGCCAGCTCAGGCCGACCGAAAGGCCGCCGCCTTGCACCAGGTGCTCACACGGCCGCTCCGTCCCAGCCGAGTGATGGGCGACGTCCTCGTCGAGGACATCATGACGGCGCACGTTCTGCCACTGCGCGACGCCCTCGTCGCGCAAGGTGCTTCCCCCACGGTGCTGGCGCACAGCAGCCAGGCAGACCTGCCCCATGAAGCAGGTTTCGAAGACGACGCGCTGCGCCAGGCGATCAGGGACGTGCTGCTCTGATCGGCGCCTGTCTGCCGCCCAGGCTAGGAGCCTGTCGGACTTGGAACGTCGAAAGCGAAAATCGGCCCCAGCGAGGACAGTTTTTGCCGGATTTGCAGGCCCATAGCCCCGCTATGGGACAAAAAGACGGTGAAAAATGGAC
>JBEGTX010000294.1:0-18846 GCA_041179165.1 Pseudomonadota bacterium | reverse complement strand
ATGTGTTCGCAGAGGCCTTTGTGCGCTGCTTTCGGCGCAATCCGCGGCCCGGCTATGCCAAAGGGCTTCAAGAGTTGCTGGGCCGCTGCGAAGACGGCAAGCAGCTGCGTGAGCTCATTCGTCCTGAAAGCCGCCGCAACGGCGCCGCCATGCGGGCCGTCCCCTTGGGGCTGATCGCCGACAAGCAGCTGGTGGTGTCGACCGCGCGCGAGCAAGCCATCGTGACACACCACACCGAGGAGGGCATCCTGTCGGCCCAGGTGGTGGCCCTGATGGCGCATTTTTTGTTGCATGGCCAGGCGCGCCTGGCCGACTTGCCGAAGCTCATTCACGGCGAGACCGGGTTCGAGTTGAGAAGCGATTGGCACGACGAAGTGGAGTGCGATGCCTTGCAAACGCTCCACGCCGTGAACACCGCACTGCTCCGCCATCGTCAGATGTCGAGCCTGCTTCGCGAATGTGTCGACTTCAGCGGCGATGTCGACAGCGTGGCCGCCATTGCCATGGGGCTGGCATCGCTGTCGCCCGAGTACGAGTCCGACATTCCCCCTGCGCTGATCGCAGGCCTCGAAGGCGGTGCGTTCGGGGGTGATTTTCTGCACGGCGTCGACACGGCACTTGCCAGCAAGTACCCGGTTCTTGGCGCCATGGACAGACGTGGCCGAGGGGCCTCATGACCCCTGCCTCGCTCGACAGGTGCGCCACTCTGTTGCAAGACGAATCTCACTCCCTCAGGCACCTCACATGTTTCGAATGATCTTGATCGGTGCTGCAGAGCTGTTGTTCAGCATCTTCTTCGTGAACGCCTGCGTCTACCCCGCGGCGCTGGGATTCAGCCTTGCCGCCTGCGCAAACGGTGCGCTGGGCTGGTCGCTCGTGGTGATGCTGCTGCCCCTGATCTTTCCGGCCTTTGCGATCTTCTGGACCTGTCTCATCCTGGGCTTCGCCTTCATCGCTCGCCCGTTGCAATCCACTGCGCGATGCCTGGCCCTGTTGAAGTGGGGGGCCATCGGTGCCGTGGCCACAGGGCTTTTGGTGGGTGGGGCCACGGCCGCATCGGGCTTCCATGAGAAGTGCAATTTCGGATTCTGACCCCATGGATCCGGCCGATCTCTTCGGCAGGGGAGAAGCCGAAGCGGCAGAGGCCTGGCCTACAATTTCAGTTGCTGCACGGCGTTCACCCGACACCGTCTGGCGAGATGCCTTGGACGTCCCTGCTGTGAACGGATCTGGAGGGACTTCCATGCCCAAGGTGTTTTCAATCAGGAAGACTCAACAGAGTTTGAACCGTGGCGCTCAGCACATCAGACATTCAGGAAACCGGTGAACACTGGCTGCTCAATGCGCCCGCCACGGCTGCGCAATTGAGCCAGGCCGAGCGCGAGCTGGGTATCGCGTGGCCACCTGACTTGCGGGAGTTCCTGCTCGTCACCAACGGCACGCGGCTGCCGCATCCGATGATGGACGATCCGATCGAAGCCGCAGCGCACGGACTCGAGGTCTTCTTCGGCATCGATCGGCAGCTCCTCGCAACGAGGCACTTCAGGCTGCACTGGCTGGCCGACAGCGCACCCCATGTGCCCGAGCTCGCCAACGACGCCGATAAATTCCTGATCGTGGCCGAAGACGGCCGCGGCAACTACCTTGCCTGCTCTCCCGTTGGCCGTGGCGATGGGCGGTGGGGGCTGGGCTTCCTGGACCATGAGACACGCGAGTTCGAAGCTTGGCCAGACTTCGGCGTGCTGGACCTGCTGGCCGATTTGCACTGGTAGCGAGCGGGTCTGAAATCCACCTCGATTCAGGCTGTGTCACCGGGGCCGACAAGGCACGATCCGCGACACGAAGAGCACCCGCAAGTCGTCACGAACCCCATCATGAAAACCAATCACCTTGGCGCCGGCATCTTCGCCATCGAGAACTTTCTTTCGCGCGCAGAGTGCGCCCACCACATCGCCGCGAGCGAGTCGCTCGGCTTCGAAGAGGCTGCGATCCGCACCGACGATGGTGAACGCCTCTACAAGGATGCGCGCAACAACGACCGCATCATCCTCGACAACCCAGCGTTGGCGGCTCTGCTCTTCGAGCGCGCGTTCCCCGAGCTGCCCGCCGACATCAAAGGCTGGACGGTCAGCGGCTTCAACGAACGCTTCCGCTATTACCGCTACGAGAAGCAGCAGCAGTTCACCTGGCATCAAGACGGCGCGGTTCGCCTGGATTCCGGCGAAGAGAGCTTCCTCACCTTCATGATTTACCTCAATGACCAATTCGATGGCGGCCACACCGAATTCGGTTGGGAGTCGGTGCGTCCTGTCGAGGGCATGGCGCTGGTGTTTCCGCACCATCTTCGGCATCAGGGCTCGGTGGTGACGGGCGGTGTGAAGTACGTGCTGCGAACCGACGTGCTGTATCGGCCGGGTCGCGGCTGATTCAGGCCGCAGTGCATCGCGGAAGGGCTCACCCGTTTGGGGGTGAGGTCGCCAGGCTCAGGCCTCGGGCTCCCCTAGCTTGAAGGGTGTTCGCGAAACGACGGGTGTATAGAGTGACTGCACCGGGGCAATGCAGTCCGATCACCCGCAGGAGTCGTTTCCATGGGCCTTCAATCACAACTTCTTCACGGCGACCCGAAGCTCGAGGCCGCAGCGGTCTCCGACCCGGCGCACATCGTGCCCGGCGCCAAGGGCACGCACGTTCAAAAGATCCAGTCGGCACTCAACCAGGTCGATGGTGCTGGCATCGACACCGATGGGGTCTACGGCCCGGCCACAGCGGCCGCCGTGCTGGCCTACAAGACCCGGCGCAAGATCATCAACCACAGCCGTCAGACACGGGCCGACGACATCATCGGCAAGCTGACGATGGCGGCGCTCGACCTCGAGTTGCTGATGCTGCAAGGCAGGCCGGCCCAGATCCGTCCCCACTTCCCTGGGCCGACGCCGTCGAGCGGGCGCGGCCAGCCGCCCCGGTTGTTTGGTGTGGGGGAGCGTGGCGGCACCAAGCTGCCGACGGCCTCACCAGCCCGCACGGCGCCGGTGGGCCGGGCACCGGCCCCGGTGGTGGCGCAAGTGGTCATCGAGCCACGCGGCTCCGGCACCATCAAGATGACGGCGGGGCGAGGGGGCCGGCTTGTTCGGTTTCAGGATCCTGAGCTCGCCGCGGCTGTCGTGAAACTCCGCGAGGCCAAGGAGTCTGGCGACGGCTCCGAAGAGGCCGATGTGACGACCGATCCACAGCTCTTCCACTACGACGGGCAAGGCGGCTGTGGCGCAGCTCACTTTCAATGGTTCGGCCCGGAGGCGGTGCCCCGCCGTTCAGGCGTTGTCACCGTCTACGCCTTGCCTCACCGCTCCACCTGGCCACAAGAGCCTGTGCACCCCGTGCAGCCGGCCTTCAAGTCGAACCTGGTGTCCACCGTCGGAACGCCCCTCAACCCACGGCCAGGCCGAAAGATCAATATCTTCGGGCGAGGCGAGTCGAATGGTTTCGAGGACTACTCGAGTCAGATCAAGTACTGCGTCGACACCGGTGACAGCTTGAGACCATGGACCGACGACCCACGCAAACCCGAGGTCGGCATCAGCGATCACTCGGTGGCCAACATCTGCATCCGCAGCAGCCCCGTCAGACAGCCGACGATCGATGAGATCAAGCGCATTGGTGCCCCAGGCTGCCGCGTGACCTATGCCACCGATGCCAAGGAGAACGAGGGCGTCGATTTCCTCCGGGCCGAGTTCATTGCCAAAGGCTTGGCCAGAAAGATCGAAGACGGCATCGGCGGCGGGTACAGGGTCATCATTTTCGAGTTGAACTGACTCGGCACACAAGGGGTCATCCGATGAAAATCGAAGCCATGATTTCTGCCGTCCAGGAGGCGTTGAACATCGGCGTGGACGGACGTGCGGGCCCCGAAACCTGGGGTGCTGTGTATGCTCACATCGTCGAGCCGACGGTCGACGGCGTGGCGCCTGCGCTGGCCCTTGAGAAGGTCGATCCAAGAAGCGAGACCTGCATTGCCTCGCTCTTGCCCGAAGTTCAACCGCTGGCGAGGGCACTGGTGCAGAAAGCCGCACAGAACGGCATCCAGATCAAGGTCATCAGCGGCCTTCGAAGCTTCGCGGAGCAGGATGCGCTGTATGCAAAGGGCCGCACCACGGCCGGCCCCAAGGTCACGAATGCGCGAGCCGGACACTCGAACCACAACTTCGGCATGGCGTTCGATGTGGGGGTGTTCGAAAGATCGGCCTACGTGCCGGACTCGCCCAAGTACAAAGCAGTGGGCGCGCTCGGCATGGACCTTGGGCTCGAATGGGGCGGCAGTTGGACCACCATCGTCGATCAGCCGCACTTTCAGCTGCGGCCAGCCTGGGCCGTCGACATGAGTGAACGTGACATGCTGGCCGAGCTTCGGGCTCGTGTGAAAATGGGTGAGCCCATAGACGTCTAGGAGCCTGGGCGGCAGAAAGAACGCGGGTCCTCTTTCTGCCGCCCAGGCTCCTAACGGGCGAGTTCATGCCATCGAAGGTGGATCTCGCACGGGGCGTTGCATCAGTCCTGAACGCAGGGTCCCATCATGGCGGTCTGTCCGAACTGCAAGTGCCCGTTGGAAAGCGGCCGCACTGGCTGCCCCCGGTGCCTGGGCACGATGACCCGCCTGAGCCGTGGTGCCGCATTCGCCCAAGCGGTGGGCGGGTACGTACCCAACGTCGTGGCCGCATCGGCGCGCTTCTGGTATGTGCTGATGTTCATGGTCTGCATGGCCTATGCCATCTACGGTTTCTACAACGGACGCATGGTCCTGCCTTCATTGAGTCGGCGGGGCAGTGGATTGTGGCTGCATGGCCTGCCCGCGGCCATCATGGGCGGTGCCATGCTCGTGGGCGCGGCGCATTTCATCTCCCTCGTGATCGACCACCACGACAAGCGCAACAACCAGGCGTCGTACGCGCGTTTCGCCCGCCGTACCAAATGGCTGTTCTGGATTCTCTTTGCAGCGGCCCTGATTGTTCGCCAAGCGTTGAAGCGCTCGGCGTGACGTGCATGTTGCGCGCCACACCGCCCCTGATGAGCACTCCGGGATCTTGCCCATGACGTCACGCCCCTCCCTCTTGCTGCTCGATGGTGAACCACTCGGATCGCTCGCCATCCTGGGCAGCGACATGTACTGGATCCACGGCCGCTTCACGCCGTTGCCGGCCTTCGAGCGGGTGGCGCCGCTTTTTCGTCTGCTCGAGAGCGCACTCGATGACAACGTCGACGCCCAGGGCGAGACGGCAGACCTGCATCTGAACCTGCTGCAGCACGCGAACCAATTGGGCCTGACCGTGAAACATCCGAACGAAAAAGTCGAGGCCATTGAAGACTTCAAGATCGAAGCCGGCCGCTTCGAATACAAGACGGCAGTTCAACCTGCCGAGGGCACGACGGTGTTGCTGGGCTCGGAATGCGATGCCGCCTTGCTGAGCCGACTGAGACAGGCGGTGCTGCGCCAAGGCGGTTCCATCGCAGAAGCCAGTTTCACTGTTGCCGGGTCGCAGGAGGTGATCGTGTTCGACATCCGTTTGCCAGCAGGTGTGCTCGAGGTCGTGTCGGAGACCTATGTCGGCCTCTCGCTGTGCGGCCCGGCCGATCTGGTGGCCGCCCTCGTTTCTGAGCTGGACGGGCGCTGAGCATGTCTGATTTTGGAGCGCGGGAGTACGGCGTTCGCCTGTTCCTCTTGGGACCCACCACCCCCAAGCTCTGGGCGTGGGACGTGTGGCGTGAGGTGGTCCCGGTGCTGACCCCCCTGTTCGATAGCCCGCGCGGCCGAACCACCGTGCGGATGAGTCAGGAGGAAGTGGCCGATGACCGCTCGCCCAATCAGCGAGGTGTGCGATTCGGTCCGCTGGGATGGAACCCGAAGTCACACATGAAGTGGACTCACGCATCGCCGGTCACGTCGGCACAGTCGGGCGACTGGGAGTTCGTTTGCGCGTCGGCCTGGGCGCCTTCGGCTGGGACCTGCGAAAGAGAGGGGCGGCCGCCGGACGGATTTTTGGCCATTAAGAATGAACTGTGTGACGGTATGACCCTGCACGATTGCAAGTTCTCGCAGTCGCTGTTGATCGCCGTTGCCAAAGATCGGCTTGGCGAGGACACCACAGCGTGGACCGAGTTCGCCGTGTCGATCGGGTCGGTGCTGTCGCTTCGGATTGAAACGAAGTGGAGTCCTGACTTTTACGAAAACGCCATCGGCGACTGGGAGGCTTTTGGTGCGCCCTACAAACTTGGCAACTATCACAAGGAAGTGCTGTCGCCGAACATCCTGCTGGGTGACTGGCAAACCTTTTAGGATGAAGCCTCTGCCCTGCAGCGACAAGCTCGTCCGAATGCGGTAGAGCACTGCATGGGATGCAGGTCGCCGCATGCGCGCAGCACGTGCCACAGCGCCTCACCTGCAGAATGGGTGCCGTGACCGTGACCGTGCAAGGGCGGGGCGGGGCGGCGCGGCGCGGCGCGACACCCAGGCGACCGCACAGCGTACACGTCAACACATTCAGGAGAACCCCATGTCAGCAGGCGACTGGAAAGACCTCTACCAGGCGGCGTTCAACGGCAACCTGGCCTTGGTCCAGTACCACCTTGCAGAAGGCGTGAACCCGAACTATCAGCACCCCGAGATCCTGTGCTCGACGCTGGTGGCCAGCCTGATTCAGGGGCACGACGACATCGCCCATTGCCTGCTGCCTCACGGCGCCGACCCCGACCTGCTCTCGGAGTTCGACGGCATGACGCCCTTGCAGGCGGCAAGGCGTCACCATCGAGTCGTGTTCGTCAAGCTGCTCGAAGGGCGGGATGCGAAAGTACCGCGTCAACCGTTCTGGTGGCGCTGGCTTCCGGCGTGATGGCAGCTGCGCCGGCAGTCGGCTGGGCTGACGATACAGTCATGCCATCAACCTTCTGACAAAGATCTCATGCCCGCCTGCCCACAACGCCGCAAGCTGATCCTGACGGCCCTCGTGTCAGCTGCACCCTTGGCTTGGAGTGCCGAAGAACCCGAGAACGTGAAAGGAATCCGGTTGGCGTTGGCGGACGCATTCGCCACACAGGACCGTCGCAAGATTGGCGCCCTCATTCTGGACACCCACAGCGGCTTGCGCTTGTTCACCTTCTCGAAGGAGAACAGCGCCTATTGGGAAGATGCTGGGCGTGCGTTGCGCGAAGCGCGGTTCGTGTCATCCGGCACTGACAAGGTCATGTATGCGATCTACTGGCCGACCAGCGGGGAATACAAGAAAGAACGACACATCTCGTTCCTCCGTCGTGACGTCCAATGGGAGCTGGATTTCGCCTCCTTCATGGGCCCGTTCCCTCACCTCTGACGCTGTGGCCTGCCTGTGCGCATCTGTCTCTTCACATCCATAAAACACCTGCTGCTCGCGTTGTGCATGATGGTCTTCGGCCCCGCCGTGTTGGCCTCGGATGCACGCTTCACTGTCATCCCGGTCGACCCGACCACCGAAGACCTGCAGCTTTTCTGGGGTGACGAGCAGGGCATGCCGTTCAGGGATTTCGATGCGCTCTCTGCGTGGGTGCAGGGACAGGGCAAGTCGCTGGTGTTCGGCATGAATGCCGGCATGTACCACGCGAATGCCGCGCCGGTGGGGCTGCTGGTGATGGCCGGCAAACAAGTCGCCCCACTCAACCTGAGCAACGGATTCGGCAACTTTTTTCTGAAACCCAACGGCGTGTTCCTTTGGTCGCCCTCGGGCCCGCAGGTGGTGGATGCCACCGAGTACGCGAAGCGGGCCAAGGACGTTCGCTTTGCCACGCAGTCAGGCCCGCTGCTGTTGAAGAGCGGTGTCATCCATCCGGCCTTCAATGCCAATTCCAGCTCGCGCCTGATTCGCAACGGGGTGGGGGTGAGTGGCGGCAAGGCGATATTCGTGATCAGTGAGCAGCCCGTGAACTTCCACGAATTCGCCACCTACTTCCGCGACGTGCTGAAGTGCAAGGACGCGCTGTACCTGGACGGCACGGTGTCCATCCTGCATTCCGAGAAACTCAAGCGGAGCGATCACAAATACATGGTGGGTCCAATCGCCGGCGTGATTCGGTGACCCGTGCTGCCTTCGCCGTGAACACGGCACCCCTCAGGTACGGGTGATGGCGGCTGGGAATCTCAGGTAGCCTGCGCGCCAGAGAAACCGTGCTTGCGGCCGTCCCGCGAATGCCACTGGGCATGACCCGCCCGCCCACCTCGACCGACCTCTTCCTCTCCACCCCGTGACACCATGACCCCGAACGACATCACCGCCTTTGCCGAAAGCTGGATCGCCTACTGGCACACCGAAGAAGGCTCCGTCGAGCGCGATGAGCTGTTCCCCATTTGCGAGCTCGAAGGCAACCTCGTTCGCGAAGCGCCGCATGATGCGTGGAAGCTCATCCTGCGCATCCTCGAACTCGACAAGTCGGTGCAGATCCGCGAGGTGCTCTCGGCCGGTCCGCTGGAAGACCTGCTGTCGTACCACGGCGAGGCCTTGATCGACACCATCGAGACGGAGGCCCGTGCCAATCCGCACTTCGCTCAACTGCTTGGTGGTGTGTGGCAGAACGCCATGCCCACTGCGATCTGGTCGCGTGTGCAGGCTGTGCAAGACCGGCGCGGCTGGGACGGCGAGCCTGCGCACTGAGTGGGCTTTTCATCGCCTGCTTGAACGACGACTCCCATGCGCATCATCCTTCTGATCATCAGCCTGATTGGTTTTGTTTTCTTTGGCGCCGCATTGGCGATGTCCCTGCTCCAACCCACCTGGGTCGAATCGGTGGCGCGCGAAGGCATTCGCCTGGAGCTTGAGCGGCGCGTGGGTGCGCGACTCGCCTCGCTGGACGGCGGCGCCCTGTCCGGCATCGCCGCGCGCATGAGTGGCAAGAATGCTGAAGAGCTGGCTGAACTGAGGCGCGAGGTGGCCGCTGGTGTGCCGAAGAAGATCGCATCCATCGTGGCGCAGATGCGCATCCCTGGCTGCCCTTGCCGAACCATCGCCGACGTCGAGAAGGATGTGGGCGGTGTGTTCGAGCGACGAGCCCTGGAGCTGACTCGCCTCAACGATCGGCTGGAGCGGTTCATTCGCACCCAGTACATGGACGTGGCGGGCTCGCTGCTGCGCGAGTTCCGCATCCTCACCGGCGCCAACGCGCTGGTGTTCGCGCTGCTGGGCAGCGTCGTGATGTTCAGACGGCGTGCCGGCGTTCAGCTCTGGGTGCCCGCTGGCGTGCTGCTGGGGGCGGCCGTGCTGGTGGGCGGCCTGTATGTGTTCAATCAGAATTGGCTGCACACCATCTTGTTCAGCGACTATGTCGGCTGGGGCTACTTCGCGTACCTCGGGGTGGTCATCGCACTCCTGGCCGATGCGGCGTTCAACAAGTCCCGTGTCATTACCCGCCTGCTCAACCTGCTGGGCTCGATGCATCTGGTTCCGTGCTGACCTTGTCTGTGGCGCACCGCCGCCATCGTGTCGCAACGCGGTGGCACACTGTGCAAGCCGACCCACTGAGTCCCTCCCATGACCAAGTCCTCCAAGAAGCCGGGCTTTCAATGCGCCACGTGTGGCAAGTGGCACGATGAGCTGCTGACCGACCTGGCCTGCAGACTGCCCGATGAGGTGTTTGCGCTCGAGTACCTCGAGGCCTACCAGCGGGTCCGTCACAACGCCGACTTCTGCACGCTCGATGGCAAGCGCTTCTTCCTCCGTTGCGTGTTGCCAGTGCCGTTCACCTACACGGACGGATTTTTCGGATGGGGCGTGTGGGTAGAGGTCTCCAAGAAGCACCATGACCTCGTTCTCAAGACATTCTCGGCAGGTGCCGGCGAGGTGCCGCCGTTCGAAGGCCGCCTGGCCAACAAGTTGAAGCGCTACCGCAGCACACTGGGCCTGGAGGTCACGGTGCAGCTGTCGGGCGAGCATCGTCCCTTCGTGAATTTGCTGCGCGCGTCCAGGCACGCGCTTGCGTTGGAACAGCGCAAAGGCATCGACTTCACTCGCCACCATGAGATCGCTGCTCCGTTTCTCTGAGCCCCTTCGCGAACCCTCACACCTCGACCTTGCTGGAGATCATCCGCTGTGCCAACGATTGACGAAACCAAGGTGCCCACCGGCATCAGCAAACTCTGGCTGCTGAGCTGCGCCTTGTTGTGCGCGGCCATCGTGGCCTACAGTCTCTCCGGCGAGCGGATGGTGTCGGGCGACCTGTCCTACCAATTGGGCTACAACCTCGCCGTAGCCGCCTTCCTGGCCGGCCTGCTCCACCTGCTGTTCCGACGGAAACAGGCCGCCTGGACGGGCGCGTTGGGCTTCGCACTGATCTTCGCCGCGCTGTTCGGTGGTGCCATGAGCGCCATGCGTCAACAGAAGGCAGACCTCGGCAGCGCGGTGTCCGACATCGAAAAGGCCGTGGCGGGTGTGCAATCTTCCGTGGCCTCGGGAACGGCCACGCCTGCGCCCATTCCGACCGGGGGCGAGGCCGACACCGCGGCGGGCCGCATGGGGGCCCTTCTGAAGAAGATGGTCAACACCATGCTCGCCCAGCGGCGCGAGTACGAAGCTGAACTCGACGCCATCGGGTGGTCGCAGATCCTCGATGCCCAGCGCATTCAGAATGATCCCCAGCTCACGGCCACCCGCGACATGCTGCGTCGAGGCAAGGAGATCGTGGCCCGATACCGGCAGAAGACGCGAGAGATCTTTCCGCAGATGCGTCAGGACATCGAGGCTGCCTCGCTCGACAGCGAGACCAGGCGAGGCATGCTCACGGGCTTCGACAAGTCCACCGAGCGGGGTCAAGCCCAGGCCGATGAGGTCTGGGGGTTGGAGGAGCAGGTGCTGTCGCAGATCGAAGACGCCGCGAATTTTCTGGGTCAGACGCGCAGCGCCTGGCAGGTGGATGGCGGCCAAGTGGCCTTTCACCGGCAGGCCGATCTGGACAGCTTCAATGCCCTGATGGCCAAGGTCCAGGCGACCATTGCCCAGCAGGAACAGTTGCAGAGCGCATCGCTTCGCAAGGCCAAGGATTCATTGCAGAAGCTGAAAGACTAGGAGCCTGTCGGATTTGCAGCCGACGCTTTCCAAGTCCGACAGGCTCCTAGGGCGTTGAAAGACCACTGGCACGTTGGCCCTTTGAAACGGAATGCTCTTGATGAACAAACGTGACTTTCTTGCTGCAGGGGCGCTGGGCGTGGCCTTGTCGTCCAGTGCCACGGCCACAGCGCCTGCCGAGACCAAAGGGCCGACACTGCTGACCGTCAGCGGGGTAATCTCCCGCCGCAACCGCGGCCCGCTCGACAAGGCGCTCGATCAGCTGCTGCTTCGCCACGGTGTGACGTTCGACAGCGCGTGGGCGTTCGACGCCGCGATGTTGTTGCGCCTGCCGGCCGTGGAGATCATGCCCACGCTGGAGTACGACGGCAAACCCCACCGCTTGCGCGGCCCGCTGTTGAGCAGCGTGCTTGAGGCCGCTGGCGTGGCCGCTGATGCTCCGCTCGTGCTGACCTTGCGTGCGGTGGATGGCTACGCGGTGTCGCTGTCGCTGGCCGACGTTCGCAAGTACCGCGCGGTCGTCGCCAGCAGTGTCGACGGGTCCCCCATGGGCCTGGGTGGCCTGGGCCCGCTCTGGGCCGTCGTGGACGCCGACCGGCTCCCGGCTTTCAAGGACAAGCCGCTGAAGGAGCGGTTTTCGCTGTGTCCTTGGGCGCTGTACTCGATCGAGGTCAAGCCGGGCTGAGCATTGCGAAACCCTGCCACGGCCCCGATCGGGTCGGGTAACCACCCTCACGGGCGGATGCTGCGCCGTGCGAAAAGTCTTGCTTGATGTGCGCCAGTCCATCGTCTGGCGTGGCATTCTCTCGTCCTGACAGACAGTGCGTGATGCCATGGTGACCCGCGGGTGCCATCGCCACGCCAATGTCTGCGACATCGACCTTGGGGGTCGTTCTTTGAAAGAGGCTCATGGCAAAGTGGAAATGGTGGGTGGCGATTGCGGTGCTGGCAATCATTGGCGCAGTCCTCAAAGACAAAGCCAGTCAGAAGAACCTCAAGAATGCGGAAGCCGGCTACAAAGCCTCCTGCATGAAAGCCGTGACGGCTCAGTCCTCGATGCTGAGCAGTGAGGCCGACAAGGTCTGCGAATGTTCAGCCAAGGCCAGCATCGCGAAGTTCGGCGTTGACGGCATCAAGCGCATGGCCGAGAAACCTGTCGAAGCCGATCTCCGCGCCATGATGGGCCTGATGACCGAATGCATGGACAAGCACATGAAGTGATCGGTCGAGTCTTGCCGAGTGCCATTGCACATGGGCCGTTCATCCTGACTTGGATCTGCGGCCCTGCTGCATTTGGCGTGGATCGGTAGGGCCACGCCGACTGCCCCCCGCTTCCAGCCCCCAGCTTGCATCGATAATCGCAGGTTCCACCTCCCCACGAAGCCCTGCCATGTTCCAGCACGTTGACGCCTACGCCGGCGACCCCATCCTGACCCTCAACGAGACCTTCGGCAAGGACCCGCGGGCCCACAAGATCAATCTCAGCATCGGCATCTACTTCGATGATGCCGGCCAGCTGCCGGTGATGACGGCGGTGCGTGAGGCCGAGGCCGCCATGCTGCAGCAGGTGGGCCCACGGCCCTACCTGCCCATGGAGGGTGCAGCCAACTACCGCCAGGCGGTGCAGCAGCTGCTGTTCGGCGCACAGCACGAGGCCGTGGCCAGCGGGCGCATCGCGACCATCCAGACCATCGGCGGCTCGGGCGGTCTGAAGGTCGGCGGCGACTTTCTGAAGCGCTACTTTGCAGGCTCGAGCGTGTGGGTGAGCGACCCGACCTGGGACAACCACCGCGCCATGTTCGAGGGCGCGGGCTTTGCGGTGCACACCTACCCGTACTACGACGCGGCCAGTGGCGGCGTGAAGTTCGACGAGATGCTGGCTGCCTTCAAGGCGCTGCCCGAGCAGGCCATCGTGCTGATGCACGCGTGCTGCCACAACCCCACGGGGGTGGACCTGAGCGCGACGCAATGGGCGCAGTTGATTCCGGTCATCCGCGAACGCAAGCTCATTCCTTACCTCGACATCGCCTACCAAGGCTTTGGCGACGGCATCGAGCAAGATGCGTTTGCCTTGCGGGCGCTGGCCGATGCCGGCGTGAGCTTCTTCTGTGCCAGCTCGTTCTCCAAGAGCTTCTCGCTGTACGGCGAACGCTGCGGCGCGTTGAGCGTGGTCTGTCCCGATGCGGCGCAGGCGCAGCTGGTGCTGGGCCAGCTCAAGGCCACCATCCGCAAGAACTACTCGAGTCCGCCCACCCACGGCAGCCAGATCGTCGCCCGCGTGCTGCAAACGCCCGCGCTGCGCCAGAAGTGGGAAGCCGAACTCGACGCCATGCGCGTGCGCATTGCGGCCATGCGCCAGACGCTGCATGGTGTGCTGAGCGACAAGCTCCCCGGCCGCGACTTCAGCTACTTCCTCACGCAGCGCGGGATGTTCAGCTACACCGGCCTCACCCCGGAGCAGGTCGACGTGCTGCGTGAACAGCATGGCGTGTATGTGCTGCGGTCGGGCCGCATGTGTGTGGCGGGGCTCAATTCGTCGAATGTGAACGCCGTGGCTGTCGCCATGGCCGCTGTGCTGGCCTGAGAGATTCCTCTGCAGGACGAAGATTTTCCTGCATCGGTGTAAGAAGCCGGTTTCCTGAGCCGACAGAGAAGGGCAAGCGAGGTGGTCTCACCTGTTTGCACCTTCTTCACTCATTCAAGGAACCACCATGCTGAACATCAAGTCGTCCCTCGCTCTGGCCACCACCGCGGCCGCCCTGTTCTCGATGGGCACGCTGGCCACCACGGCCGCGCACGCTGCCACCGATGCCCCCGTGAAATGTGCAGGCGCCAACAGCTGCAAAGGCACCTCCGACTGCAAGACCGCCAAGAGCGAGTGCAAGGGCCACAACAGCTGCAAGGGCCAAGGCTGGCAGACCAAGAAGTCGGCTGCCGAGTGCACCCAGGCTGGCGGCAAGGTCATCAAGTAAGAGGCCGATGGCGGGCGGTCGCGCCGGGTTGGATGTTTCTCAGCCCCGCGCTCCGTCTGCACACCTGAACTGAACTCTGACGCCGCGACTGCCATGACCTCCCCTTTGAGCGGCTTCGGGCTGGGCTTGCGCACCGAGCACTACCTCGATTTCGGCGCGGTCGATCCGGCCCGGAGGCCTGCGGCCGATCCTGCACCATGGCCTGCGGTCGACTGGCTCGAGGTGATCTCCGAGAACTACATGGTGGCGGGCGGCAAACCGCTGCACCACCTCGAGCGCATCCGCGCCGACCACCCGATGGTGATGCATGGGGTGTCGATGTCCATCGGCAGCGCCGACCCGCTGGACCTGGACTACCTGCTCGACCTCAAGGCCCTCGCGCAGCGCATCGAACCCGCCTGGGTGTCCGACCACCTGTGCTGGACCGGTGTCGACCACCACAACCTGCACGACCTGTTGCCCATGCCTTACACCGAGGCCGCGTTGAGCCACGTGGTGGGCCGCGTGCAGCAGGTGCAGGACATCCTCGGCCGCCGCCTGCTGCTCGAGAACGTGTCGAGCTATGTGAGCTTTGCCGGTGATGAGATGAGCGAGTGGGAGTTCATCACCGAGCTGCTGCAACGCGCCGACTGCGAGCTGCTGCTCGATGTGAGCAACGTGTATGTCAGCAGCCGAAACCATGGCTTCGACCCACGCCGCTTCATCGACGCCCTGCCGGTGGCGCGCGTGCGGCAGATTCACCTCGCCGGCCACGAGGACCATGGCACCCACCTGGTGGACACCCACGATCACCCGGTATGCCATGCCGTGTGGGACCTCTACGCCCACACCACCCGGCGTTTCGGGGCCGTGCCCACGATGATCGAACGCGACGACCACGTTCCGCCGCTGGCCGAGCTGCTGGCCGAACTCGACGTGGCCCGTGCCGTGCAGACCGAGGCACTCGCCTCAACGACCGAACCGAGCACCGCATGAGCACGCTCGCCGATCAACAGCAGCAGTTGCGCGCAGCCATTCTGCAAGGGCATGGCGAGGCACCTCACGGCCTGCTGACGACCTCGGCGGGGCGCCCCGCGCTGCTGCACATCTACCAGCACGCCTACGCCAGCCGTTTGAAGGCGGCCTTGCGCGACAACTGCGGCGTGCTGCCGCGTCTGATGGGCGATGAGGCCTTCGATGCCCTGGCCGAGGCCTACCTGCAGGCCCACCCGTCGCGTCACCGGTCTATCCGCTGGTTCGGCGATCAGTTGCCGGCTTTCATGGAAGCGCATGAGGAGCTGGTGCCCCATGGGGCCATGACCGACATGGCCCGCATGGAATGGGCCCTCCGCGCTGCCTTCGACGGTGCGGCCTTGCCGCCGCTGCAGGCCACCCAGCTCGCAGCCCTGCGCCCGGCGGATTGGGACACACTCGTGCTGCGCTTTCAGCCGACTGTGCAGTGGCTGCCGCTGTCGTGGGCGATCGAGCCGGCTTGGCGTGCACTGCAGGTCGATGAGGCGGCGGAGGAGCCTGCGCTTGACGAACCCGAGCCGCTCGACCACCTGCTCCTCGTCTGGCGCCCTGCGCTTGACACGCGGTGGCGTGCAATCGGCCACCGCGATGGCATCGATGCCGCGCTGCTGGTCGCGGCGATGCAAGGCCGGCCGTTCGGGCACCTGTGCGCGCTCGCTGCCGAGCGGCTGGGCGAGGCCGGGGGCCCGGCCGCCGCCGTGGGGGCCTTGCAGCAGTGGCTGGCCGACGGCATGCTGGCCGCTTGATGGGAGCGGTTCTGGTCCGGACTAGAGCGCTGGATTCAGCTGCTGCCACGCCGCCATCACCCGACTGATCCGTTCGGGCACCGAGCCGCTCACCGTGATCCACGGCGTGCCGTCTATGGACAGCTGGTCGCGGTACCAGGCCTGCTGCCGGTCGCGAAAGGCGGCGTCCTGGCGGGTGCCGTCCTGCACGAAGGGGATATCGTCTTCGCACAGCACGGCCAAGGCATAGCGGCGCGTGGCGAGAGCCTGGAGCCGCGCATCGGCCCGGCCGTGGCGCCACAGGCTGTAGCCGAGGGTCGTGAGGGGTGAGGTGTCGCACACCAGCACCGGGCTGGCGTGCTGCGCGGCTTCGTCCTCGCGCCGAACCTGCTCCAGGCCGATCTTCAGCAGGTCGGCCTCGCTGAGTTCGCCGTCTTGCTGCTCCCACAGCTCTCGGCCGTACTCCGCCACCCACACGGTCTGGAGGTGATCCGCCAGTGCGCGCGCGAGCGTCGTCTTGCCGGTGGACTCCCCGCCCAGCATCACCAGGCGCGGCACGACGTCGGCCCGCACCACCGGCGGCAGCCACGCCAGCAGGGCCGATGGATGCTGGCGAATGGCGGTGGCGCCGATGGGAACGGCCGTGCGGTGCAGGTCGCCCATCACCGGCGTGACTGTGTGGCCGAGCCATTCGCTGAGCACCGTGGCGCAGGGCACGAGGTAGGCCTCGCTTGCGAACATCGCATCAGGGCTGCGTTGCAGCACGTCGCGCAGCAGCCAGCCGAGCCAGTGCTGCTGGGTGCTGTCATCGGCCTGGTTGGTGGGCATGGGCGCCAGCGGCACACCGCATCGGGCGCAGCGTTCGGCCAGGGCATGTTCATCGAGCACCACGACCTCGTGTTCGCCGTACAGTGCGTTCAGCCACCGCTCTCGCGTGGCCGATGAACATTGGGGAAACTCGGGGCTGCTGTAGCTCAGCAGCAAAAGAGTTTCGCACTGCGCTGCAGCCTGCTCGATGAGCCACTGGTGGCCGCGGTGCAGCGGCGAGAACTTGCCCACCACCAAACCGAGCTTGAAGCGCCGTGTGTTCATGCGCGTTCTGCGGTCGTGTTGACTGAAGGCGCGCGGTACTGTTGCCACCAGTGCCAGCCGCCCCACAACGCATTGACCCAGTAGAACGCATACAGCGCTGCGGTGAGGTGCAGGCCCCGTGAGGCAAACAGCGGCACCGACAGGCTGTTCACGATCAGCCAGAAGCCCCAGGTTTCCAGGCGACGCTGCATCAGCAGCAGTTGCGCCATCACGCTGAAGCCCAGCACCGCCGAGTCGATGAAGGGCATGTAGGCATCGGTGAAATGGTGCAGCAGCTGGCCATAGGTGACGGTCACGGTCAGGGCGGCGCACAGCATGATGCCGAGCGAGCCCGGTGCGGTGCGCGTGACGGGCGGCAGGCGGGCCGAGTCGCCACGCTGCCAGGTGCGCCAGCCGATCACGCTGGTGGCCATGAAAAACACCTGCAGCAGCGCGTCGGCATAGAGCTGCGTGCTGCTGAACAGCACGGCAAACAACACCGCACCCACGATGCCCAGCGGCCAGGTCAACACGTGATTGCGTGCGGCGAGCACGATGGAGATTGTGGTCACGCCATTGGCCGCCAGCTCCAGGGGTGAGGGCATCAGCATGGTGGTGGTGTCCCGTCGAGGTCGCTGGTGTATTGGCGCAGCTTGTCATCGGCCTCCAGCGGTTCGATGGCAAGCGCCAGTCCGGGGCCGAGCCGGCTTTCCACGGCGGCGCGCAGGGATGGTGCAATGAGTGACAACGGAGACCGGCTGTCGACACGCAGACACAAGCGGCCGTCGGCGCGCTGGTGCAGTGCAAAGCGAACCAGTGGCATCGGTGCCAGTGCCTTCGTGATTTCCACGTTGTTGACCCAGCTCCCGTCGGCCCGTTGAAATCGCACCGGTGCGCGGCCCTGCAGCCCGCGCAGCACCGGGCCCTGGGCTGTGGGTTCGAGCCGCGCGAAGTCGCCCGTGCGGTAGCGCAGCAAGGGCAGGCAGGGGTTGAAGCCGCCGCTCACCGTGACCTCGCCGGGCTCGCCCCAGGGCAGTGGCCGACCAGCGGAATCGACGACCTCTACGTGCAGGCGCGGCTGCAGCAGCACGAAGCCGTCGAGCGCGGGGTCGAACACGCCGATGGGCCCGACCTCGTTCATCGAGTAAAGGTCGAGCACCGGGCAGCCGAAGCGGCCCTGCAGTTGTTCGCGCAGCCCGTGGTGCAAAGCCATCGACGTGGAGAGCATCGCTCGCGGCCGATGCTGCAGGCCGAGTCCGGCCAGTTCGGACAACGACAGCGGGTCGCCCGACACGAGCTCCGGTGCCAATGCATCGAGGTAGAGGGCGCGGTCACTCGGGTCTCGCCAGTCGGCCGGGTTCAGGTTGAGCTTCACCAGCCCGCATTCGCCATGCAACGGGTTCACCGACACGTAGCTGAAGCAGCGCTGCTGAAAACCTGCGAGCACGATGCCCACATCGCCCTCACCTGCCCGGCGGTGCAAACCGAAGTGCGCCAGCGCGCGGTCGTGATAGGCCTGGTAGTCGGCGGCGACTTCGGGCAGCGAGGGCACCTTCAGTGGGTGGCCGGTGGTGCCGCTGGTCGAAAAGCACAGCAGCCGATCGAGCGGCAATCCGCGAGGCAGATGTTGCGCCAGGCGGGCGCTGAAGTCCGCTCGTGATGTGGTGGGCAGACTGGGCCACGCAGGCATCGGGCCGTTCAGGCCGGCGTGGGCGGGCACGCTGGCGGCAAGTTGCCGCACCCAGGCCGCGGCCCACTCCGGGGCATCGCGGGCGTCGTGCCGCACGGGCAGGGCCGCGCGTTGCAGCTGACCGTGGCGCGCCTGCGCTTCCGTCAGCTGTGTGGGTGTGAGGCGGTGGCCGCTGAAGTCGTGGAAGGTGGGCGCATGGGGGTGGGCGACCAGCCGGCGAAGCATGTCGCGCCCGGCGCTGCCCAGCACTGGGAAACGGGCGGGCGAAAACAGCTCGGCCTCGTGGGCTGCAGACAAGCGCTCAGGGG
>JBEGTX010000293.1:0-7528 GCA_041179165.1 Pseudomonadota bacterium | reverse complement strand
GACTGGGAACTGGTCGACGGGTCTGGCACCGTGACGTCGAGCGGCTCGGCCCAGTGGACCGCAGGCCAGCCGATTCAGCTCAACGGGTTCGCGCTGAACCTCGATGGCGTACCGCGCAATGGCGACGCCATGTCGGTGGGCGCCACGCCATCGCCTGCAGGCAACAACGGCAACGCGCTGGCGTTCTCCAACCTTGGCAAGGTGGCTTTCGTGGGCGCCTATGTGGCGAGCGATGGCAGCCTGGTGCCGGGCAGAACCATCACCGACGCCTATGCCGCGGCCATTGCCGACATCGGCGTTCGCGTTCAGGGCAGCGAGTCGTCTTCCAAGATTTCCGGCTCGTTTGCTGCCGCGGCAGAGACCGCTCGGGCCAACAAGGCCGGGGTCAACCTCGACGAAGAGGCGGCCCGGCTGATCCAGTTCCAGCAGAGCTACCAGGCTTCGGCCAAGGTGCTGCAGGTCGCCCAGGCGGTGTTCGACACCCTGCTGCAAGTGGCGGGCGCTTGAGTGCCACAGCGCCCCAACGATGTGAGGACATGACATGAGAATCAGCACTGCCAATTCGTACGACGGATCGCTCGACACGCTGATGCGTCGCCAGTCCGACCTGGTGAATCTGCAAGAGCAGATGTCCACCTCCAAAAAGGTGAACCGCGCCAGCGACGATCCGGCCGCAGCGGCACGGGCCGAACGCGCACTGGCCTCCGAGATGCACTCCAAGGCCAACCAGCGCGGTGTCGATGCCAGCTTGAACGCCATGACCTTGTCCGAGAGTGCGATGAGCGACGCGGGCGAACTGTTGCAGAGGGCGAGAGAGTCGTTGGTCAAGGCCGGCAATGCGAGCTACACCGATGCCGAACGCAAAGGCCTGAGCGAAGAAATTGCAGGGCTGCGTAAGCAGCTGCTGTCGGTGGCCAATCGCACCGACGGCGCGGGCACCTACTTGTTCGGCGGCCAGGGGTCGTCGCAAGCTCCGTTTGTCGACACCACCGCCGGTGTGCAGTTTCGGGGGGAGTCCGGCCAGACGGAAGCGGCCTCCGGCGAGGCGCTGCCTCTGTCGGTGGACGGACAGACCACCTGGATGCGCGCCCGTTCGGGCAATGGGGTGTTCGAGACGCAGGCCACCACGAGCAACGGTTCGGCCTGGATCGATGGCGGTCGCGTCACCAACCCGCAGCAGATCACCGGCTCCAGCTACAGCCTCCAGTTCAGCGTGGCTGCAGGGGTCACGACCTACTCGGTGTTGCAGGACGGCAACCCGACGGCCATCGCCGGTGCCTCGTTCACGCCGGGCCAAGCGGTGGAGTTCGATGGCGTGTCGGTGACCATCACCGGCAGGCCGGCCAACGGCGACCAGTTCGACCTGGCGGCCTCGGCCCCCGATCAAAGCGTGTTCGACGTGCTCGACCGCGCGATTGCCGACCTCAATACGCCGTCGCGCACCGGCTCGGACATGGCGCAGTCGACCTCCACCAACCTGGTTGCCATCGACGCCTCGATGGCGCAGTTCCAGTCCATGCGCAGCAAGGTCGGTGAGACGCTGAACCGCATCGACAACGTGACCGGCCGGCTGGCCGACCTCACCCTGTCGGCGCAGACTGAGCGAGCCGATGCGGAAGGCCTGGACATGGTCAAGGCAATTTCAGAGTTCCAGAACAAGCAAACGGGATACGATGCAGCGCTCAAGAGTTATTCGATGGTCCAGAAGATTTCCTTGTTCAATTACATCAGTTGAGCCGTGGTCGGGCTCAACCGGGAGCTGCTGAGTGAATGAAAACACCATCTTGGGCCAGGTGGCCCTGGGGTACTCGCCTTTCATCGACAAGAGCCGTGCGGTCACCGCCACGCGGCTGACCGTGTTTCCGCTGCACCCGGAGGCCTCGCCTGATGTCGCGCAACTGCTGCACGCGGTTGGCGGGGTCTGGCCTGCGGCCGGCGGGCGGGCGTCGCTCAATGTGCTGAGCGAGAGCCTGCTGCAAGACCTGCTGGGCGCCCAGCCGTCGAACAACCTCATGGTTGAGGTGCCTTCGTTCATGGCCTCCGACAGCATGAACATCGAGGCGCTGCAGAACCTGCACAAGGCCGGCAACAAGCTGCTCATCAAGGGGCGACCTGTCAAGGAAGTGCCACGCGAGGTGCTGCCCTGTTTCACCTACGCCATCGTCGACCTGGCAGAAGACCGCCGGCTCAACGAGACCGGGCTCGATGCGCCCAGCGGCATCGTGCGCAACATTCCCTTCGTGCAGTCCGGTGTTCGCACACTGGTCGACCTCGAAGCCAGTTTCGCGCGCGGCGCGGCGGCGGTGGTGGGCTGGCCCATCGACGACGCCATCAACACCTCACAGGTGAAGGGCAAGGCAGGCCCGCAGAACGACCTTCAGGTGATCGTCGAACTCATTCAGCGGGTGGACGCCGAAGAACCCATCGAGAAGCTCGAGAACACCCTCAAGCGCGACCCGGGCCTGGCCTTCAAGCTCATGCGCTACATCAACTCGCCGGCCTTCGGGCTGCGGGTCGAGATCAGCTCGTTCCGCCACGCCATCATGATGCTGGGCTACAAGCGGCTCAAGCGCTGGCTGGCACTGCTGCTGTCGACAGCAGGCACCGAGAGCAACATGAAGCCGGTGATGTTCGCTGCGGTGCGCCGCGGGCTGTTGATGGAAGAACTGGTGCGCTCGTCCGGTGACGAAGAAATGCGCAATGAGATGTTCATCTGCGGCGTGTTCTCGCTGCTCGACCGCATGTTCAAACAGCCGTTCTCCGAACTGCTGAAAACCATTCCCGTGCCCGAGCGTGTGTACCAGGCACTGGTCGATGAGTCGGGTCCGTACCAGCCGTACTTCGCGCTGGTGCAGGCGGTCGAAAACGAGTCGCTGTACGACTTCCGCGCTGCGGCCGAAACACTGATGCTCAGCGTCAGCGAGATCAACCGCGCCATCCTCACCGCGCTCACCAACGCCAGCCAGATCGAGTGAACACCCGCCCGGCTGCGGGTGTGGTCGGGGCTACACTGGGTCATGTCCGATCCCAAGGCGCTGCGGCTATTTCTTGATGTGCTGTCCGATGCGGTCCTCGTGCTGGACCGCAGCGGCCGCGTCAACTTTTCCAACGCTGCTGCCACCCGCCTGCTGGGCGCCGATGCCGGCACCTTGCTGACGCACCTGCTGCCTGCGCTGGGCGAGCCGCTCGTGACCGCGGTCACTCAGATCCTGTCGCGGGGTGTGCCTCGCATCGGGGCGCGCCCGCCCACCGTGCCGAGCGAGTTGCAGTGGGCCGGCGGCCGGCGCTTTCATGTGGCCTTCACGCCGCTCGAAGGCGAGCGCTGGGCCTTGCGCCTGGCACCGCTGGCCAACCTGCCTACCACCCAGCCTGCTCCGCTTGACGGCCTGCCACCTGCGCCGGCCGCATCCACGCCGCTCATTGCGCGCGAGCTGATCGGGCTGTTCTGGGATTCGCCGTTTCCGGCCACGCTGCAAGACAGCGAGTTTCGCCTCACCGACGTCAACCGCGCTTACGAAGAGTTCACCGGATTCCCCGCGAGCTCCCTGACCGGGCGTGATCCGCTGGACCTGCAGCCCGAAGAAGACCGCGCCACCAACCGCGCCCATCGGCGCCAGGCGAGTGAAGCGCAGCTGCTGCACCCTGCCGCAGAAGGCCTCATCGAGCGGCGCCTGCTCGACGCCCAGGGGCGCGAACGCTGGTACCGCGCGGCCAGGCGCCTGCTCCGTGGTGAACACGGTGAGCCCCACTACCTCACCATCCTGCAGGACAACACAGCCGAGCATGTGGCCCGTGAACGCGCCGAACGTTCCGCACGCGAACTCGACGACTGGTTCGATCTGAGTCCGGTGGGCATGATCCTGTTCGACGAACTCGGCCTCGTCGTGCGCACCAACCCGGCGTTCGAGGCCCTGGCCGGCATTGCGCCGGTGCTGGTGTCGGAGGCCGATCCGGCGATCCAGCATCTGCTGGCCTGGGCCGACGGCCGCCCTGATGGCGTGCTCAAGTCGGGCAGCAATCCGGTGGAAGCTCATGCGTGGGTGCCGCGCCTCGACGGTGCGCCGCGCCGCCTGCGCTCCATCATCCGCTGCTACCAGAGTGCAGCCGGGCCGCTCCGTTTCATGGCTGTGGTCGAAGACCGCAGCGTTGAAGAAGAGCGCGATCTGGCCCAGATGCAGATCGAAGCGCTGATGGACACGGCCGGCGTGGGCTTGGCCACTTTTCAGGAGTCTTCAGGCTGGGTGCAGCACAGCACGGCCTCGGGTGCGCCAGCGCCCGGAGCGGCCGACCCGGCACCTTCGGCCGCGTTGCAGTCGATCCGGCGCGACGTGGTGATGCCAGAGTCCCTGCCCGAATACGAAAAGCTCCAGAACGCACTGCGCCACGCGCAGCGCGCCGAGGTGCGCTATGCCATTCGCCATCCCGACCTCGGGCAGCGTTGGCTCCTCACACGGGTGGAGCCGGCCACGCTGGCCTCGGGAAAACAGACGACATCGGTTGTCACGCTCGACATCACCGAGCAGCACCAGTCGCAGCAGCGCAGCGAGTTGCTGCTGCGCGAGATGACCACCATCCTCGAGAGCGCCACGGTGGGCATTGCCTATCTGCGCGGCAACATGCTCGTGCGCTGCAACAGCCGCTTCGAGAACCTGCTCGGGTTCAGCGCCGGCGAGGTGGCGGGCTGCGGTCTGCACGAGCTGCTGATCGGCCAGGCCAATGCCTTGCAGCTGGTGGACGACATCGAGGCGGCGATGGCCGCTGACCAGTCCTTCGACACCGAAATCGCGACGGAGCTGCCGGGGCGCGGCACCTTGTGGTGTGCACTCACCGTGCGCCGTGTGAGCGGCACGGGCGCATCGCCCGAGGTCGTGGCCGTGCTCACCGACATCACGCGGCTCAAGGCGCAGCAGATCGAGCTCGAAGCCCTGGCTCGAGACCGCGAGTTGATGTTCAGCGTGTCCGATGTCGGCATCGCCTTCGTGCGTGGCGACCGCATCCAGCGCGCCAACGACGCCCTCAGCAGGCTCACCGGCCACGAACCCGGCAAGCTCGCGCTCACGCCGCTGTCGGAATTGCTGGCCAATGCCACCGAGTACAAACGCTTGCGGGCGCTGTCCGAGAAGGGCTTTCAGCTGGCCGGCCGCTGGAGTGGGGAGCATCAGCTGCGCCGCCACGACGGCTCGATGGTGTGGGTGCAGGTGAGCCAGCGCCTCGTGAGCGACGACGACCCGGCCGCCGGCTTCATCGCCTCGTATGTCAACGTGGACGATCGCCGCCGTGCGCAGCAGGCGGTCGGCGTACAGGCCGAGCGCACGCGGGCGATTCTCGACTCCGTGCTCGTGGGCATCGTCACCGTGGGGCCCCTGGGCATCGAGTGGATGAACCGTTCGGCCCGCCGCATGTTCGGTGGCGACCTGGCAGATTTCATCGACCTGCCCATCAGCACCGTGGCCACGCCCGAGGCGGATCATCCGTTTCGCCGCACGCAGTATCTGAACGATTTGATCGAAGGTCAGGCCGAGACCTTCGAGTGTCGAGTGCAGGCCCGTGACGGCCGGGAGTTCTGGGTGGTGGGCAATGCCGTGGCCACGGGCCGCGAGTCCACCGGCCGGCAGCTCACCTACGCACTGCTCGACATCGAACGACGCCGCCAGGCCGAGGCGCGCATTGCCGAGGCGCAGTCGTCGCTGCAGCGCATCATCGAGGCGGCACCGCTGGCAATCACGCTGTTCGACGCCCGCACGCTGCGCATCCTGCAGGTCAACGAGGTGGCGGCGCGCAGTGCCGAGCAGGTGCCGCACCAGATGATCGGCCGCACGCCCGAAGAGGTGTTCTCACCCGAGGTGGCCGCGCAGCGCCGGCTCGACATGACGCAGGCGCTGGTGGCGCTGGACGTGACGCAGCGAGAGTACCGTGCACGCACGCTCGGCGAGGTCCGCCTGTGGGACGTCCGCTACCTGCCGCTGGCCACGCCGGGCCAACCGCCCGACCAGCTGCTGCTGGTGGCAACAGACGTGACCGAGCAGCGTGCGGCGCAGGAGGCGCGTTTCGAAGCTGCCATCGCTCAGCGCGAGATGCTGGTCAAGGAAGTTCACCACCGCATCAAGAACAACCTGCAAGGCGTGGCGGGCCTGCTGCAACAGATCGGCGCCCGCAAACCCGAGATGGCCGAGGCGATGTCCGAGGTCGTGGGACAGGTGCAGGCCATTGCACAGGTCTACGGCCTGCAGGTCGGGGTGACGGGGCCGCTTCGCCTGCAAAGCGTGCTCGACGCCATCACCGGGTCGGTGCAGCGCACGTTCTCGCACCCCATCAACTTCCTGGTCGAAGGAGAGTCGCCCGAGGTTTGGGTGCTGCCGGAGGCCGAGTCCATTCCCATCGCCCTCACCATCAACGAGCTGCTCACCAATGCGGTGAAACACAGTGCCCGTGAGGGCGGCGACCGGGCGGCCGTGCAGTGCCTGCTGCGTTGCGAGCCGCAGGGCGTGCACATCCGCATCAGCAACCGGGGCGCGTTGCCACCGGGCTTCAGCCTGGCCCGCTATCCGGGCGGCGTCTCGGGCCTGGGGTTGGTGCGGGCGTTGCTGCCGCGGCGCAGCGCGACCCTCACCGTCGAGGCCGAAGGTGAGAATGTGGTGGCGATCGTGAGCCTGGTGCCGCCAGGTGTGGCAAAGTTGGCCCCATGATGGACACCGACGAGCAATCCGCTGCAGCCGGCGCCAACACGATGATCGTGGGCATGGTGCAGGCGCTGAGCTCTTCCGTTTCGGCGGAGGGTGGCAAGGGCTCGTCGTTGCGCGCCAACCCGGGTTTCCATGCGGCGTTCCAGCGGCTTTTCATTCTGGCGCGCAGCAACCCGCGCGATGCGCTCGAAGTCATCTACCTCGTGTGCTGCCACCACGACGACCCGTGGACGCTCGACCTGCTGGCCTCGGGGCCGCTCGAGACCGTGATGCGCAACGCCGACGCCGATCTGCAATCGCTGATCAGCGTCTACGCCTCGGGCTGCAGCGCCTTCGCGAGCCTGCTCGACGACGGCCCCTGAGCGTCGCCGTCGGTGAGTGCGTTCAGTGGCCGTTGCGGCCTTGCATCTGCGTGCTGGTGATGATGCGGTCGCTGTACGCAATGGCGAGTGCCGACAGCAGGAACACCACGTGAATGCCGGTTTGTGCCCACAGCACCTTGGGCTCGTAGGCCGCGGCGTTGATGA
Organism: Pseudomonadota bacterium; assembly: GCA_041179165.1. GTDB lineage: Bacteria > Pseudomonadota > Gammaproteobacteria > Burkholderiales > Burkholderiaceae_C > Rhizobacter. The sequence goes on along the minus strand of JBEGTX010000293.1, from coordinate 318 downwards.
AGGTCTTCAGCAGGTGGATGGACGAGATCCCGATGATGGCCGTGGCCAGCTTCACCTTGAGCACAGAGGCGTTCACGTGGGACAGCCATTCAGGCTGGTCCGGGTGCGTTTGCAGGTTCATGCGTGACACGAAGGTTTCGTAGCCGCCCACGATCACCATGATCAGCAGGTTGGAGATCATCACCACGTCGATCAGGCCCAGCACCACCAGCATGATGGTCGACTCGTTCAGCTTGGTGGGGCGAACTGCGCCTTCGATGGCCACTGAGTTCAGGATGTGGTCCAGCGCCGACTGGTTGCCCATGACCGCGCCGATCA
>JBEGTX010000292.1:0-15678 GCA_041179165.1 Pseudomonadota bacterium | reverse complement strand
GTGCGGGCCGAGCCCGAGCTGTGGGAGCGTCCGGTGGCGCTGGAGCCTCGGCGGCTGCCCGGTCCGATCAGCAAAACGCTGCTCGCTTTGGTCGATGTCGAGCACCAGCTCGCCTACACCCCGCTCGATCTGGCGCTCGCCACCGGGCGCAAGGCCGATGTGCAGCAATTGATCGAAGGCACGGAGGTGCTCAAGCCGCACCAGCGCCATGCCGTGTTCGCCCTGGGATTGCAGGCCCGGCTCGACCGTCTGGGCGTGGACGCCGAAAATACCCGCAGCGCGAGCTTGGCGCCCGTGGACTACGCTTATGCCAACCGGCATTGCGACGCGCGCTACGCCGCCTATTTGCATGGGAGAGGGGTGGTCATCTACCCGGCCCATGTGCGCCACCTCACCTCGCTGATCGGGCGCTCCCAGTACCCGAACCGGAGCGGCGAGGCGCACAACGCGTTCCCGCATGCCACCGAGGAGTTCGGCCTGCCCGATGCCAACCAGCTTGAAGGCTGCGTGGCGCTGTCCGCCTTCTATGCTCAGCACCTGAAGGAGATGCCCAGCAACGCCTACGTGGAAGACACGCTCCAGGCCGACGTCTACGCCGATGCCGCGGCCGCGGTGTTCCAGTGGTGGGTGCGCGATGTGGAAACCTGGCGCAAGGCCCAAGGCATCGAGCCCCGTGTACAAGACGCCACCGTGCGCGGCCGCCCTGAAGTGGCACTCGAAGTGGCGCAAACGCTGTTGTCGGCCATGCCGCCCAGCCTCGATCACTACTGCCAATGGGCCTCGCACTGGCACAGCTGGATGTACCTGACCCGCGAGCGCCGCCCCGAACTGACGCGGTCCCTGCGCGACATGGCCGCGCGCTGGAAGGAGTCGCCCCCCGCGCTCGAGACCGAGGCGCAGTGCCAGATCAACCTGCCCTGGAACACCGAACACTTCCATCAGGATTACCGACGTGCCCTGGCTGCCTTGCAGACCGATCTGAGGCAGCTCGGCTTTCCGTGCAAGGTCGAGCCGGTGACGCCCAAAGGCATCCAGCTGGTCATGCAGTGCCGTGCGCCGGCCGCCCGCTGACAATTAGAGAGACATTCCGGCACGGCAGTGACACGGGCGCAAGGTACTCTCTCGGTTCCTTGCAGTTTCGATCCCTGTCCCGAGACGTCTTCAGATGAACACACTGCGTGACGCCCTGGCCATTGCCCGACTCGAGGCGGGCATGTTCAAGCGTTTCGGAACTTTGTGGCTCACTGTCGTGGCCGTGGTGCTCATCCCGGCCATCTACGCGCTCATCTACCTGTCCAGTGTCTGGGACCCGGCCGCACGCGCGCAGTCGCTTCCTGCCCTGATCGTCAACCTCGATGTGGGGGTGACTTACCGCGGGCAGAGCGCCAACGTCGGGGTCGAACTCGCGGGCTCGCTCAAAGAGTCGAAGCTGTTCGGCTTTGTGCAGCTCGACGACGAAGAGCGGGCGCGCCGCACGGTGCGCGAGGGTCGGGCCGCGCTGGCGCTCATCATTCCGCGTGACTTCAGCGCCAATGCAGTGCCTGGCCGCAAGGCCGGTGCCGGCCAGCTCATCGTCTACACCTCCGAGGGAAACAACTACGCCAGCGCGGGCATGGCGCGCCGCTTTGCGGCCGAGCTTGGTCACCAGGTCAACGAAACCCTCAACGAAAGGCGCTGGGCGTTGGTGCTGCAGACGGCAGCCGGGTCCGAGCAGAGCGTGCGCCAGCTCAAGGAGGCTGTGTCTCAGCTGCGCGTGGGTTCGCATGACCTCGAGCGCGGCCTGCAGCAGGCCGATACAGGCGCCAAAGGCCTGGGCGAAGGCGCGCGCAAGCTCAACGATGCGGCGGGTCAATTGGTGGGCGGTGTCAAACAGCTGGGGAGCGGTGTGCGCACGATGGAGTCCAAGCGGCCCTCGGCGGCCGACCTGCAGGCGTTGCGGTACGGGGCGCATGCGCTGGTCGACAACCATGCCGAATTGGGTCGGGGGCTTGATCAGCTGCACGGCGGCGCCGAGCGCCTGACAGAAGGCGCCAAGCAGCTGCGAGAAGAAGGCGGCGGCATTCCCTTCGTCGGCGACTCCCTCGCTGAGGGGGCCAACAAGCTCGCCGATGGCGGCCAGCAACTTGCCACGGGCTTGCTGCAAGCGCGCCAGGGCCAGCGTCAGCTGGCGGACGGCGCCAGCAAGCTGCACGTCGGTGTGGTCAAACTCACCGACGGCGTGAGTGCGCTGGGCGACGGCATCCACACGATGGCAGTGCGTCTGCCCGAAGACACCAAACTCGACCAGTTCCACAGTGCCGCCGGCCAACTGGCCCAGGGCAATCAGGCCATGCGTGGCGGCATCGAAAAACTCCAGCAGGGCGCGGCACGCCTGGCCGCGGGGCTCGACCTGCTGCAAGAAACGCTGCCCAGCGACACGGTCTCGCTCGACGGCAGCGCCCGCGGCCTGGCCGACTCGGTGCAACCGGTGATGGAAGTCGTCGCTCCCGTGCCCAACAACGGCACCGGCTTCACGCCCAATTTCGTGCCCGTGGCGCTGTGGCTCGGTGCCGTGATGACGGCCTTTCTCTTTCACATTCGGCGCCTGCCCGAGGCAGCGCGCGGCAAGTCGCGGCTGGCGCAATTTCTGGGCAAGCTCGCGATGCTGGTGGTCATCGTGTTGGCCCAGGCCACCTGCGTGCTGCTCATGCTCACGCTGCTGCTCGATGTGAAGGTGCCGCACCTGCTGGCGTTCTGGCTCACGCTGGCGCTCGCATCGGTCACCTTCCTGCTCATCATCGTGGCGCTCACGCGGGCCTTCGGCGACATCGGCAAGGGCATTGCGCTGCTGCTGCTCGTGCTGCAATTGAGCTCGGCCGGCGGCGTGCTGCCCATCGAGCTCAGCGGCGAGGTGTTCCGCGGCCTCAACCCCTGGCTGCCGTTCACCTGGGTCGTGCGCGCGTTCCGCGCCAGCCTGTTCGGCGCGTACGACAACGCCTGGCTGTCGGCCTGGGCCGTCATCCTGATGATTGCCTCCATCGCCTTTGTCATGGCCACCTGGGTCGGCAAGTGGTGGTTCGTGAAAGAGGAAGACCACCGGCCTGCGCTCGACATTTGAGCCACCGCATTCGCGACGCCGACTGCACAATGGCCAGACAGCCTGCCGGCCGGAATTTCCGGCCGCCTGTTTTGGAACGACCGAGAGACCCCATGCCGTACCGTTCTGTCTTGCATGCGTTGCTGGTTCATCTTGTCCTGGGTGGGGTTGCCGGGGCTGCACACGCCGCCGATGAGCCCAGCGTTCCGGCGGTGGTCGTGGAGGCGGGCGACACGCCAGCAGGCGACGCCGGTGCCACGCCGAGTGCCAAGCCAAGGGCCGACGTCAAGGAAGAAGGCGAAGCCCTGGAGCCCCAAGTGGCCGACAGCGCCGCGCGCACGGCCGAAGCGGGGCCGCTGGAAGTGCGCGATGCCAAAGGCCGTGTGGCCCGGTACGACGACATCCGGCAGCTCCGCCCCGAACTCTTCCTCGTGACCAAGGCCAGCGGCCCGAGCAAGGCCGTGCGCTTCGGGGTCATCCGTGCGCAGGGCGAGGTGGTCGTGCCCTTGATCTACGCCCACATCGAACACGACGCCGACCACCACCGCTTCAAGGTGCGCACGCCGGGCCGGAGAGGTGCCGAAGGCCTCTTCGGCTACCTCGACGAAAACGGGCGCGTGGTGGTGCCGGCCGTGTACGAGCGCCTGGAGCGGGTGTCCAACATGGGCGATGAGCCCACCTGCGTGGCGGTGAAAGACGGCAAGTTCGGCTACCTCGATTTCATCACCGGCGAGGTGTTGATCGAGCCGCTCTATGACGCGCTGGTGGTCGACAGCCTGCAGGTGGATGCCGAGGGCCGCGGGCTGGTGGTGGCGCGTCTGGGCGGCAAGGCGACCGGGAAGTCCAAGTCGAAGACCGACCAGACCGACAAGGCAGGCGGCGGCAAATGGGGCGTGCTGTGGACCGACGGCCGGGTGCTCGCGCCCTTCGAGTTCGATGCCGTCGGCGATGTATCCCTGTCACAGGAGTTCGTGGTGGCCGAGCGCCGCGGCCAGCTCGTTCGCCTGAGGTTCAACCAGGGTGCGTACCTGGGGGCATCCGAGGTGCGCCCCGAGTACAGCTCCAATTTTGTGCCCCGGCTGGGCTCGCCCACCGACCCTTCGCCGCTCGACGGGCTCTATGCTGCCGCCGACTACCCGACGATGAAGTCTGCATGGGGCGCTTCGCGCCAAGGGGTGTTGCGCTGGGCCGCGATGCCATCAATCGGGATCCGGGGCCATCGTGCACATGTGGCCTTCGGACAGTTCGCGAACGTGCGGCTGCCCTTGTTGCCCAACGACCTCGCCATCGAGACCCACGCGGGAGGCTTCACGATGATGAGGGAGGTCGCCGACGCTGCTGGCGCTCCTGCTCCTGCTGCCGCAGCGACAACGCCGTTCCTGACCTTCGCCCTGAAAGACGGTGCGCTGGTCTGTGCCGGCTGCCAGACCCTGGGACTGCCGGTGCGCTGGCTCAAGGTGCCCGTCGAGGCACCTGCGCCTTTCGGGGGCATTGGCGTGGCCATCCACAAGGCGGGGCCCGAGGCCGCATTGCAGGTGACAGATGTGCTGGCCGACGGACCGGCTCAGCGCGCCGGCCTCCAGGCGGGTGATGTGGTGCTGAAGATCGATGGCGACGACGCTGGAGGCTTGACCTCCGAGCAGGCCCGCGACCGGCTGCGCGGCGCGGAGGGGTCGGTCGTGGTGCTTCATCTGTCACGCGATGGCGAGCCCTTGCCCCGGCCGGTTCGCGTGGTTCGCGCGGTCATCACGCTGCGGCACTGAGCGCGACGCGCGACCCAGGCTGTCGCCGGGCGAGGGCCGCGGCGAAGGGTGATCCGCCATCGAGGCAGCAGGGCAGCAGGGCATCGGGCAGGCGACCTGCATCCGCGCTCTCGAATCGTGTGAAGTTTTGCGCACTCCCGGCCCGACCAGGGCCTGAGGCTTGGCCGAAGTCGGCGGTTTTCAGGCATTCTGTAACTGGCGCAGCGGCTTGGATCGCCGGCGCCGCCTGTTGACAGACAGCATGAGCGCCTGTGTGCGCAGACAAGGAACCGTCATGCCCATCTCCCAGGTCCCCACAACCGTTTCTCCTGTGGTGGTGCCAACGCCGTCTCCCGTGCCCTCTGTGGCCGCGGCGACCACGCACACCGCTGCCCGCTCGGCCGCTCAAGCGGCCACCACGGCCGCCGTCGACAACTGGACCCAGGCGCCGTCACCTCCACGCTTTCCCTGGCTGAGCCGCGAGACTTGGCAGTCTGAAGAAGTGGCCGCCCGCAAGCGTCCGGTGTTCGACGACGCGCCTGTCATCGGCGATCAGCTGAACATTTCTGCCTGAGCCTGTTGCCGGCAGAGAGCGTTTTGGTGTCGCGCGGCCGTGAGGCGCGCAGCTGTGGTCGAATGGGCGTCGACACGCCGCATCTGGACGACCCGACGCACCGCCATGGATCAGCAACGAATTGATTTTTTCCAGGCGACCTACGCTCGCATGCCAGACGAGCAGTTGGCCCATCTGTTGATCACGCGAGGCCAGAGCCTGACCGAAGAAGCGCATCACGCGCTCATGAGCGTCGTGCGGACCCGCGACCATTCGGCCTTCCGGCAAGAGTTCAAGGACACCGCGCTGCACGTGCATGCCCAAACCCTGTACACGCGACAGGAGGCCGAGCAGAACGCGGCCAACAGCCGTGCGATGGTGAAGTGGTTCCGCACGGTCTGCGCCGCTGTGGCCGCGGCGGGCTTGCTGGTGTGCCTGTCGGGCGATGGTCTTGCAGGCCTCCTGGTGATGGCCCTGGCGGCGGTCGTGTTTGTCATTGACGAAATGCGCCGCCACTTCTGGAATTCCCTCGTGGCGATGTTTCGCCTGGACGACTGAAGGCCCTGTGCAACCCACTCTGTTCACCCACCATGCGCCTCATCCAGTCTCCTGAAGTGCCGCGGATCAGTCCGGCCGATCGCACCGTGTTTCTCGCCGGCTCCATCGACATGGGAAGTTCGGTGGATTGGCAGGCCGACCTGGTCGGCTCACTGGCCGACTGCCCCGGCGTGCTGCTGAACCCCCGCCGCCAGCACTGGGATCCGGCATGGCCCGCCGACGCGTCGTCCCCGGTCTTTCGTGAGCAGGTGCAATGGGAGTTGCACGCGATGGAAGCGGCAGGCCTCATCGCGTTCTACTTCGCACCGGGCTCGCAAGCGCCGGTCACCTTGCTCGAACTCGGGCTTGCCGCACGCACGGGCAAGGCCGTCGTCTGTTGCCCCGATGGCTATTGGCGAAAAGGCAATGTGGACGTGGTCTGTGACCACCACGGCATCCGGCGGGTGGCGAACATCGGCGAGCTCGCTGATGAAATCCGGCGCTATTGCGAAACACCACACGAAAGACCACGCGAAGCACCTGGCGAAACGCCTGATGAATCAGCCGGAAAAGCATCCGGCTGAGCAACTCCTGCCTTCGCCCGGGTAGGCGAAGGCCAAGTTGCGGGCGCGCGTACGCTGTCGGGTGCAAGCCGTTCGGTTTGGCTTTCGGCCCTGGCCATGGCATCCTCACGCGCACGAATCCACCCGACCGCATCCACACAGGCAAGGCCCGCCATGACCGCACTCGCTTCCACGACGCTCTCGCGAATGGCCTTGCTTCCGATGCTGCTGATGGCAGGATGCGCCCACCATGCGCCCGTCGCCGACACGCTGGGCATTGCCTTCGTGCGGGTGCCCACGGGCCAGTTCGCGATGGGCAGTGCTGAGTCGCCAGACGCTCTGGCCGCGGCCTACCCGGGCCTCGATCGCTCCCGCTTCGAGGGCCTGTCCGACGAAGCCCCGGTGCACACCGTGCGCATCACCAGGCCCTTCGAGATGAGCCGGCACGAGGTCACGATTGGGCAATTCCGAGGCTTCCTTCAGCGATCCGGGCATGTCCCGGAGTCCATCACCGACGGAACCGGAGGCTACGGGTTCAATGCGGCCTACGACCCCACCAAGACGGCCCGAGGCGACGCGTTCGAGGGCCGCTCGCCCATCTACTCCTGGCAGAACCCCGGCTTTCGGCAAGGCGATGACCACCCGGTGGTGAATGTCACCTGGAACGATGCGGTGGCCCTGGCCAAGTGGCTGTCGGCGCAGGAGGGGCGCCGCTACCGCCTGCCCACCGAGGCCGAGTGGGAGTACGCCTGTCGCGCCGGCTCGACCGGCCGGTACCAGCATGGCAACGACCCCGCCGGCCTCACGCGTGTGGGCAACACCTTCGATGCCGACACCGCCGTTCACTGGCCGAAGTGGGCATCGCAAGCGACGCCGGGCCATGACGGCCATCCGTTCACTGCGCCCGTCGGCTCGTTCGCGCCCAATGCCTTCGGCCTGTTCGACCTGCACGGCAACGTGTGGGAGTGGGTGTCCGACTGGTACGGCGAGGACTACTACGCCCGCTCACCCACCGACGATCCCACCGGGCCCGCCGACGGCCATGTGAAGGTTCGCCGCGGAGGGTCGTGGCACACATGGCCGTTCTACAGCCGCTGCTCGTTCCGCAACTGGAACACGGTGGAGACGCGCTACACGCTCGTTGGCATTCGGTTGGTGCGCGATGCGTTGCCTTGACGCAGCATGGCATGGGCGTCGGTGCCGATGACATACCGTGTCGCCGTTGCCTGCGTCCGAATCTGCGGGGCCATCAAAAAAGAACCGCCATGACATTCGTTTCTCGTTGGACCTTGCACCTGAGCGTGGCGCTCGCCCTGGGCCTCCTGAGCGCCGGACGCGCGGCGTCGGAACCGCGCCCCGACAAGACGCTGCAGGCGGTGGTGGCGCTCGACAAGTGGGTGGCAGCGCTGGCTGTTGATCCGAAGATGAAGGCGCTTGAGAACACACGGGCAGGCGACGATCTGTTCGAGGTGCTGTTCAGCTTCAACCGAGACGTCTTCGAGTTGTGGAACCAGCTCCCGATGACGATTTTCTGGCTCAAGCTCAGACCCATAGATCCCATGAATCTCAAGCTCGAATTCGCCACGGTGGACGAAAAGATCGGGCAGATTCAATCGCGGTTGGCTGTCGTGGGGCCCATGCTCGAATCTCACGGTATGAAGGGGCCGAAGGAGGTCCTGCTGCTGCTGAAAGACGCCTTGGGGCCGGTGACGCCGGGTGCCAGGCATTACTCGGCTGGCATGACCGAAGCCGATACGTTGCGGCACATCCGCGACATCGAGGCCGTGATGCCGTTGTTGCGCAAGGTGCAGTTGGAGTTGAGTCGCCTGCCCGTGTAAGCGCCTGCATCAACACCGTGAACCCCCATCACCGAGAATGGCGGTTTCATCGCGCACCCGGTTCCATGATTCCCAACACGCTCCAAGCCGCCATCGTCGACCTCGACGGCACCATGGTCGACACCCTCGGTGACTTCGATGCCAGCCTGAATGCCACGCTCGCTGACCTGCACCTGCCTGCTGTGGACCGGGCGTTCATCGAGCTCACGGTGGGCAAGGGCTCGGAGCATCTGATCCGCCAGACGCTGCGCCATGTGCGTGGTGCCGAGTCGCTGTACGAGCAGGCGTGGGTGCGCTATCAGTTCCATTACCAGCGGCTCAACGGCCACCACGCCGAGGTCTATTCGGGCGTGCGCGAGGGCTTGCAGGCCATGCAGCAGCGCGGCTGGAAGCTCGCCTGCCTCACCAACAAGCCGTTGGCGTTTGCGGTGGAGTTGCTCAAGCAGAAGCAGCTCGACGGGTTTTTCAGTGTGGTGTTCGGGGGCGACAGCTTCGAGCGCAAGAAGCCCGATCCGCTGCCGCTGGTCAAGACCTGCGAGGCGCTGGGCACCGAGCCCGCACGCACGCTGATGGTGGGCGACTCCAGCAACGACGCCCGCGCGGCGAGGGCCGCCGGCTGTCCGGTGGTGCTGGTGAGCTATGGCTACAACCACGGCGAGCCGGTGTCGGCCGTGGACGCCGATGGCGTCGTCGACCGGCTGGACCAGATCGGCTGACCCGCACCGGGGGCCAGGCCTGCTACACTTTTTAGATGTTCATCGCACGCAAACAAACCAAAGGGTCGCACGACCGGGGAGCCTGGCCCTGGCGGGGCCGGCCGTCGCTGGTTTAAGGGCTCACGCCCTTCCTTGTTTGCCGTGGGTGGCTCGGGGCTCTGCTCCGACGCCTCGCGCCCATCGGCTCCATGGGTTGCCAGGGGTTTGCGCCAGACCAGCGGTCCGGCCGGACTGACCTCGGCAGCTCACCGAAGCGAATCAATCACCACGCGGGACAGGCTTGGATCCAAGCCGCCCGCCGGGCCGTGGAGGGCCCTGACACGTGATCACCGAATCTGAATTCAAACAGTTGGCCGAGCAGGGCTACAACCGCATTCCGCTCACTGCCGAAGCGCTGGCCGACCTCGAAACCCCGTTGTCGCTGTACCTGAAGCTGGCCCATGCGGGCGGCCGCGGTGCCAACAGCTTCTTGCTCGAGTCGGTGGTGGGGGGCGAGCGCTTCGGCCGCTACTCCTTCATCGGCCTGCCCGCCCGCACGCTGCTGCGCGCCACGGGCTTCACCACCGAGGTCGTGACGGACGGGGTGGTGGTCGAGACCCATGAGGGCAACCCGCTCGACTTCATCGCGACCTACCAGCACCGCTTCAAGGTGGCGCTGCGGCCGGGCCTGCCGCGTTTCTGTGGCGGGCTGGCGGGCTACTTCGGTTATGACGCCGTGCGCTATATCGAGCCCAAGCTCGCGGGCACCCATCTGCCCGGCGGTCTGGGCAACCCCGACATCCTGCTGCTGCAATGTGAGGAGCTGGCGGTCATCGACAACCTGTCGGGCCGGCTGCACCTGATCGTCTATGCCGACCCCGCCCAGCCGGGGGCCTATGCCACCGCACGCGCGAGGCTGAGCACACTCGCAGAGCGCCTGGCGCACAGCGTGAGCGTGCCGCCCGTGAAGCCCTCCGAGGCCCACCCGGTGCAGCGCAGCTTTGCCAAAGAAGACTACATCGCCGCCGTGCTGCGCGCCAAGGAGTACATCGCCGCCGGCGACATGATGCAGGTGCAGATCGGCCAGCGGCTGCACAAGCGCTACACGGCCTCGCCCCTCAGCCTGTACCGCGCGCTGCGCACGCTGAACCCGTCGCCCTACATGTACTTCTACGACATGGGCGACTTCCAGATCGTCGGCGCCTCGCCCGAAATCCTGGTGCGCCACGAGCACACGGCTGAGGGTGACAAGATCATCATCCGCCCGCTCGCCGGTACCCGCCCGCGCGGCGCCACCCCGGAAGAAGACCAGGCGCTCGAAGCCGAGCTGAAGGCCGACCCCAAGGAGCGTGCCGAGCACGTGATGCTGATCGATCTTGCCCGCAACGACATCGGCCGCATCGCCAAGACCGGCAGTGTCAAGGTGACCGAGGCTTTCGTGGTCGAGCGTTACTCGCACGTCATGCACATCGTGAGCAACGTCGAAGGCCTGTTGAAAGACAACATCAGCAGCCTCGACGTGCTGCGCGCCACCTTCCCCGCAGGCACGCTGAGCGGCGCGCCCAAGGTGCGGGCGATGGAAATCATCGACGAGCTCGAGCCCATCCAGCGCGGCATCTATGGCGGCGCCTGCGGCTACCTGAGCTTTGCCGGCGACATGGACGTGGCGATTGCCATCCGCACCGGCATCGTCAAGGACGGCTACCTCTATGTGCAGGCCGCGGCCGGCGTGGTGGCCGACTCGGTGCCCGAGCTGGAGTGGAAAGAAACCGAAGCCAAGGCGCGCGCTTTGCTGCGAGCGGCCGAGATGGTCGAGGAAGGATTCTGATGCGCGCCATCCTCACCCACGGAATGAACCGGCTGGCAGGAGGCACGACATGCTGCTGATGATCGACAACTACGACAGCTTCACTTTCAACCTCGTGCAATATTTTGCCGAGCTGGGCGAAGACGTGCGGGTGTTCCGCAATGACGAGATCACGCTCGAAGGCATCGCCGAGCTCAAGCCTGCGCGGCTGGTGCTGTCGCCGGGCCCGTGTTCACCGGCCGAAGCCGGCATCTGCGTGAGTGCCATCCAGCACTTCACTGGCAAGCTGCCGCTGCTGGGCGTGTGCCTCGGCCACCAGGCCATTGGCGCAGCACTCGGCGGCAAGGTGATTCGCGCGAAGAAGCAGATGCACGGCAAGACCGATGTCATCACGACCGACCGGCGGGGCGTGTACACCGACCTGCCCGAGCGCTTCACCGTCATCCGCTACCACTCGCTGGTGATCGAGCGTGAGTCGCTGCCCCGGTCGCTGGAGATCACCTCCACGTCGGAAGACGGCGAGATCATGGGCGTGCGCCACACCGAGCTTGCGGGCACCGCCACGCCACTCGAGGGCGTGCAGTTCCATCCCGAGTCCATCCTGACCGAACACGGCCACGCGATGCTCAAGAACTTTCTGACCCGCTGCTGAGGAGCGCCCCATGTCCATCACCGACAGCGAAGCGCTGGCTCGCGTCATCGACCATCGCGAGATTTTCCACGACGAAATGCTCGCGCTGATGCGCCGCATCATGATGGGCGAGATGTCGCCCGTCATGATCGCCGCCCTGGCCATGGGCCTGCGCGTGAAGAAAGAAACCATCGGCGAGATCGCCGCAGCCGCGCAGGTCATGCGTGAGTTCGCGACCCCTGTGGAGGTCGTCGACAAGCACCACCTGGTCGACCTCTGCGGTACCGGTGGCGATGGCGCTCACACCTTCAACATTTCGACTGCAGCCATGTTCGTGGCGGCCGCGGCCGGTGCGCGTGTCGCCAAACATGGCGGGCGCAGTGTGTCGTCGAGCACCGGCAGCGCCGATGTGCTGGAGGCACTCGGCGCCGTGGTCACGCTCACACCGGCGCAAGTGGCCACCTGCCTGGCAGAAACCGGCATCGGTTTCATGTTCGCACCCAGTCACCATGCGTCGATGAAACACGCCGCACCGGTGCGCAAGGAGATGGGTGTGCGCACGCTCTTCAACATCCTCGGGCCGCTCACCAACCCGGCCGGCGCGCCGAACCAGTTGATGGGGGTGTTCCACCGCGACCTCGTGGGCATCCAGGTGCGTGTGCTCCAGCGGCTCGGCTCCGAGCACGTGATGGTTGTGCACGGCCTGAACGGCCTCGACGAGATCTCGCTGTCCGGAGAAACGCTGGTGGGCGAACTGAAGGCGGGCGAGGTGCACGAGTACACCGTGCACCCGAGCCAATTTGGCATGCAGGCGCATGACATCGACGCGCTCAAGGTGGCCGGCAAGGCCGAGTCGGTGCAATGCATCCAGCGTGCTTTTGCGAATGAAGAAGGCCCGGTGCGCGACATCGTGCTGCTCAATGCCGGCGCCGCGCTGTACTGCGCCAACCTGGCGTCGTCGGTGAGCGAAGGCGTTCGGCTGGCCCGCGAAACCGTGGCCTCGGGCAAGGCCCAGGCCAAGCTGGCCCAGTTCGTGGCCGCCACGCAGAAGCTGGCGTCAGCCCCTGGAGCCGCAGCATGAGCGACATCCTCACCAAGATCGTCGACGTCAAGCGCGACGAGATCGCTGCGGCCAAGCGCCGCCGCGATCAGCTGTCGCTTCGCCGTGATGCCGAATCGCGCACCGATGTGCGCGATTTCGAAGGCGCAGTGCGCGCCAAGATTGCCGCCGGCCACGCTGCTGTGATTGCCGAAGTGAAAAAGGCGAGCCCGAGCAAGGGTGTGCTGCGCGAGAAGTTCATCCCGGCGGACATTGCGCAGAGCTACGAGCGCCATGGCGCGGCCTGCTTGAGCGTGCTCACCGACGTGCAGTTTTTCCAAGGCGCGGTCGCCTACCTCGAGCAGGCGAGGGCAGCTTGCAGCCTGCCCATCCTGCGCAAGGACTTCATGGTCGACCCCTACCAGGTCTACGAGGCGCGCGACATGGGTGCCGACTGCATCCTGCTCATTGCGGCCTGCCTCGACGATGCATTGATGATCGACCTCGAAGCACAGGCCCACGCGCTCGGCATGGCCGTGCTGGTCGAGGTGCACGATGGCGACGAGCTCGACCGCGCGCTGCGCCTGAAGACCCCCCTCGTCGGCATCAACAACCGCAACCTGCGCACCTTCGAGGTCACGCTCGACACCAGCCTCGGTCTGCTGAATCGGGTGCCGGCAGAACGCATCCTCGTGACCGAGAGCGGCATCCTCAACCAGGCCGACGTGCGGCGCATGCGCGATGCCGACGTGAATGCCTTCCTTGTCGGAGAGGCTTTCATGCGGGCACCGGATCCCGGTGCGGCCCTAGCAGCCCTGTTTGCCTGAACCGTGTCCGGCCAGTTGCCGCTGGAGTGGGTGTCCTCTGGCGCTACGGGGGCAGGCTTGAGTGAGCCGCTCGATGCGGCGCTGGCTCGGGCGTCAGGCGATTGGGCCGCCATCGTCCAGGCCTGGCGTGCCACGCCGATCGCGCAGGCACTGGTCAGGCATGTAGATGCGCGGGTCGCCGAAGGGGTGAGCGTCTACCCCGCTGAGGTGCTGCGCGCCTTGCAGCTCACACCGCTGTCGGCCGTGAGGGTCGTCATCCTGGGCCAGGACCCGTACCACGGCCCCGGCCAGGCCCATGGCCTGGCGTTCTCGGTGCCGGCGGGTGTGCGCACACCGCCGAGCTTGCGCAACATCCTGGCCGAGTTGCAGCGCGACCAGGGCGCCCAGCCTGCATCGAACGATCTGTCAGGGTGGGCCCGCCAAGGGGTGCTGCTGCTCAACACGGCGTTGACCGTGGAGGACGGCCAGCCCGCGAGCCATGCGCGCCGCGGCTGGGAGGCCCTCACCGAGGCCCTGGTGGCGGCGGTGGCGAAGCGCCCGCTGCCGTGTGCCTACCTGCTGTGGGGCGCTCACGCCCAGCAGTTCGAACCCTTGATTCTGGCAAGCACGCCCCCTGGGGCATCGCCGCTGATCCTCAAGGCCAACCACCCTTCGCCCCTGTCGGCGCGCCGTCCGCCGGTGCCTTTTGTGGGCTGCGGGCATTTCGGGTTGGTGTCGAGGTATCTCGCCGCGAGCGGTGAGGCCCTCGATTGGTCTGCATGAGGGTTCCTGGCCGGCAGCTCAGGCCGTGAGCGGGCCCTTGCTGCCGGAGACAGGTCTGCAGATCAGTTGAAGTAGTAGCTGGCGTAGATGCCGCCGTGCGAGCCGTCGAACTTGAGGCCGCTGTTGATGCCCGTGCCTTTGAAGTGCTCGTTCACGTAGCGCAGCTTCAGGCCGAGTTGCTTGATGGGGAAGTACTCGGCTTCCAGAATGCCGCCCACGGTGGAGTCGAAGGGCACGTCGTCGTCAGCCAGGACACCGCTGGACGTGATGCGCGCGTCGAGCGACTTGCGCAGGCCAGCGCCCAGGCGCACGTTGTTGCTCACGCTGACATAGCCGAGGGCTTCCATCGGAAAGCGCCGGAAGGTGTAGCTGCCATTGGAGCCGTTGGCCGAGTCGAAGTGGTAACCCAGGCTGAGCTGGACCGACAGCGGGGTGTTGGTGATCTGGAAGTCGACGCCACCACGGAAGTCGACCATGCCGCCGGCGCTGATGTTCACGGTGTCGCCATTGCTGAAATTCACCGCTGCGAGCGTGTCGCCACCCGCAGTGAGGCCGAAGCCCACGAACGGACGCACGGGGCCGCCTGGGCGGGTGTTGTCTGCCTGGGCAGACAGTGTGAGGGTGAGTGCGGCAAGGGCGAACAGGGTCTTCTTCATGGTCTCGGTGTCCAGTGGGTGAGGGTGGTTGGATGGCAGAAAGAGAGCGATGAGCGTCTCGATGGAGGTGGATTATCCCGCGGTGCCTGGGGCAAATTGAGTCGCCGGCACCACAGCCGGCCTCCGTCGTTAGAGGGAGGGGCGACAAATTTTTTGCTTGGTGTTTGTCAGCCAACTTCAGTCGATGTATACTTCCAAGTTCCCCGCGGAGGGGTGGCCGAGTGGTTAATGGCAGCAGACTGTAAATCTGCCCTCTTACGAGTACGCTGGTTCGAATCCAGCCCCCTCCACCACCGCGTTGGTTGTTTGTTTGGTGGCTTGTTTGGTTGTTGTGCGCTGAAGCAGGTGCAGTCTGAACGGGTGGCACTGCCGGTGCGTTGACAGTGTGGTTGATCAGGCGTTTGCTGGTCGCCGCAGTGATGATGTGTCGTGATGTGTGAGTTGTCGGGTCAAGATAGGTTGAGATGAAGTGAGTCAGGCTCCGGGCGGGAGTAGTTCAATGGTAGAACCCTAGCCTTCCAAGCTAATGACGCGGGTTCGATTCCCGTCTCCCGCTCCATGTGTTGGGGTGTGGCTCGGGGCAGGTGGTTGGGTTGGTGGCGCTACAGGTTTGCTCATTCGGTGATCAAGCCTGTGTCGGTATCAGTTGTGATGGATACAAGCCCATATGGCTCAGTGGTAGAGCACTCCCTTGGTAAGGGAGAGGTCGCGCGTTCGATCCGCGCTATGGGCACCAGTTTTTTCTGCACTGTCGATCTCGACCGCAAGGAGCGAAAAATGGCAAAAGGTAAATTCGAACGCACGAAGCCACACGTCAACGTGGGCACCATCGGTCACGTGGACCATGGCAAGACGACGCTGACGGCAGCGATCACGACGGTGCTGAGCAAGGCCTTTGGTGGTGAAGCCAAGGCGTACGACCAGATCGACGCAGCCCCTGAAGAAAAGGCGC
>JBEGTX010000291.1:0-16119 GCA_041179165.1 Pseudomonadota bacterium | reverse complement strand
ACCGGCTGCTGCAGACCGCGTTGCGCACCAAGCTCGACAACGACGCGCTGGTGCGCGCCCTTCGCCAACAGGTGGTGCTGGTCGAAGACGCCGACCGCGAGAAGAGCCGCTTCCTGGCCTCTGCCAGCCACGACCTGCGCCAGCCCATGCATGCGCTCGGTCTCTTTGCCGCCACCCTCGAAAAGCACCTTCACGGCACCTCGCTGCAGCCGACCGTCTCCAACATGCTGCGCTCGATCGACGCGCTGGAGCAATCGTTCAGCGCCATGCTCGACATCTCCAAGCTCGACGCGGGGGTGATCGAGCCGAACATGCAGTCCTTCCCGATTCGCGATCTGTTCCGGGTGCTGCACATGCACTGCACGGGCCAGGCCGAAGAGCTAGGCCTGAGCCTGCGCTTCAAACCAGGCGGCAAGATCGTCACGAGCGACCCCCAGCTCTTGCAACGGGTGCTGGGCAACCTGATCCACAACGCCATCCGCTACACCCAAGAAGGCGGCATCGTGGTGGTGGTGCGCCAGCGCGATGGCCACATCAGCATCGAAGTGTGGGACACCGGCATCGGCATTGCGCCCGAAGAACTGCCTCGGGTGTTCGACGAGTTCTACCAGGTCACCAACCCGGGGCGCGACCGCTCGCGCGGCCTCGGCATGGGCCTGGCCATCGTGAAACGCCTGGTGCTGCTGATGGGCCACAGTCTGGAGGTGAACTCCACGCCCGGGCGCGGCACGGTGTTCCGCATCCTGCTCAAACCGACCGAGATGGCCGACATGGAAAGCGTGGTGCTGGGCGCCGACACCGTGCCCTCACCGCTCGATGCCGACCAGACCATCCTGTTGATCGACGACGAAGAAAGCATCCGCACCGGCATGCGCGAGCTGCTGCAGACCTGGGGCTACCGCGTGCTCGAAGCGGGCACCATCGCCGAGGCCTGCACCGAAGTGAGGCGGCATGCGGGTGTGATTCACCTGGTGATCTCCGACTTGCGCCTGGCCAACAAGGAAGATGGGATCCACGCGATCGAACGTGTGCGCGAGACGTACGGCGCCCCGCTGCCGGCCCTGTTGATCACCGGCGACACCTCACCCGAGCAAGTCAAACGCGCGCACGAAAGCGGGCATCAGGTGCTGTTCAAACCGGTGCGCACCCGCGATCTCCATTCTGTTCTGCGCGGCATTCCATGAACGCCGCCGTCATCCCCCATTCCGCTGCTGCATTTCCCACAGGACTCCCATGAAACAGAGACTCACCTTGGTCACTTGTGACGTGAACCCTCGCCCTCCTACGATGCCTATTGGACATTCTCCCGAGGGTCGGACCGTGGCTTCATCTTCTCAGTCGAACACCGCCACACGCTGGCTTCGCCGCGGGGGCGATCGGGCAGCAGCGGTTCCGGCCCTGCGCTCGATGACGCTGGCCGCGTCACTCGCTTTCTCAGCCTCGTTCTCGGTCGCCATGCCAAGCACAGCCCTCGCGCCGCCCGCCGACGGCCTGGCGCCCGTCAGCACCGTCACGCAAAACGCCATCGCCCGTCAGCGCGACGCCGAAACCCTGCTCACCCTCAGTGCCGAAGGCCGTGCCCTGCTGGAGCGCGACGTCATTCGCCTCGACGGCTACACCTACTGCGGCCTGGCCATTGCGCTCGCTGAGCAAGGCGAGTTCCGCCAAAGCATTCGCGCCGCCAGCAAGGCGCTGCACCTGGGCAACACCGACAAGAACGACGACCTCAAGGCGCTGGCCCAGCGTGACCTGGCCATCGCCTACGGCTACGCCGGCCTCCTCGACGAGGCCGAGCGCTTCGCGCGCAATGCGCTGGCCCTCAAGGCCAATGACCCGCAACAAGCCTATGCACCGTCCCACAAGGTGCTGGGCGATGTGGCCGCGCGCCGGGGCAAGTTCACCGAAGCGGCCGCCCATTACGAGCAAGCCTTCAAGCTCGCGAGTTCGCGTTTCCAGCCGCTGATCCTGGTGTCGCTGGCCAACGCCTACACCACCAGCGGCCGCGCCAAAGACGCTCTCGTGCAGCTCGACCGGGTGCCCAAGGCGAGCGTTGAAGCCCTGGGCGGCTTCTACAAGCGCAGCCGAGCCAATGCCTTGCTGGCCGACGGCCAGCGCGATGCCGCGCTCGTCCTGTTCCGCCAGGTCGCCTCGCAGAACGACAGCAATGACGCCGCCTACCAGCGCCTGTGGGCGCTCGAAGGCACGGCCCGCGTCGAATTGGCACGTGGCGATCGCCCTGCTGCGCTCAAGGCTTACCTAGAGACCGTGCAACTCGCCGACACGCTGCGCGCCCGCTTCCAGAGCGACGAGTTCAAGACCGGCCTGTTCGGCGACGTGCAGCAGATCTTCGACACCGCCTTGTCGCTGAGCCTCGAGACGCGCAACTTCGAAGCCGCATGGACGCTGTCTGAAGCCGCACGCTCACGCCAGCTGCTCGACTCCATCCGTGAACGCGCCCCCGATTCACTGGCCGCACAGCGCGTCAGCCTGCCCGAGCTGCAACGCAGCCTCGGTGCCAACGAGGCTGTGCTCGAATTCCACGTGCTGGGCGATCGCTCGGTGGTGTGGCTCATTACCCGCGCCGGACTGTCGGCGTCCATCCTGCCGCAAGGCCAGGAGCCGCTCGTCGCGCAGGTCGAAGGCTTCCGCCGCAGCGTGATCGAGCGCCGCCGCGACACCGCCACCGTGGCCCAGGCCATGTACCAGACGCTGCTGGGCAAGGTCGATCTGTCAGGCGTGCAGCGACTCTTCGTGGTGCCGCACGGCCCCTTGCACTACCTGCCGTTTCAGGCCCTGCACGACGGGCGCGGCTACCTGATCGAGCGCACAGCCGTTGCTGTGTGGCCGTCCGCCGCAGTGGGTTCGCGCCTGCTGGCCCGTGGCAACACCGCATCCGCCACGCTCACCGGCTTCGGCAACCCGACCACCGACCGCAACGTGCCACTGCCCGGCGCTGAGCGCGAGGTGCAGCAGGTGGCCAAACTGTTCGGCCGCAGCGACGTGTTCGTGCAGACCGAAGCCACGCGCCAGCGTTTCAAGATCAACGCCAACCAATCGAGCGTGCTGCACGTCGCGGCACACGCCGAGGTCGATGAGGTGGATCCGCTGTTCTCTCGCATCCTCTTTGCTGCCACGCCCACCGACACGGGCCTGCTCGAAGCGCGCGACATCTACGGCCTCAACCTGGCCGGCGTCAATCTGGTCACCCTGTCGGCCTGCGAGAGCGGCCTGGGCAAAGTGGCACGCGGTGATGAAATCATCGGCTTCACGCGCTCCTTCCTGTCAGCCGGTGTAAACAGCATCGTGGCCTCACTGTGGCCGGTGGCGGATGAGTCGACCGACGTGCTGATGAACCGCCTGTACAAGGACATGGCCGGCGGCCGCGACCTGATGACCAGCATGCAGCAGGCTCAGCTCGATGTGCAAAAGAACCGCCGCTTCGCGCACCCCTTCTTCTGGGCCCCGTTCAATGTGATCGGCAACGGCCACCTCGTTCTGGCCGGCACCCCTGCCGCACGCTGATGGAAATCCGCATGAAACACCGTTCTCACTCCCTCGCCGCCGTGGCCGTTCCAACCGCCGCCAGTTCTGCATCTGCCCGCCCACCGTCAGGCGGCTTCGCGATGACCGCCACGCTGTCGGCACTCGCCACCCTCGGCCTCGCCTGCGCCTCGAACGTCCAGGCGCAGACAGCCACCTCGACGCCAGCGCCTTCAGCGAGCGCCGTCAGCGCCTCACCGGTCGCGCGGTTCAAGCTCAAGGCGGTCAGCTTCAGCCCGACCGTGGGCCTCACGCCAGTCGAACTTCAGGCGGCCGTGGCGCCCTTCGTGGGCCGCGACATCAGCAACGACGACCTGCCCAAGATCACCGCGGCAGTGCGGCGCAGCTACGAAGAGCGCGGCCTGGGCCTGGTGGCCATCGGGCTGCCGAGCCAGCCCCTCAACGACGGCGTGCTGCAGGTGGCGATCGTCGAGCCGCGCACGACACGCCTGCTGGTCGACAGCACCGGCAAAGCGCCGGTGTCCGATCAACGCGCCGAGCGTGTGCTGAACAATGCGGGCGTGGCAACGGGCAAACCACTCAACCTCAAGCAGCTCGACCGCGCCATGTTCACCCTGAACGACTGGCCAGGGGTGGCCGCCAAGGCCACGCTCACGCCCTCCGGCGATGAAGGCGCCTACACCGTGGCCGTGCAAACCCACGCCGGCCGCGCCTGGGATGCCAGCGTCGACGCCGACAACTACGGCACCAAGGTCAGCGGCCGGTACCGCGTGGGCGCGCTGCTGCGCTGGAACAACCCCCTGTCCATCGGTGACAACCTCGACCTGCGCGCCGTGCTCGCCAATGGCAAGAACAACGTGGTCGGCCGGCTGGGCTATGAAGCACCCATCGGAGCCACGCCGTGGCGAGGGGGCATCGGCTACTCGCGCGTCAACTACGAGCTGGGCGACGCCTTTGAAGGTGCAGTCGGCACGGCAGACGTCGTCGATGCCTCGTTGTCCTATCCGGTGCTGCGCACGCGGGACAGCAACGTCATCAGCCGCCTGTCGATCGAGGACAAAAAACTGGATGACCGGTTCGACGTGCCAGCCAATGGCGGTGGCATTCCCACTGCAGGCGTGCACACCGACAAGCACATTCAGGCTGCCACGCTGACACTCTCCTTCGAATCACGCGACACATTCGGCGGGGGCGGTTTCAGCGGTGGATCTGCAGGCCTCACTGTGGGCAGACTTCGCGACAAAACCGACTACGGCGCATCGACACCCTCAGTCGAGTCCAGCACGCTGGGCCGCTTCACCAAACTCAGCTTCCAACTCACGCGGCTCCAGGCCGTGTCAAGGACCTTCTCGGTGTTCGTGGGACTGGCCGGGCAACTGGCCGAGAAGAACCTCGACAACGCAGAGAAACTCACGCTCGGTGGGGCCAAGGGCGTTCGCGCCTACCCTTCTGCCGAAGGGGCGTCCGACCAGGGCGTCATCATGAACAGCGAACTGCGGCTGTGGGTCAGCCCTCAGTGGAGCAGCTACCTGTTCTATGACGTCGGCCATGGGCGCCTGCTGCGCAGCCCTCGCGTGGCCTCGTCTGTGACCACGCTCGACAACACCCGCACGCTGCACGGCGCGGGCATCGGGGTGCAGTACACCAACCCCGACCTGCTCACGCTCAAAGCCAGCCTCGCACGCAGAGGCAGTGAAGAAGTCAAGTCAGACACCGACAACAGCCGTGCCTTGCTGCTCGTGCAAGCCCAGCACTCGTTTTAAGTCCAGGAGCCGCCATGCGCCACCTTTCGCCCTCCTCTTCCCGTCGTGCCTCGGCCCGTGCCATCCAAGCCCACGAGCTGCACCTCGCCCCCATCGCCCTGGCCGCCGTGCTGGCCTTGTCCGGCTTGCCGGCCTGGGCGCAACCCGTCAGCACCCAGTTGCCCGTGGTGCGCGCTGGCAGCACCCCCGTCAATGCCGTCATCAATCCCAACACCGGGACCATGACCAACCCGATCATGAACATCACGCAGAACACGGGTGCCGCACGCGCCGTGATCGAGTGGACGAACTTCAGCATCGGCTCGGCGGCCCGTGTGAACATCGTGCAGCCCACGGCGCAGAGCGTGCTCATCAACCGCGTGACGGGCGCAGGTTCGAGCGCCAGTGAAATCTACGGCGCACTCAACGCCAACGGCCGCGTGTTCCTGGTGAACCCGCAGGGCATCGTGTTCGGCGCCGGCGCGCAGGTCAACGTGGGCTCGCTCGTGGCCACCACGCTCGACCTGACAACCGCCATGTCCCAGACCAACTACAGCGCGGCGCTGGGCACAGGAGGCATCGATTTCGCTTCAGGCCCGCAAGGCACCGACGTCGAAGTGGCCGCAGGAGCGACCATCCAGACCACAGCCGGCGGCTCCATCTTGCTGCTGGGCAGCAACCAGGTGACCCAGCGCGGCGACATCGTGGCGCTGCGCGGCCAAGTCCAATTGGCAAGCAACGACACCGCCACCATCGTGCCCCTGGGCACCAGTGGCTTCGTGGGCCTCAGCATGGTGACGAACGCCGACTTCACCGGCCGGGTCACACTCGACAGCGGGTCCAACACCACGGCGTCGGGCGGCAAGATCATCGTCGGTGCCGAAGATGGCAAGACTCGGCGAGACGTCCTCTCCGTGGCCGGCACCGTGAGCACGGCCAGCAGCACAGGAAGCGGCGGCAGCGTCACCATCGATGGTGGCGACAACGGGTTCACTTATTTCAACGGCGGCACCGTGAGCGCCAGTTCCACGGCGGCCAATGGGCGCGGCGGCGACATCACCGTGCGGGGCGACACCATCCATGTGGCTTCAACCCGCCAGAACCAGCGCATCGAGGCCGATGGCAGCGTGGGCGGCGGCACCATCACGATCGGGAGCAATGCCACGCGGGACCTGCTCATCAACCCCCAAGCCACACTCACCGCGGACGCTACCACCAACGGCAACGGCGGCAGCGTGGTCGCGCGTGCGACCTACCTCGCCAGCGGCGGCGCCACCTCGGCACGCTTCGACTACGGCGTGGCCGAGGTCTACGGCACCCTGCTCGCACGAGGCGGGGTGAATGGCGGCAACGGCGGCCACATCGAGACCTCCGGCACCTCGCTCAACACCGCCCTCAACAGCAGCATCGCGGGTGGCTTGCAGACCGGCACCTTCGATGCCCGTGCGCGCGCGGCCGGCGGGCTGGCCGGCAGCTGGAGCATCGACCCGTTCAACGTGACCATCTCCAACAACGCGCCGGTCGATTTCTCCGGAACCTACACCCCCACCGGCCCGGGCGCCAACCTGCGCGCGGCCGACATCTCCGCCGCGCTCGATGCCGGCACGAGTGTCGAGATCACCACCGGCTCCGACGCCATTGGCGCGGACGCCGGCAACCTGACGCTGGTCACCGGCACCACCATTGCGCGCACGGCCGGCACCACGCCCACCACGCTCACGCTGAAGGCGCACAACCACATCGAGTTGCAAGGCACGACCGCCATCACCGGCACCGCCGCGAGCCCGCTCAACGTCATCCTGGTGAGCGACCTGGATGGCAACGGCACTGGTCACATCAACCTGCTCGCCGGCAGCAGCATCAACACGGGCGGGGGCAACATTGTTCTGAGCGGCGGCATCGACCCACTCACCGGCTATGCCGCCGGGGACGGCAACGGCCCAGGCGTTCGAGTTGCTGGCAACCTCAACACGCTTGGCAACGGTGCCACCCGAGGCAACATTCTCATCCGCGGCCAGGCCCCAGGCGGCATTGGCGTTCAACTCACAGCGCCCTCCATCGCCGGGAACGACATCACGGTGCTCGGACGCTCCACCGATGGCACCGGGGTGCTGCTCAACAGCACCTTCATCAACACCGCCTCGGGTGTGATCGACATCCGCGGCATTGCCACACGCGACGCGAATACCGGCTTCCAGGCCGTGGGCGTGGACGCGAGCGCCCCATCGTTCACCATCGGCTCCGGCTCGCTGACCATTGCAGGCCGCGGTGACGACAACGGTGTCGCCAACACCGCGACACCCGCTGTAGGCCTGCAATTCAGCGCCTTGAACATCAACACGGCAACTGGCGGCAGCGGCCGCATTACCCTCGCAGGAGAAGCTGCAAACTCCAGCGGCGCCGGCATCACCTTCAACGACAACGAGAGCGGCGGCATCCGCGTGACGGCTGGTTTCTCCAGCGCACAGCCCACACTGTCAGACGTGAGCCTGGGGGCCATCAGCTCGGCCGGCCTCGCGATGGACCTGGGCACCTCGTTCCTGCCGATCTCGGTGCGGACCAACGGGGCCATCAACCTGCGGCCGCTGGGGGTCGATGCCAACGGCGCGACGGTGGAGCGCAATGCGCCCATCGCCATCCGTTCCATCGCCAATGCCACCTCCGGCTACATCATCGACCCAGGTTGGCTCGCCCAACCGGGCAGCGGCAACTCGCTGTCGGCCGCGCAGGGCATCGTCGTGGGATCCAGCACACAGACCGGCGCCATCACGCTGGCCGACAACGCCTTCACCACCACACTGCCCGTCTTCACCACGCTGTCCCTCACCTTGCAGAACGAAGGCGCGGGCTCGGGCGGCATCACGCTCGGCACCGGCAACTCGCTGCGCGACCTGGGTCTGCTGAGCGCCGGCAACGTCACCCAGACCGGCCCCATCACCGTCACCGGCAACCTGGTGGTGCGCGGCGGTGCGACCACCAACGTGGCGCTCACGCAGGCCAACACCATCGGTGTGCTGGCCTTCGATCCGCCCGCCACCCTGGCCGTGACCACGCAAGGCACCTTGACGGTCGACGGCGCCAGCATCATGAGCTACGACGCCACCAGTGGCACCTACAGCCCGCTGTCAATCACAGACAGCTCGGCCGGCAACAGCGCGGTCTTGCGTTCGCTGGCCGGCAGCGTGGATCTCTACCAACCCATCGTCATGACTGGGAACGCTGCAGTGGTCGACCTGGTTTCCCCAAACTCCGTGAATTTCGTTGAAGGCACCACTGTCTCGGCACGCCAGGTGCGCACCTGGTCGCCCGTGGTCACAGGCTTCGCCAACCCCGCAAACTACTACGGTTGCGTGTTCGGCGACGTGACGGCCTGCTCGGTGTCCGGCATCGCCTTGCCCACCACGGCGGGCAGGCAATCGTTCTTCGCCACCCAGCCTACGGTGACCGTCGCCGCCAACGCGGCGAACGGGGTGTCCGGCACCGCGCTGCCCGCGCTCACCTATACCAATGGCACCCTGATCAACGGTGACCTGGCGACGGACGTCTTCTCGGGCGCGCTGGCCACGACCGCCGGGGTCAACAGCCCGGCCGGCAACTACGCGATCACGCAGGGAACGGTCACCTCACCGCGCGGGTATGCCATCACCTACACCCCTGCGACGCTCACGCTGGCCGCCGCACCGGTTGTCAACCCGCCACCACCGCCACCCACGGCTGTGCTGGGCTACAGCGTCGAGTCGGTGCAAACCGACTTCCTGACCGAGTTCCGCTCCGACGTCTACGGCCGCAACCTGTCCACACCGTTCATCTGCACGGCGGCCTCCCTCGTGCGCGACAGTGTCGGCCGCGAAACCAAAGCCGACCCGCTGGCCTCTGAATGGGGCAAGGTGCGCAGCCAACCCCAGCTCTCGGGCTGCCTCGACGTCACCAACGGCGGACAATGCGCGGCGTTCTGAGCCCGGCCGGCATCTCCTCGCCCCCCCTACCCCCCAACCTGGGCGGGGCGCGAAGTGACTTTCGGCTGATGTTGCAAAAGGCTGTCATTCCTACAGTCCAGCACAACGTTTCCAAACTGTCTGGCCCCACCCCATGAGCTCCTTGCCCGTCGATCAACTCCTCGCTCCCTTGAGCGACGCCGCCCCCTGCGGGACCGACCTGGAGTACGACCCGGCCTTCCTCGCCCTCGAAGAAGCCTCCCGTGGCAAGGCCGAGCAGCAGTTTGGCGACACCGTCATCGCCCCCGAAGAACCCGACTGGCGTGTGGTGTACGAGGGCGCTCTCGCCCTGGCCGGCCGCACCCGTGACCTGCGCTTGGGCGTGCTGCTGGCCCGTTCGTCGGCCCGTCTGCACGGCTTGGCCGCCTTCAATCAAGCCTTGAGCCTGATCGCCGGCCTGCTCGAACACCAGTGGGACCACGTCTTCCCCGCACTCGACGCCGACGACAACCTCGACCCCACGATGCGCCTGAATGCCCTGGCGCCCCTGGTCGATGGCGCCTGCGGCCTGGCCGACCTGCGCGCAGCCCAGGTGATCTCCGGCCGCGCCGCGCTCACCGTGCGCCAGATCGAGCTGTCGACCGGCAAGGCCGACGCCCGGTCCGACGAAACCGTCCCCACGCCGGAAGGCGTTCTCGACGCCCTCAAGGCCGGTGCCGCCCAAGACGCCAACCTGCTGGCCACGCTCAAGTTCACCGGCACCGAGCTCGCCCGCATCGACGCCGTGCTCACCGACAAGGTCGGCAACGCCGGCCCCGATCTCAAGCCGCTGCAGATGCTGGCCCGCTGGCTCACCAATGCCGCCACCCAGGTTGAATCTCAAGACGCCGAAGCCGCCGCCGACGCTGCAGCCGATGCCGGTGGGTCTGACACCGACGGCGCCGCCACCGGCAGCGCCGTGTCGCGCCCCGGCAGCATCCGCAACCGCGACGATGTCGTGCGCACGCTCGACAAAGTCTGCGAGTGGATCGAAAAGAACGAGCCCACCAACCCCGCGCCGCTGCTCATCCGACGCGCACAGCGGCTCATGACCAAGAGTTTCATTGACATCATCCGCGACCTCGCGCCTGATGGCGTTTCCCAAATCGAAAACATCGCCGGTCGTATTGGCGAGTAACGACGTTGTCCCGCAACCCTGCATCTTGAACCCAGCGTAGAGGAGCCCTTCCATGGCCACCAGCAGTCAAAAGTTTGTCGCACGCAACCGTGCACCCCGCGTCCAGATCGAGTACGACGTGGAGCTTTATGGCGCCGAAAAGAAGGTTCAGCTGCCCTTCGTGATGGGCGTGCTGTCCGACCTGTCCGGCAAACCCACCGAACCGCTGCCTCCGGTGGCCGATCGCAAGCTGCTCGAATTCGACGTCGACAACTTCGACAGCCGCATGAAGTCCATGAAGCCACGCGTGGCCTTTCAGGTGCCCAACACCCTCACCGGTGAAGGCAACCTGAGCGTCGACATCACCTTCGACAACATGGAAGACTTCTCCCCGGCCGCCGTGGCCCGCAAGGTCGACTCCCTCAGCAAGCTGCTCACCGCCCGCGAACAGCTCTCCAACCTCATCACCTACATGGACGGCAAGACCGGCGCTGAAGAGCTGCTGGCCAAGGTGATTGCCGACCCGGCCCTGCTCGCCAGCCTGGCCAGCGCCAAGAAGACGACCGACGACGCCGCTGGCGAAGCCAAGTCCGAGTAAGCAACCCCTACGGCATTTGACGGAGATCGAGATGGCAGAAACACAAAACCAAGCGTCGGCGCTGCAGGGCGTCGAGTTCCAGGGCGGTGACTTCGCTTCCCTGCTGAACAAGGAATTCAAGCCCAAGAGCGACGAGGCCAAGTCGGCGGTCGAATCGGCTGTGCTGACACTGGCGCAGCAAGCGCTGTCGTCCACCAAGCTCATCGGCTCGGACGTCATCAACTCCATCGAGGCGATGATCGCCGAGCTGGACAAGAAGCTCAGCGAGCAGATCAACCTGATCCTGCACCACGCCGACTTCCAGCAGATCGAAAGCGCCTGGCGCGGCCTGCACTATCTCGTGAACAACACCGAGACCGACGAGCAGCTCAAGATCCGCGTGATGAACATCTCCAAGCAAGACCTTGGCAAGACGCTCAAGCGCTACAAGGGCACGGCCTGGGACCAAAGCCCGATCTTCAAGCGTGTCTACGAAGAAGAATTCGGCCAGTTCGGTGGCGAGCCTTTCGGCTGCCTGGTGGGCGACTACTACTTCAACCAGACCCCACCCGATGTGGAACTGCTGGGCGAAATGGCCAAGGTGTCGGCCGCCGCCCACACCCCGTTCATTGCTGCTGCCGACCCTGCGCTGATGCAGATGGGCTCATGGCAAGAACTGGCCAACCCACGCGACCTGACCAAGATCTTCACCACGCCCGAGTACGCCGCCTGGCGCTCGCTGCGCGAGTCCGACGACGCGCGCTACATCGGCTTGGCCATGCCGCGTTTCCTGGCGCGCACGCCTTACGGCGCCAAGACCAACCCGGTTGAAGCCTTCAACTTCGAAGAAGACACCGGCAGCGCCGACCACACCAAGTACGCCTGGGCCAACTCGGCTTATGCCATGGCGGTCAACATCAACCGCTCGTTCAAGCAGTACGGCTGGTGCTCGCGCATTCGCGGCATCGAGTCGGGTGGCGCGGTCGAAGGCCTGCCCACCCACTCGTTCCCGACGGACGACGGCGGCGTGGACATGAAGTGCCCGACCGAAATCGCCATCAGCGACCGCCGCGAGGCCGAGCTGGCCAAGAACGGTTTCATGCCGCTCGTGCACCGCAAGAACTCCGACTTCGCAGCCTTCATCGGTGCCCAGTCGCTGCAAAAGCCAGCCGAGTACGACGATCCGGACGCCACCGCCAACGCCAACCTGGCCGCTCGCCTGCCGTACCTGTTCGCGACCTGCCGTTTCGCTCACTACCTGAAGTGCATCGTGCGCGACAAGGTGGGTTCGTTCAAGGAGCGTGACGAAGTCCAGCGCTGGCTGCAGGACTGGATCATGAACTACGTCGACGGAGATCCTGCGCACTCGTCCGAAGACACCAAGGCCCGCCGCCCTCTGGCAGCGGCCGAAGTGGTGGTCGAGGACGTCGAGGGCAACCCCGGCTACTACACCTCCAAGTTTTTCCTGCGGCCGCACTACCAGCTCGAAGGGCTGACGGTGTCGCTGCGGCTGGTGTCCAAGCTGCCTTCACAAAAGGCCGGCTGAAGCACCTGAATCAGCAGTACCTGGCGATGCAGTTTGTCGCCACTTTCGCCAATCGGGCGGCATCCGCTGACCGAAGAAGCAAAACCCGGCGGCACGAGGTCACAACCCCGACCTCGTGGCCCAGCATGCCGGTCTTTCCAGAGCAGCGGGTCCATTCACTTTCACATTCACATCAAGGAGAAGCATCATGGCAGTAGACATGTTCATCAAGATCGGTGACATCAAGGGCGAGTCGAAAGACGGCACCCACAAGGACTCCATCGACGTTCTGGCCTGGAGTTGGGGCCTGAGCCAAAGCGGCACGTTCGCAGCCGGCGCTGGCGGCGGCGCAGGCAAGGTCAACGTGCAAGACATCTCGCTGACCAAGTACGTCGACGCGGCCTCCACCGCGCTGATGGTGGCAGCCTGCAAGGGCACGCACATCAAGCAAGCCGTGCTGACCGTCCGCAAGGCTGGCGACACCCCGCTCGAATACATCAAGATCACGCTCGACAGCGTGCTGGTGTCTTCGCTGTCCACGGGTGGCAGCGGCGGTGAAGACCGTCTGACCGAAAACGTCAGCCTGAACTTCGCCAAGTTCAAGGTCGAGTACACCACGCAAGCCGACACCGGCGGCAAGGGCACGACCAGCACCGCAGCTTGGGACATCACCGCCAACAAGCCAGTGGGCTGATGCCCGATTGCAGCGTGAGGGCAAGCGCCGGCAACGGCCTTGTCCTGCACCACACGCTGCAACCTGCGTCGCTTTCATGATGCTGGTGACTGTCGATGCAGCACGCTCGCGCGGCCGAAAGGCCGCGTCGGGCGTGGACCCGCTACCGATGTGAATGGGGATGCCGCGCCATGAGGCCGGCATCTTTCCCACCGTCTACACACGCTGCCGCCCCAAAGAGGCACGCTGACAAGGAGTCACCATGGCCAAGGCCGACATGTTCTTCAAGGTCGACGGCGCGAAGCAGGGATCGATCAAGGGCGAATGCGCCGAAACCGGCCACACCGACGAGATCGCGGTCCTGGGCTGGAACTGGGGGCTGGAAGGCAATGCCACCGCCTTTGGCGCCACCACCGCGCGCACCACGCTCCAGGAACTGGTCGTTCGCAAACGTGTCGACTGCGCGTCCACCGGGCTCATGTCCGCACTGCGAAGCAACGAGGTCATCAAGAAGGGCGTGCTCACCGTGCGCAAGGCCGGTGGCACCTCGCCCATCGGCTACCTCACCATCACCATCGAGAAGGCCCGCATCGTCTCGGTCAAGATCAGCAACGCCGTCGATGGCGAGTCCGACCTGATCGAGGAAGTGCGCCTGGCCTTCTACAAGGTGCAGGTCGAATACCGCTCACAAGACAACGGCGGCGCGGCGAAGGGGGTCAACACCTTCGAGACCGAAGTGCTGCCCGGCTGACATTCCCTTCACGGAGCCCCGATGACCTCTGCATCCACCCCCGTCCAACTCGCCGAACAGGCCCTGCGCGAGGGCAACGTCGACGCCGCCCTCAAGAGCCTGCAGGACGGCGTGCGCGCCAAGGCCGATGACGCCAAGCTGCGCGTGTTTCTGTTCCAGCTGCTGAGCGTGCTCGGCCAATGGCAGCGCGCCCTCAACCAGCTCGACGTCTGCGTGGAGCTCGACCCCAGCACGCTGCCCATGGTCAGCACCTACCGCGAGGCCATCAAGTGCGAGACGCTGCGCGAGGCGGTCTATGCCGGCAAGACCACGCCCATGGTGTTCGGTCGCCCGCAGATGTGGGTGGCTTTGCTGGTCGAAGCCTTGCAGGCCGATGCGCGTGGTGACCTCGCTGGCGCAGCAAAGCTGCGCAACGAAGCACTCGACGCCGCACCCGCCACACCCGGCAGCGTGAACGGCCAGGCCTTCGACTGGATTGCCGACGCCGACTCGCGCTTGGGCCCCGTGCTCGAAGCCGTGATCAACGGCCGCTACTCGTGGGTGCCGTTCAGCGCGCTGGCCAAGATCGTGATCGAAGAACCCGAAGACCTGCGCGACCTGGTGTGGACCGCCGCGCAGCTCGAGTTCGTCAACGGCGGCTCGTCGGTGGCGCTCATCCCGACCCGCTATGTCGGAACCGCCGCCGAGACCGACGGCGCACTGCGCCTGGCCCGGCGCACCGACTGGATCGCGCTGGCCGATCCGCATTTCCGCGGCCTGGGCCAGCGTGTCTTCACCACCAGCAGCGACGACGTCGACCTGCTGCAGGTGCGCGAGATCCTGTTGTCGCCCGCGCCCATCCCCGACGACGAGCCCACGCCCGACGCCGCGGCCTGAGCCCGCCGGCACCGCCTCATATGGCCACCTACGACGCACGCGACCGCCTGCAGCCCACGCTGCTCGACCGCCTCACCGACTTCGACCCCAGCTCGCGGGTCGAGGCCGATGACACCCGCGTGATGAACAAGGCCCAGATCCGCGAGGCCGTGCTGCGCGACCTGTCATGGCTGCTCAATGCCGTGAAGCCACTGCCCCAGCTGGCCGAGCTGTACCCGCAGGCCGATGACTCGGTGATCAACTACGGACTGCCGCCGATGTCGGGGCACCTGGCCTCGCGCATCGACGTCAACCTGCTCGAGCGCACCATCAAACAGGCCATTCTGCGGTTCGAGCCGCGGGTGATGGAAGGCTCACTCGAGGTCAAGGCCCTCGATCACTCCAGCGTGCTCGACACCCACAACGTGATCGAGTTCGAAATCCGCGGCTTCATGTGGGCGCAGCCCGTGCCGCTGGAGCTGTTGCTGCGCACCCAGGTCGACCTCGAGGCCGGCCAGATCCAGGTGCGGGACGCCAGCCCGGGTACGCTCAAACGCAAGACCTGACGCCCGACGTCTCGCGCTCTCCTTCTCTGCCCCATCTTCGCCCCTTCATCCCGCACACCTCACCCGCCCTCACCCGATCACGCCGAACCGACACGCCCCGATGGACCCCAGCCTGCTGCGCCTCTACAACGACGAACTCACCCACCTGCGTGAGGTCGGCGCGGAGTTCGCGTCCGAGTTCCCGAAGATCGCAGCACGCCTGTCGATGGACGGCGTGGAGGTCACCGACCCGTATGTGGAGCGGCTGCTCGAAGGCTTTGCCTTTCTGTCGGCGCGGGTGCAGCTCAAGCTGAACGCCGAGCACCCGCAGTTCATCCAGCACCTGCTGGAAACCGTGTACCCCGGCTTCCTGTCGCCGGTGCCGTCGATGATGGTGGCCCACATGCGGCCGGACCCGCTCGACCCCAACCTCACCCGCGGCTTCACCATCCCACGCGGCAGCCCGCTGGCAAGCGACCTCACCCGCGGACAGAACACGCGCTGCGAGTTCCGCACCGCACACGACGTGACGCTGTGGCCGGTGCAGGTGGAGTCGGTGCAGTACTTCAGCCACGCGCCCGACCTGCCGCTCACGCAGCTGCCTTCGGCCCGCAACATCCGCGGTGGCCTGCGCATCCGCCTCAAGGCGCACGGCGGCATCAAGTTCAAGCAGCTCAAGATCGATCGCTTGCCGTTCTATATCTCGGCGCCGGATGACGTGGCCTTCCGCCTGCACGAGCTGCTGATCGGCGCAACGCATGGCACCTGGGTGGCCCAGCCCGGGCGCAGCGCCCAACAAGGCTTCTCCGACTCGGCATCGGTGCAACCCCTCGGCTTCGAAGACGATCAGGCCTTGCTG
>JBEGTX010000290.1:0-30398 GCA_041179165.1 Pseudomonadota bacterium | reverse complement strand
ACGGTCAAGGGCGAGATGTTCCGGGTGCTGCAGTGCAGCGACATCGGCATGGCCCTCACCGAGAGCTGGGCCATGACGCCGGCGGCCAGTGTCAGCGGCTTCTACATGGCCCACCCAGATTCGGCCTATTTCAATGTGGGCAAGGTCGGCGAAGACCAGATCAAGGATTGGGCAGACCGCAGTGCACAAGACGTGGCTCAGGTGAGGCGTTCGCTGTCTGCCCTGCTCTGAGTTGTATCTGGAGCGGCCACTGACCGGCCGTTCTGCAGCGCCGCAAAAACCAACATTTGCTCGCAACTAAGACGAAGAGCGTCAGTCCGAACGCCGGAAATAGGCGGTGTTCGTGGTGCATTTAACAAGGATTGACACTCCCTTCAGTCAAAAACCCTGTTCCTCCCCGGGTTGAACGCATCGACCCCCTTGGTACGCGAACTGCGTAGAACAAGCGCTGTATCAGAGCGTAGTTCACAACAAACGGGGAGAGTGAAGTGAAGTCACTTCAACGCATCACGAAGTCGACAGTTCGCTTGAGCGTCGAGGCATTGCTGGTGGGGGTGCTGGTCGCTTGCGGGGGAAGCAAGGACGATTCGTCCTCATCATCACCCCCGCCACCGGCCGCCGGCACGCCAACGCCGGGAGCGCCGGCGCCCAACGCGCCCGTCATCGTCGCCAAACCCGATGCTTCCCGCTTCCTCGCCCAAGCCACGTTCGGTGCCAACGACGCGGAGATCGCATCCGTGGGGACCATGGGCTATTCCGCCTGGATCACCGCGCAGTTCAACAAACCGCTGCCTGCGACGTCTCACCGCTCGTACATCGAGCAGATGGCCGCCTATTACGACGGAAACGACGGAGATCTCTCCAGCGCCAATTTCCAGGAGTCGTACTGGGCCAAGGCGGTGACAGGAGACGACGTGCTGCGCCAGCGGGCGACCTTTGCGCTGTCGCAGATCTTCGTCATCTCGACCGCCGATGCCTCACTGGCCGAACACACCCAAGGCGTTGCGTCGTACTACGACATGCTGGCGCAGCACACCTTCGGAAACTACCGCGATCTTCTCGAGGCCGTGACACTCCATCCGATGATGGGGATCTACCTCACCAGCCTGCGCAATCAGAAAGAAGACGTGGCCACCGGCCGCGTTCCCGATGAAAACTATGCGCGTGAAATCATGCAGCTGTTTTCCATCGGGCTTCATGAGCTCAACAACGACGGCAGCTACCGCACCGGGACGCCGCTCGAAACCTATGACACCGCCGATATTCAAGGCCTCGCCAAAGTCTTCACCGGCTGGAGCTGGTACGCAGGCCCCAATCTCGCAAGTCGAACCAGCCGCCGGTTCCTGGGCAACGACCCTCACGCAGAACGCGACTGGCGGCCGATGCAGTCGTACGCGGCGTACCACTCCGTCAGCGAAAAGAAGTTCCTGAACGTCACCATTCCTGCGGCGAGCACGCCCGATGGCCCGGGTGACCTCAAGATCGCGCTCGACGCCCTGTTCAACCACCCGAATGTCGGGCCGTTCATCGGCAAGCAGCTCATTCAGCGCATGGTCACCAGCAACCCTTCGCCTGCCTATGTGGGCCGGGTGGCTGCTGCATTCAACAACAACGGCGCAGGCGTTCGGGGGGACATGAAGGCTGTGTTCCAGGCGGTGCTCATGGACCCCGAAGCGCGCACCTACAACCCCGCGTCCACCCGATTCGGCAAGGTGCGCGAGCCTGTGTTGCGCTTGGCAAACCTGTTGCGCGCCTTCAAGGCAACGTCCGAATCCGAGCGCTACACCAACATCGGCGACACCGACAACGCCACGTCCAGCCTCAGCCAGACGCCGATGAAATCGCCGACGGTGTTCAATTTCTTCCGTCCCGGCTTCACGCCACCCAACAGCGCTGCGGCCGCAGCCGGGCTCGTGGCGCCCGAGCTGCAGCTGGCCAACGAGGTGTCTGTCGCGGGCTACCTCAATTACATCCGGACCTGGATCGCACCGGCCAACCGTGACATCCAACTCGACTTCACCGCCGAACTGGCCCTGGCGAATGACCCGGCGGCCCTGGTCGACCGTGTCAACCTGCTGCTGATGGCCGGACAGATGAGCTCTGCGGTTCGCACGCAGATCATTGCTGCGGTCGCCGGCCGCGCCCTCCCCGCCTCCGACGCGACGGCCATCGCCAACGCGAGACGCGACCGGGTTTCCATCGCTGTCATGCTGACGATGGCCTCCCCCGACTACCTCATTCAGAAGTGACAGGACATTCGACATGACCATCAACAACGCTTCACGTCGCGAATTCCTCCGCCGCGCCTCGGTGATGTCGGGCTCGGTCGGCGCTGCCGGTCTGCCCTTTGCCATGAACCTGGCCTGCATGAACGCGGCCGTGGCCCAGACCACCGACTACAAGGCGGTTGTCTGCCTGTTTCTGTATGGCGGCAATGATTCCGCCAACATGGTGCTGCCCACGGACACGGCCTCCTGGGCCACCTACAACACCGTCCGTAACACAGGCGCCGACCCGATCGCATTGAAGGCCGCGGGCACGGTTGCCGACATCGGTGCCAGTGGCGCATCGCCCGCAGGACTTGGCGGTGTGCTCCCCATCGTCCCCGATTTCACGGCGTTCGCCACCCAGAACAGCGGCCGCACCTACGCGCTGCACCCAGCCATGACGGGCATGAAGACGCTGTTCGATGCGGGCCGTCTGGCCGTCATCGCCAACGCAGGCCCCTTGGTCACGCCGATCACCCGAGTCGAATACCGCGCCAAGACGAAGCCCACACCGGCCAAGCTCTTCTCGCACAACGACCAGCAGTCGACGTGGCAGGCGCTCGGGCCCGAGGGCACGCGAGTGGGGTGGGGTGGGCGTTTCGGCGATCTGCTGGCCGGCCAGAACGACGACACCATGTACACCAACATCGCGGTCGACGGCAACGCGGTCTTCATGGCGGGCAACACGGTGTTCCAGTACCGCGTGGGCACGGGCGGAGCCGTGGCCATCACCGGCACCACGGGCAACCTCTTCAACTCGACGGTGGCCGCCACCACCTACAGGTCGCTGATCACTCAGAACAACGTTCCGGCTGACGCGACGCATCTGCTGGTCCGGGAACAAGCCACCATCGCCAAGCGCTCCATGGACGCGCAGGCGAAATTCCAGACCGCCTTCTTGGCCGTCACACCGCTCGCGACCACGCAGTACATGCAGCCGTCGACCCGATCCAACCAGAACAACGGTTTCGCCTCGGTGCTGCAAACGGTGGCACGCATCATCGGTGCGCGGGCCGGGCTGGGCGCCAAGCGGCAGGTGTTCTTCGTGAGCCTGGGCGGCTTCGACACGCATGACAACCAGAACGTCCAGCAGGCCGACCTGCTCGCGCGGCTGTCGCACGCCATCGACTATTTCGACAAGGCCTTGGCTGCGCTGGGCATGCAGAACAACGTCACCCTGTTCACCGCTTCCGATTTCGGCCGCACCTTCACCACCAATGGCGATGGCACCGACCACGGTTGGGGCGCGCACCACTTCGTGTATGGCGGTGCGGTCAAGGGCAAGGAAATCTACGGCCGGTTCCCGCAGGTGGGCCTGGAGCAGCCCGATGAAGTCGGCTCAGGCGCCTTCTTGCCTGGTGTGTCGGTCGACCAGATCGGCGGCACCATCGGCAAGTGGTTCGGTGTGAGCGACACCAACCTGAACATGGTGTTCCCGAACCTCACCAACTTCCAGCGCGACCTCGGCTTCATGAAGACGGCCTGATCACCGCGTTGAAGGCAGGGCGCGCGCGAGCGTGGCCTGCCATCGGCGCCGTGGTGGCCTGTGGTGAATCCGTTTGCTCCCCCTGACAGGAACACGTCGATGCAGCTCTCAGCCTCTGCCTCCGTTGCCCCGCTTCAGCCGTCTTGGACGCCGGCCGCAGCGCCCGCGCCATTGGCATTGACATTGGCACTCGAGCGTCTTCGCGACTACCTTCATGGTTTTCATTCGGAGCGTGCGCAGCCCTTGCCCATCGAGTTCTGGGACATCGCCGACGACGCCTTGTTCATGGAGGCGCTGACCCACCTGCCCTTGTTCCTGGCCGACCTCTTCGACCAGGATGCCGATGCCCTGCCCGAAGGCTTTCGCCTGGCCTTCCCGATCTTCTGGATCGATGAAGACAGTGAGTTCAATGGCGGCCGCGCGTATGCCAACGCGGGCGAGCGCCTGTTGCCTCGTGCCGTGGAGGCCTACCGCCGCATCGGCCTGCACGACGAAGCACGCGGACTGCACGCAGCCCTGCAGGCTTACCGCCATGCCCCGCGCAAGACCTTCGCCATCGAGGCCGCCTACCTGGCTGTGCCCAAGCAGTTTGCCGATGCGCCCGCCAAACGTGTGGCGCTGAAGGCGTTCTTTCGCGGCCATCCCGAGCTGTGGAGTCAGGCGCCAGCCCACGGCAAAGTGAACGACTGAACGCCCGCGGGCCCTCTTGCTGCCGCCCAGGCTCCTAGACGCACACCGACTTCACGTTGGACTTCATCCGCACTTCATGCAGCCCGCGTAGATTGAAGGTCAGCCACAAGGCCGCGTGATGCGCCTGTGGTCCCGGCTTCACGGGGATGGCTTTCAGGAGGTGGCGATGCGTTGGATGTTCGTGCTGCTGGTGTGTGTGCCCCTGTGGGCGCATGCCGCCGTGTCTGGCCTCACGGTCGAGCCCATCACCGTCAACGTCAAGCGCGACACGCCGGGTGCCACCGAGTTCAGCATGCCTTGGGTGACGTCGGCGGACCGTGCGCTTGCGTCCCGCATCAACGACCAGCTCTACATCGGCCAGTTCGGGACGCTGGCGCCGCGAAGCATGACGGCGTCCCGCCGCGATGACCGAGGCCTCACCGTCGATGGCACGGTGGAGCAGACCTTCTCCGTCTCGCGCAACGACGACCGGGTGCTCACCCTCCAGTTCGACCTGGAAGGCTGCGGTGCCTACTGCGAGAGCTACACCACCTTCTACAGTTTCGACAGCCGGTCCGGCCGCCGCTTGGCGCTGAGCGACCTCTTCACTCGGGCCGGCCAGGGGCACTTGGCCGAGCAGCTCGCGAAGGAGCAACGCCGCCAGTATCGCGAGGTGGTGGCTTCGTTGAAGCGCGAGCTGCGTGCCATGAAGGCACCGCGCAGCCCGGATGCAATTTCCGACCTCCAGACACGCATCGAGCTCAACCTGGGTTGCCTCGGTGACTCGGCGCACACCGTGCGCACACCTGCATCGCCCGACGCCTCTGCCTTGATGGATGCCTTGCAGTACCACCGCTTCGAGCTGTCGGCCCAGTCTTTCAAGCTCACCGCCGGGCGCTGCAGCAACCATGCGATGCGGGCCGCCGATGATGTGGGGGATGTGACGTGGAGCGTGCCTTACGCCCAACTCCGAGCCCACATGACGGCCTACGGTCGCGCCTTGTTGTTGCAAGAGGCTCCAGCCGCCGCACCCACGAGCGTGTACGGCCAGTTGCTGCGCGGGCAACTGAACGCAAAGACGCCGATCACCATGCTGCTCACCCAGTACGCCGATCGATCGGTCAGTGGCAGCTACTTCTAC
Source organism: Pseudomonadota bacterium (assembly GCA_041179165.1). Lineage (GTDB taxonomy): Bacteria > Pseudomonadota > Gammaproteobacteria > Burkholderiales > Burkholderiaceae_C > Rhizobacter. The sequence continues at coordinate 24,835 of JBEGTX010000290.1, read as the reverse complement.
GACAAGCACGGTCGAGGCATCGAGCTCCGTGGCCGGGAGCTGGAGGGTCAACTCGAATTGACCGAGTCCGCTGCTGACGGCAGCGCGAGCTCAGCGACCTTGCGCTTGAACGTTTCGCCCAAAGGCCTGGCCGGTGTCTGGACGGACGGCAGCAAGCAGTTCGACGTTCGGTTGGCACCCTGACATGCGCCGCTTCATTCCTCCCGTGAGCCGCATGGCGGATCGAGCCTGGATCGACCGGCCGGTGCGGCGTGCCTTGGCTGTGGTGTGTGCTGCCGCCTTGGCTGGTGTGCTGCCGAACGCTGCCTCGGGCATGTTCCGGGACACCCCACTCGATGAGGCCGTGGCCTTTTTCCCCGGCCCGCTGATGCCGCTGGCCCCACCCCCACCCCCGTCTGGTGCTGGTGCGGCAGCATCCTCGGCTCAGGCGCTGGGGTGGGTGGTGGGTGGTCCGCCCGCGCGCCCCGGCCCCGGCTGGTGGGCCTTGGTATGCCGTGGGGACCGGGGCTGTGCGTTGCACGCCACCCGCTTGAAAGCCCGGCCCGTGGGGCCGAACAGCGCCAGACTGCACGAGGCCACGCAGCGGCTCGAGTGGTCTCCGCTGCCATTCGGACTCGGCACCGCAGGGATCGAAGCTGCGGACCCTTCGGCGCAGTTGATCGGCGTGTTCCGCTCCCGCCATGACGACCTCCGCTTCAAGCCGGGGCCGGTCGTGACGTGGTATCACGCTGGCATGGCGCTTCCCCGGCCGGGCGCCGCGGACACGCTCGACATCGATGTGCCCCTCGGCCGAGGCCGCAAGGCGACGCTGGTGCCGCGTCAGACGGGTGAAGAAGACGAGCTGCACATCGGGCGCCTCGAACTTCGCCTCGATGGACGGCGCCAGGCCTTGCCCGGCTATCGCCTGGCGACCCTCGAGGCTGACGAATGGCGCAGCGATGTGCTGCGCTGGGCCGGTGACCTGGATGGCGACGGCCAACTCGATCTCGTCCTCAGCCACGATGGGACGGACACCGACGTGGCGCTCTACCTGTCCTCGCTGGCTCTGCCGGACGACCTGGTGGGACCGGCCGGCAGCATGAAGTACGTGATGCCGGCCGCTTGGCGGGCCACGCCATGAGCGCCTGGCTGTGCGCGCCTGCTGCGAGCCGCCGCGCTTTGGCGGCCATCGCCGCGTTCCTCGCGGTGCTTGCGATGGTGTCCGTGGACGCCGCGGCACAGGACCGGCAGCTCGGTGCGCCCCTGGCAGGGCCGCGCACCATCGATGGCCTGTCCCGCGAGCCATGGCAGCGAACCTTCGCTTCGCCCGTGCAGAGCCGGCCGGGGGAGACGCTCTACTTCGAGCGGCAAGGGTCCGAGGCCGTGGTGTGGCGCCTCGATTGGCACAGCCGCCTGGCCACGCCGTACGCGCTGAAGGCGCTGCCCTTGAAAGAGGACTTGCGCTACACCGTTGTGGTGTCTGATGCCGGTCTCTGGTTCATCGGGCCTGGCATTCTGCTCGTGCGCCCCGATGGCCGCGTTCTTCAACTGCCCTTTCAGGCCGACGAGCCCCTGGCGGTCGGGTTGCAAGATGGCTCCGTCCTCGTGCTGGGCGAGGCCAAGAAGAACCACACCGGTCAGATCCGGCGACTGCGTTTCGAAGCGGGCGCCGTGGTGATGGACGACAAGGGTGTGCTGCCGAGCGGCCGCACCGAACAGAACAAGGGCTACTGGAGCCGCTACGGCGTGGCTGCCGTGGCGCTGGCCGATGGGCGCGTGATGGCGGTGGGCGGAGCCTATGCCGGCGAGGCGACGCAGGTGGACTTGATCGACCCGGTCAGCGGCCGTGTGCAGCGGGCCGCTCCCATGCCGCACCAGCGTTCGTTTGCGGTGTTGCTGCGCCTGCCCGATGGGCGGGTGCTGGCCGCCGGGGGCCAGCACTTCGATTGCAATGAGCAGGCAGCGCGCAGCGTCGATGTGTATGAGCCGAAGACCGACATTTGGCGCGCGCTGCCGGACATGCCCCTTCCACTGTGTGCGGATGCGGCCCATGCCACGGGGCCTTCAGGCGTGGTGTTGCCGGACGGCGGGGTGGTGCTGGGTGGTCACCTCGAGCAACACCTTGTGTTGCTGCGCGCCGTGGCGGGTGAGCCCACGGGGTACGCGCCGGCCTGGGAGCTGCTGGGGCCGCTCAATCGCCAGCGCATCAGCGGCATGGTGCAGGCGCTTTCTTCACGTGAAGTGGCTGTGGCCGGCGGCATCCATGGCGCCGAGGGCACCTGCTGCTGGGGCACACCGGGGGGTGATCTCGTGCAGGTGCCCGCGCTGCCAGGCGTACGCACCGGCACACTGAGCTTCGGGCTGGGATGGGGGTCGCCTGCGGTGGCGCGCCGATCGCACCGCGTGTTCGTCGGCGGCGGGCACGCCCATGGAACAAGCTGGTCGGCGATGTCGAGGCCGAGCACGCTGGCCGAGATGATCGACCTGAGGACGGGTGAGGTCCGGCAGCTGCCACCTCTGCCATTTCTCAGCACGGGCGCCCAGGCCGCTTGGCTCGACGACGACCGCATCCTTGTCAAGGGGGTGGTCAGCAAGGACAGCCGGGGCGTGTCCTCATCGGCGCGCTTCCCGCAGGCCGGGGCGTTTGCGGTGTTCAGCATGAAGTCGGCACGGTGGGGCCCGGTCCATCAGGTGGCCGAACTCACCGAAGCGTCGTTGGTGGATGCGGAGGGTGATGACGCCTACTTTGCATCGGGAGGTTCGACGGTGCTGCATCTGCAGCTGTCCACGCGCCGCGTGAAGCCCTTGCCCCGGGCCGACCTCCGTCAAGACAACGCGTCGGTGCGTCGGCTGGCTGGCGGACGCATCGTGATGGCGGGCGGGCTGATGCAACGGCAGCGCATGTCCGTGATCGACCCCGTCTGCGAAGCCGGAACCTTCAACCCGCAGCGCGATTGCCCCGAGCGGTTCACGGGATGGGGGGCGCTCTACCCGGCCAACCGCTACCAGTCCTACATTCCCTCAACTCTGCCTGGCGAGGGCCGTTGGCAAGAGAGCGGCGCGAGTGCGGCATGGCAGGCGTGGCGGCTCGCGGCCCCGCAGGGCGCTGGGGCACCGGGAACGCTGTGGCCGATCGCCGACAGCGCGCTCGATTCCAGCGTCGTACCGGGCGAGGTCGTGCAAACCGAGATCGATGCGGGTGGCCGTGTGCTGCGGCTCATCCGGCCGCCACGGGACAGTGCAGTGCAAAGCCTGATGTTCGAGCGAAGTGACCCCGACGGCAGCAGGTGGCACGCCTTGCCTTTGCCGGAAGAGCTTCGGAAGGGCCAGCCCGCCGTGTGCGAAAGCGGCTGCCGCCTTCTGCTGACACCTCGCCCGGACCAGGCGGGGGAGTGGCTGTTCCTGCGGGAGGGTGACCTGGACGACGATCGATGGTGGGACGCCAGCCGGCGCGATCCGCACCTCCCGGTGGAGCGCGTTCCGCAATACTCCCTTGCGCGCATCTGGTGGTGGGACGAGCCTGGGCACCGCTGGCATCAGGTGCTTCAGGCGCCCGTCGATGGCCTGCGGGACCGTCCTCAGCGGCTGGGCGCCCCGCTGTCAGGTTCGCAAGGGCAGGTCATGTCCCTCGGCTGGCACCTGCCTCGTCCTCTGCTGTGGACCAGCCCGTGAGGGACTCTGGCCAAGTCCGTTCACTCTCGCCGGGCCCTTGAGCAAGTATTCGAGAAACAGGCCTTGAAATACTCCATATGGATTCCATATGGATTCCAGGAGGATGCCATGAGCCCAACAACCAAGTCCATCGAGCCACGCCCACGGGTGGGAGACACCGAGAAAATGACCGTCAATGTGGGGGTCGTCGACCTGGGCCATGTCGACCTCCTGGTCCAGGAGGGCTTCTATACCAACCGTTCGGATGTCATCCGAACGGCCCTGCGCAACCAGCTGGCCCTTCACGCCGACACGCTGAAGCAGACCGTAGCCCGTCGCACGCTGACGGTGGGCCTGCAGCATTTCAGCCGCGCCGAGCTCGAACGCGCGGTCGCGACTGGCCAGCCCCTGCACATCCAGGTTCTCGGACTGGCGCGCATAGCCGACGACGTCTCCGCTGAATTGGCGCGAGAGGCCATTGAGTCCGTGACCGTTCTGGGGGCTCTCCAGGCCAGCCCCGCGGTGCGGCGGGCCTTGGCCGATCGCATGCGGTGATCGACTCCAACACATCAGGAATTCCCATGAAAATCCCGTTCCATCTCAGCCCGCCGTCCTTCGACGCCAACGCTGTCCAAGCGACGATCCGGAATGCCTTGGCGTCGGCCGGGCTCGACACCACGTCCGGTCCGATGCACGACGTGACCGAAACGATCCGGCGCGCGCTGTCGCAAGGCGCTGCACCGTCCAGCGTGCCAACCGCAGCGTCGGCGTCGGACCCCGACGTCATCGATGTCACGGCCCGCGTCGTTGGCTCGGAGCCAGAGGGCGAGCGAGCGCGAGAAGGCCAGCGAGCCGACGCGCCCGCATCCGCAGGCAGGGCGACGTCGGGGACCTTCACGGCTCACGTGTTCACCAACCGGGCAGGCACACGCGCCTACAAACTCTATGTGCCCGCCAAGTTGGACACTCCAGCACCGCCGATGGTGGTGATGCTGCACGGCTGCACGCAGTCGGCAGACGACTTCGCTGCGGGCACGCAGATGAACCACTTGGCCGATGAACACGGCTTTCTGGTGCTCTACCCCGAGCAACCAGCGAGCGCCAATCCATCGAAGTGCTGGAACTGGTTCAAACCGCAGGACCAGATGCGGGACGACGGTGAACCGTCGTTGATTGCCGGCATCGCGGCTGAGGTGGCGGCGCGCCATGGCGTCGATTCGCGACGCATCTTCGTCGCAGGCTTGTCGGCCGGCGCGGCCATGGCGGTGGTGCTGGGTGAGACCCATCCCGAGTTGTTCGCCGGCGTGGGTGCGCATTCGGGACTGCCTTACGGCAGCGCACACGACATCCCTTCTGCACTCGCCGCCATGAAGGGAGGGCGCAGCGGAGCTGCAGGCCTGAAGAACATGACCGGTGCCGGGGCGGCGCCGCGCAAGAAGGCCGCACGGGCCGCGCCGATCATCGTCTTCCACGGCGATCGCGATCACACCGTTCAGCAGTCGAACGGCGCCGACATCGTGCAGCAGGCTTTGGACGCCCACACGAAGGCGACGCTCGATGCAGGCCTGCGCGTCAGCACAGAGCGCGTGACGCGTGCGGGTGGGCGCAGCTTCACCCGCACGTCGCACACCGACGACACCGGCCGCGCTTGCATCGAGTCCTGGACCGTGCATGGTGCCGGGCACGCGTGGTCAGGTGGCAGCGCGAAAGGCTCCTACACCGATGCGGCGGGGCCGGATGCCTCGGCCGAGATGGTGCGCTTCTTTCTTGCGCTGCCAGTCACCGGTGTGGTCTGACTGGGGGCGAGGAGGCGATCACGCCTCTGCCAACACGCGCCTGTACTGAATGACCTCGGCAATGTGCGCCATCTGCAGCGTCTCCTCGCCAGCCAGATCGGCCACGCTGCGCGCCATGCGCAGCACGCGGTGAAAGCTGCGGGCCGACCAGCCCAGGCGCATGGCTGCCGTCTGCAAGAAGGTGGACGCCGAAGCGTTCAGCACGCAGTGTTCATCAAGCGCGGGGCCCTGCAGCTGGGCATTGCTGCAGCCCTGGCGATCGAAGGCGCGGTCGCGCGCTGCCTTCACGCGTGCTGCCACGTGGGGGCTGGTTTCGCCGTCAGGTGCGCGAGACAAGGTGTCGGCCGAGACCGCCGGCACCTCCACCTGCAGGTCGATGCGGTCGAGCAGCGGGCCGCTGATGCGACCCTGGTAGCGCAGCACGGCGTCGGGTGAACATCGGCATGAACGCAGCGGGCTGCCGAGGTGGCCGCAGGGGCAGGGGTTCATCGCCGCAATGAGCTGGAACTCGGCGGGAAACTCGGCCTGTCTGGCCGCGCGCGAGATCACGATGCGGCCGGTTTCCATCGGCTCGCGCAGTGCCTCCAGCGCGGCACGCTGGAACTCGGGCAATTCGTCGAGGAACAACACCCCCTGATGGGCCAGCGAGATTTCGCCAGGCCGGGGCGGTGAGCCGCCTCCCACCATCGCCACGGACGAGGCGCTGTGGTGGGGCGACCGAAAGACGCGCCATCCCCATTGATCACTTCGAAAGCTGCCGTTGAGGCTCAGCACGGCGGCCGACTCGAGCGCCTGGTCTTGCGTGAGCGGTGGCAGCAAGCCGGAAAAGCGCTGCGCCAGCATCGACTTTCCGGTGCCGGGTGGGCCCATGAGCAACACGCTGTGGCCGCCGGCCGCACCGATTTCCAGTGCCCGCTTGGCGCCGGCCTGGCCTTTGACGTCTCGCAGGTCGAGGCCGGTGGGCGGCGCAACGACACGCTCGGGCCTGGCCGGGGCCAATGCGCACTGCCGCACCGGCTCCCCTTCCGCCTGAGGCAACAAGCTTTCGACGACCTCGAGCAAATGGCGTGCGCCGAGGATGTGAAGGCCTTCCACCAAGGCCGCCTCTTGGGCGCTGTCGTGAGGCAACACCAGCGCACGCGTGGGCGCTCCTTGGCCGGCGGCGCGCCGCAGTGCCAGGCCGAGCGCCAGCGCGCCGCGCACGGGTCGCAGATCACCGGCGAGCGACAACTCCCCAGCGAATTCGAATTGCGATGCCCGGTGGAGGTCGATCTGCCCGCTGGCGGCGAGCAGGCCGATGGCGATGGGCAAGTCGAAGCGGCCTGATTCCTTGGGCAGCTCGGCCGGCGCCAGGTTCACGGTGATGCGCTTGTTGTGGGGGAAAGCCAGCCCGCTGTTCTGTAACGCGGCCCGCACCCGCTCGCGTGCTTCCTTCACTTCGGTGTCGGCCAGGCCGACCAGCGTGAACAGGGGCAGGCCGTTGGCGAGGTGCACTTCCACCGTGACTTCGGGGGCGCCTAGCCCGTCGAGGGCGCGGCTGTGGATGACGGCGAGGGACATGGTGGATGGGCTCAGCAGGCGGCGGTCTGCCATTCTGAAGACCGGCCGCAGCCAAACTGCCGCTTCAAAGGGCACCAAAATGGGCCTCGGAAGCAGGGGGTGATGGGCGCACTAATTCTGGGCGATTTCACTGTCCATCACGAGGTGGGCCGCCTTTTGCGCCCGATCAAGGTGCATTTCAGGGCGGAATCCCCGCAGATGGGGCGTAACTGCCCCAAAACGACCATGGCACAGAAGCTGCAAACCACGTTCCGGTGATTCAACCCCCTCATAGTTCAACGTGGAGTAATGTCGTGATGAAAAAATCTCTTTTGGCGCTCGCAGCTGTTGCCACTTTTTCTGCTGTTCCGACCATTTCCTTCGCTGAAGAAGTCAACCCGCTGTCGTTCAACGTCAGCCTGACGAGCGACTACCGCTACCGCGGTATTTCGCAATCGCGCCTGAAGCCCGCCGTTCAAGGCGGTGTTGACTATGCGTTCGCCAACGGCCTGTATGTGGGCGCCTGGGCTTCTTACATCAAGTGGATCAAGGATTTCGGCGGTGGTGCCAACTTCGAAGTCGATCTGTATGGTGGCTGGAAGGGTGAAGTCGCCAAGGGCCTGACTCTCGACTTCGGTCTGCTGACCTATCAGTATCCCGGCCATGATCTGCCCTCGACCCATCCTCTGTCGCCTGTCAACCCGAATACGCTGGAAATCTATGGCGCTGCGACCTACGGTCCGGCCACCGTCAAGTATTCGCACAGCACAACCAACCTGTTCGGCACGGCAAACAGCAAGGGCAGCGGCTATTTCGAAGCGGCGGCGTCGTTTGAAGTCGGCGGAGGCGTCAGCCTCACGCCGCACGTCGGCTATCAGCGCGTTGCGCACAACAGCGATTTCTCGTACACCGACTTCTCTCTGACGGCCAGCAAGGACTTCTCCGGCTTCCTCGTCAGCGGCGGCGTCGTGGCCACCGACACCAAGGATGTGGGCGGCTATTCCTATGGCAGCCCGGCCAATGGCAAGAATCTTGGCCGTACTGGCGCCGTCGTGTCCGTCAAGAAGACGTTCTGATCCAAACAACAGGAGATGACCATGAAAATGGTGACTGCCATCGTCAAGCCGTTCAAGCTTGATGAAGTTCGTGAAGCCCTCAGCGCCATCGGCGTGCAGGGCATCACGGTGACCGAAGTCAAAGGCTTCGGCCGTCAGAAGGGCCATACCGAGCTGTATCGCGGCGCGGAATACGTGGTCGACTTCCTGCCCAAGGTGAAGATCGAAGCGGCCGTCGATGACGCGCTGATCGATCGCGTCATCGAGGCCATCGAAGGCGCTGCACGCACCGGCAAGATCGGTGACGGCAAGATCTTCGTGTCCCCGTTGGAGCAAGTGGTACGCATCCGCACCGGCGAGACCGGCAAGGACGCCCTCTGAGGCAACAAGAAAGTCAAACATGAAAAAACTGATTGCTACATTCGCCCTGGGCCTGTCGGTCCTGGGTTTTGTCGGGGGGGTGTTCGCGCAAGACAAGGCCGCCGCTCCGGAGGCTGCGGCCTCCGTGGTGGTTGCGCCTGCGGCATCGGCCGCAGCGCCAGCGCCGGTGACCGCAGCAGCGGCTTCGGCCCCGGCTGAAGCGGCTTCGGCCGCAGCAGCGGCGCCAGCGCCGGTGCCCAACAAGGGTGACGTCGCCTGGATCATCGTGGCGACGCTGCTGGTGATTCTGATGACCGTGCCCGGCCTGGCCCTGTTCTACGGCGGCCTCGTGCGCAGCAAGAACATGCTGTCGGTGCTGATGCAGGTGCTCGTGACTTTCTCGATGATCGTCGTGCTGTGGTTCATCTACGGCTACAGCCTCGCGTTCACCGAAGGCAATGCGTTCATCGGCGGGCTCGATCGCCTGTTCATGAAGGGTATCTTCGATCCGGTCAGCGGTGTGTTCGCACCCGCTGCCACGTTCAGCAAGGGTGTCTACATCCCTGAAATGCTGTTCGCTGCCTTCCAGGCCACGTTCGCTGGCATCACCTGCTGCCTGATCGTCGGTGCCTTTGCCGAGCGCATCAAGTTCACGGCTGTGCTCGCGTTCATGGTGCTGTGGTTCACCTTCAGCTACGCCCCGATCGCGCACATGGTCTGGTACTGGATGGGCCCTGACATGTACACCTCGTCTGCTGTGGTCACGGAAATGAACGCCAAGGCCGGCTACCTGTGGCAAATGGGCGCCCTCGACTTCGCTGGCGGCACCGTGGTGCACATCAATGCGGCCGTCGCGGGTCTGGTCGGCGCCTACATGATCGGCAAGCGCGTCGGCTACGGCAAAGAAGCCTTCACGCCTCACTCGTTGACGCTCACGATGGTGGGTGCCGCTCTGCTGTGGGTGGGCTGGTTCGGCTTCAACGCCGGCTCCGCACTCGAAGCTGGCAACAGCGCCGTGTTGGCCTTCATGAACACCTTGGGTGCCACGGCTGCGGCTGTGCTGGCCTGGTGCATTGGTGAAGCGCTGATCAAGGGCAAGGCCTCGATGCTGGGCGCTGCGTCCGGTGCGGTAGCGGGTCTCGTGGCCATCACGCCAGCAGCCGGCAACGTCGGCCTGATGGGTGGTCTTGCCATCGGCTTCATCGCTGGCTTCGCTTGCCTGTGGGGTGTGACCGGCCTGAAGAAGCTGCTGGGTGCTGACGACTCGCTCGACGTCTTCGGCGTCCACGGCGTGGGCGGCATCGTCGGTGCTCTGCTGACCGGCGTGTTCAACAACCACGCGCTGGGCGGCCCTGGCATCGTCGGTGACTGGGTCACGGCGGGTGTCATCACCACGGAAATTCTTCCGCAGGTGTGGATCCAGCTGAAGGCCGTGCTGCTGACCGTCTTGTGGTCGGGTGTGGTCTCTGTCGTTGCCTTCAAGCTCGTCGACCTGGTCATCGGTCTGCGTGTCTCGGAAGAAGACGAACGCGAAGGCCTGGACATCTCGTCCCACGGCGAAACCGCTTATCACAAGTAAGGCCTGTGAACGGACGGCCCTTGGGTCGTCCGTGCGCGACAAGCTCAACAGAAAGGCCACCGCGAGGTGGCCTTTTTCACGTCTGCCGCCTGTCTGACAGCCGGATGCGCGGCCGGCGCACTTGCAAGCCAACACGGCCGCCCCCAGATGCCTAGAATCAGACTTTTCTGATCTTCGGGCTTCCCATGGTTCCTCACCTCATCACTGCGCTCACCGGCCCGATCAATGAACTGGAGCAGCGCATCCTGGAGTCGCTGCCGGCGATCGAGCGGTGGTTCCGGCTGGAGTGGATGGAGCACACGCCCCCGTTCTACACCTCGGTCGATGTGCGCAATGCGGGTTTCAAGCTCGCCCCGGTGGACACCAATCTCTTTCCAGGAGGATTCAACAACCTCACGCCCGAGATGTTGCCGCTGGCCGTGCAAGCTGCCATGGCAGCCATCGAGAAGATCTGTCCGGAGGCCAAGAACCTCCTGCTGATCCCCGAAAAGCACACCCGCAACACCTTCTACCTGGCGAACGTCGTCCGCCTGAAGCAGATCTTCCACATGGCCGGGCTCAACGTGCGGCTCGGCACGCTCGACGACACCATCACCAGCCCCACCCAGATCGACCTGCCCGACGGTTCCTCGCTGACGGTGGAGCCGCTGATCCGCACCCGCGGGCGGCTGGGCCTCAAGGATTTCGACCCCTGCACCATCCTGCTCAACAACGATCTGTCGGCCGGGCTGCCCAAGGTGCTCGAGGGCCTGCATGAGCAGTACCTGTTGCCGCCGCTGCATGCCGGCTGGGCCGTGCGCCGCAAGACGAATCACTTCCAGGCCTACGAAGAAGTCGCCAAGAAGTTCGCCAAGCTGCTGGGCATGGACCCGTGGCTCATCAACCCGATGTTCGCGCGCTGCGGCGAGATCAACTTCACCACGGGTGCAGGCCAGGAAGAACTGGCCACCCAGGCCGAAGCCTTGCTGGCCAAGGTGCGTCGAAAGTACAAGGAATACGGCATTCAGGAGAAGCCCTTCATCATCGTGAAGGCCGATGCCGGCACCTACGGCATGGGCATCATGACCGTGCGCGACCCCAAGGACCTGATCGACCTGAACCGCAAGTCGCGCAACAAGATGAGCGTCATCAAGGACGGTCAAGAGGTCAGCGAAGTCATTCTGCAAGAAGGCGTGCCCACCTATGAGCGCGTGAACGACGCCGTGGCCGAGCCGGTGGTCTACATGATCGACCGCTACGTGGTCGGCGGCTTTTACCGGGTCAACGCCGAACGCGGCATCGACGAAAACCTCAACTCGCCCGGGGCGAGCTTCGTGCCACTGGCGTTCGCCGATGCCAACCAGCTGCCCACGCGCGGCGTCAAGCCCGGGGCCAGCGGCCCCAACCGCTTCTACATGTACGGCGTGATCGCGCGCCTGGCCATGCTGGCGGCGAGCTACGAGCTCGAAGCCACCGACCCCGACGCAGAGGTTTACGAGTAAGAAGTCAATCCCCATGGCCGTTGTTGCGTTGCAACATCCCCGCGGGGTGACGGGGTGCGGGCACCGTTTGATGTTGCCGCGCCATGCGGCGAGCGCAAAATGAAAGTCCCTTTCCTTCCGAGCCCGCGCCTCATCAGGAGGCGTGGACGACCGTGACTCAGCCCCGCATTTCCTCGAACCTCGCTGCCCTCACGCTCGGTGCCATCGGTGTCGTCTATGGCGACATCGGCACCAGTCCACTCTATGCACTCAAGGAAGTGTTCGGGCATGGGCGCGTGCCGCTGACCCCTGAGAACATCCTCGGGGTGCTTTCGCTGGTGTTCTGGACGCTGACCATCGTGGTCTCTGTCAAGTACGTGGGCCTCATCCTCCGTGCTGACAACAATGGCGAGGGCGGGCTGATCGCGATGTTGGCGCTGGCTTCCACGGCAGTTCAAGACCGCCCCGTGCTGCGCAACCGGTTGTTGTTGCTGGGTATTTTCGGCACCGCGATCTTCTTTGGCGACGGCGTGATCACGCCGGCGATCTCAGTGTTGTCCGCTGTAGAGGGCCTGGAGGTTGCAGCCCCCGGGCTGCACCGCTACGTGGTGCCTCTCACCCTGGTTGTGTTGACGGCGCTGTTCCTGGTGCAGCGCCATGGCACGGCCAACATGGGCCGCTATTTCGGCCCCATCACCGTGCTCTGGTTTCTGGTGCTGGCTGTGCTGGGCGTGCGCCACTTGGCCACTAACCTTTCGGTGCTGCAGGCGTTGAACCCGATCTTTGCTTGGCACTTCTTGACCGACCACCCCGCCGTCGCCTTCGTGGGTCTGGGCGCCTTGGTGCTGTGCGTGACGGGGGCCGAGGCGCTGTATGCCGACATGGGGCACTTCGGCAAACGGCCGATTCGGCTGGCCTGGTTCCTCTTGGCGATGCCGGCTCTGCTCCTCAACTACTTCGGTCAAGGTGCGATGCTTCTGGCGCACCCCGAAAACGTGAACAACCCGTTCTACGAAATGGCGCCGCAGTGGGCGCTCTATCCGCTCATCGCGCTGGCCACCTGCGCCACGGTGATCGCGTCTCAAGCCCTCATCACGGCCGCCTTTTCAATCACGAAGCAGGCCATTCAACTCGGCTATCTGCCCCGCATGCGCATCCTGCACACCTCGGTGAAAGAGACCGGCCAGATCTACGTGCCGTTCGTGAACTGGGGCTTGTATGTGTGCATCGTGTTCGCTGTGGTCTTGTTCGGGTCCAGCAGCAAGCTGGCATCGGCCTACGGCATTGCCGTCACGATTGACATGCTCATCACCACCACGATGACATTCTTTGTCATTCGGTACGGCTGGAAATATCCCTGGGCGCTGTGTGTTGCAGCGACCGGCTTCTTCTTTGTGGTCGACATCATTTTCTTCTCCACCAACATCGTGAAGCTGCTCGATGGCGGCTGGTTTCCCGTGGCCATCGGCGGCGTGATGTTCATGCTCATGATGACGTGGAAGCAGGGCCGGCAGCTGGTGCGCGAACGGCTGCGCGATGACGCCATCGACCTGAAGAGTTTCCTGGAGGCGGTGTTTCTCAATCCGCCCACGCGCGTGGCCGGCACCGCCGTCTTTCTGGTGGCTGAACAAGGCCTCACCCCCAACGCCCTGCTGCACAACTTGAAGCACAACAAGGTGCTGCACGAAACTAACCTGTTCGTTACCGTGAAGCACCACGAGGTGCCGTGGGTGGGCTTCGACAAGCGAGCCGAGCTCGAGTCGCTCGGGCACGACTGCTGGCAGGTGACGCTGCACTTCGGATTCAAGAACGACCCCGACGTGCCCGAGGCGCTGGCCTTGCTGCGCGGCCGGGGCGTGCAGCTCGACGACATGGAGACCTCATACTTCCTGTCGCGAGACATCGTCAACCCGACCATGGGCGCGGGCATGGCCATGTGGCGCGAGAAGCTCTTTGCCAGCATGCACCACAACGCCAGCGGCGCGGCCGACTTCCTGAGTCTGCCCACCAACCGCGTGGTGGAGCTGGGCTCCAAGGTTGAAATCTGAGGCAGGTCCGCGCTTTCAAGCTGCCGCCTTGACTCGCTGAATCTGCACCTGAAAGACACGCCATGAAACTGCTCTTCGTTGCCGATCCGCTCGAGACCTTCCAGATCTACAAGGACTCGACCTTCGCGATGATGCGCGAGGCGGCAGGCCGCGGCCACACGCTGAGCGTGTGCGAGACCAAGCACCTGCACTGGCAGCGCGGTGGACGGGTGAGTGCGCTGGTGCGGCACATCGTGCTGACGGGTGAGTCCGAACGCTGGTTCAGCGAAGCCGCCCCCTCGGCGATCACCCGGCTGACCGACTTCGATGCCGTGCTGATGCGCAAGGACCCGCCCTTCGACAGCGAGTTCTTCTACGCCACCCATCTGCTGGAGCAGGCGGAGCGCGAGGGCGCGCGCGTGTTCAACAAACCCTCGGCCTTGCGCAACCACCCCGAGAAACTCGCCATCCTCGAGTTTCCGCAGTACATCACGCCCACGCTGGTGACGCGCTCCGAGGCCGACATCCGTCACTTCCATGCGGAGCACCACGACATCATCCTCAAGCCGCTCGACGGCATGGGGGGCATGGGCATTTTCCGTGTCGGCCCTGATGGGCTCAACCTGGGCAGCATCAGCGAAACGCTGAACCGGGGTGGCACACAGACGGTGATGGTGCAGCGCTACCTGCCCGAGATCGTGAGCGGCGACAAGCGGGTGCTCGTCATCGGCGGCAAGCCGGTGCCGCATGTGCTGGCGCGCATTCCCCAGGGCAGCGAAATCCGCGGCAACCTCGCGGCCGGCGGCAAGGGCGTGGCGCAGCCGATCGGCAGCCGCGACCGCGAGATCGCCGAAGCCATCGGCCCGGTGCTGGCCGCCCGCGGGCTGCTGCTGGTGGGTCTCGATGTCATCGGCGACTGCCTGACCGAGATCAACGTCACCAGCCCCACCTGCTTCCAGGAAATCACCCAGCAGACCGGGTTCGATGTGGCGCAGATGTTCATCGACGCCCTGGAATACGCGTTCAAAGCCTGATGCAACGGGGCGTTGGGGGCAGCCCCCCGGAAAAACCCGCGCCGATCGGCCCGAGGCGGCGACAATAGAGGTTTTGTCGGCGATCCCCTCCCATGGCTGTCCTTTCCCTGTCCAACGCCCACCTGGCCTTCGGCCACGTGGCCCTGCTCGACAATGCGGCGTTCTCGCTCGAACAGGGTGAACGCCTGGGCCTGATCGGCCGCAATGGTGCGGGCAAGTCCTCGCTGCTCAAGATCATCGCCGGCCTCGAGAAGCCCGACGACGGCCTGTTGCAGATGACCCAAGGCGTGCGCATCTGCTATGTGCCGCAAGAACCCATCTTCGATGCTGCGGCCACCGTGTTCGATGTGGTGAGCCTGGGTGTGGCCGAGGCCAAGTCCGTGCGCCAGCAATACGAAGAACACGCCGACGGGGTGGACCTCGACGCCCTGCAGACCCGCATCGAAGCGCTCGATGCCTGGACTTGGGAGCAGCGCGTCGACACCACGCTTGCTCAGCTCCACCTCGATGGCAGCCGTGTCGTGGGTGAACTCTCCGGCGGCATGAAGAAGCGCGTGGCCCTGGCGCAGGCGCTGGTCGCCGTGCCCGAGGTGCTGTTGCTCGACGAGCCCACCAACCATTTGGACCTCGACTCCATCGCCTGGTTGGAAGAACTGATGCGTGGTTTCAAGGGCAGCGTCATGCTGATCACCCACGATCGCGCGTTCCTCGACGGCGTGGCCACCCGCATTCTCGAGCTCGACCGCGGCATCATTCGCAGCTATCCCGGCAACTTCACCGCCTACGAAAAGCTCAAGGAGGACCAGCTGGCGTCCGAAGCCTTGGCCAACGCCCGCGCCGACAAGCTCCTGGCGCAGGAAGAGGTCTGGATCCGCCGCGGTGTGGAGGCGCGGCGCACCCGAAGCGTGGCCCGCATCCAGCGGCTCGAGGTGCTGCGCGGCCAGCGCCAGGCGCGGCGTGATTCGCTCGGCCAGGTTCGGCTCGAAGTCGACGCCAGCGCGCCCAGCGGCAAGATCGTGGCAGAACTGCGCGATGTGTCGCTGCGCTTCGGTGAAGGCGCCGCCGCCAAAACCATCGTCAGCGGCTTCAACGCCACCATCCTGCGTGGCGACAAGGTCGGCCTCATCGGCCCCAACGGCGCGGGCAAGACCACGCTGCTCAAGCTCATCCTCGGCGAACTGCAGCCCGACACCGGCAACGTGCGCCAGGGCACCAAGCTCGAAGTCGCCTACTTCGACCAGATGCGCAGCACGCTCAACCTCGATGCCACGCTGGCCGACACCATCAGCCCTGGCAGCGAGTGGGTGGAGTTCAATGGCGCGCGCAAGCACGTCATGAGCTACCTCAACGACTTCCTGTTCTCGCCGGAGCGTGCCAACTCGCCGGTGCGCACGCTGTCTGGCGGCGAGCGCAACCGCGTGCTGTTGGCGCGTCTGTTCGCGTTGCCCGCCAACGTGCTGGTGCTCGACGAACCCACCAACGACCTCGACATCGACACCCTGGAGCTGCTCGAAGAGCTGCTGCAGAACTACCCCGGTACCGTGTTCCTGGTGAGCCACGACCGTCGCTTCCTCGACAACGTGGTGACCAGCACCATCGCGTGGGAAGGCGACGAGGCCCCCGGCCTGTGGCGCGAATACGAAGGCGGCTACGAAGACTGGAAGTCGCAGCGCGACCGTGCGCGCAGCATGCGCGAGAAATCAGCGCGCCAGTCGGCCGCACCGACACCGCCACCTGCTGCGGCCACGGCCGCTTCAGTCGTGGCACCGAAGAAGGTCAAGCTCAGCTACAAGGAGCAGCGTGAGCTCGAGGGATTGCCTGCACGCATCGAGACCTTGGAGACCGAGCAAAAGGCGCTTCACACGCTGCTGGCAGGCACGGACATCTACGCTGATGCGAAAAAACTCGCCGCCACCCAAGCGCGTGTTGCCGCACTCGACGATGAGCTGCTGTCGGCGATGGAGCGTTGGGAAGTGCTGGGCGCACGCTGAACCCAGTCTCGCAGGCCAGCGCCCGGTGCTGGCCGTTTTTCTTGCCGTCCGGGTGCCTACCGCCCCAAGCCGCCGAACCAGGAATCGCTGGCCGCGGGGTGGGTGCGGCTGACTATCAGCCCCGCCTGCAGGTACAGCGCGTTCAAGAGCCGAGCCGCCCGCTCCGTGTCGAAGCCTGGCCAGTCCGACAGATCGCGCAGTGAAATGCTGTCGCGCTGCAGCCGCTGCACTGCCGCGAGCAAGGCCCCACCGACCCGGAGGTCGCCCAGGTCCAGACCGGGTGCCACGCGGTAAGCCACCGGCCCGGCAATCTCGGGCAGCAAGGTGCTGCGAGATCCGCGCAAGGCAAGCTCCCACAGCACGGGGCGCAGCGAGTGGTAGTGCTGGTCTTCACCGATGAGCGACAGCTCGGCATCGCCAGGCGGGCGCAGCACCGCCGGCTCCACATGCAACACCCGCAACTCCGTGGGACGCTGTTCCAGCAGACCTTCGAGGTTGATCGGGCAGTGCACCAAGCGTTCGAGCGCGAACACGGTGAGCGGCACCACCATGTCACCCATCTGCAGGTGAATCACGACCTCTTGCGAATGCCGCACACAGGCCGCCAGCACCTCCAGGGCTTCGGACGACTGGCCGTCGTGGGCGAAGCGGCTCAGGTCGGCCAACAGCGAGGGGCTGAGCGAGGCAGGGCGGGTGCCCGTTTGAGAGACTTCACCGAACGCACGCGGACCCCCTGGCTCATGCAGGTAGCGCTGAAAGGCGCTGACACGCAGCAGTTCAGGTTCGCCGAAGGGAATGGTGGGTTCAAACATGGAAGATCGACATTGAGGTGGCGACTGTAAGTCAGTGCGGGCTGATTGGAAACCGCTGAAGCAGGGGTGTGCGTCGTCGTCAAGCCTCGGAGGGTTCAGCCGCGCGAACCCGCGCCGAGCCAGCGAGCGGCGTGGTCGTGGCCAGCCGGCGCCCGGTTGGAATCTCGGTGCACAGACTGTCGGCACACCGCGTTGGGCGTCCGAATTCCGGATTTCGGAAAAGATCGTTGAATTTGAGCGACGATGGTGAGGTGAAGCGTGATGTTGTTGGGGAAATGCGCGCTGATTTTGGCATTCTGGGAAGGCGAGGCCATTCGCGGATGCGGTGTGATCGCTTCTTTTCTCACCGCAAAGGCCCGGCAAGCGTCGGTTGGAAAGACAATGGAGGTTCATCTTCACTGAGGACCTCCGATGGCCTGGCAATTGGCGCAGCGCGCCCACCGCATGAACCCCTCCATCATTCGGGAAATCCTGAAGGTCACGGAACGGCCGGGCATCATCTCCTTGGCAGGCGGGTTGCCCTCGCCCGACACCTTCCCGGTCGACGCCATGCGCGAGGCCAGCGACCGCGTGTTGCGCGACACGCCGCACGAGGCCCTGCAATACGCCGCGAGCGAAGGCCTGCCTGCCTTGCGCGAGTGGGTGGCGGCCGACCTGGCCCGCAGCGGCATGACCGTCGATGCATCGCAGGTCCTCATCACCACCGGCTCGCAGCAAGGCCTCGATCTGGTCGGCAAGGTGCTGATCGACGCCGGCAGCACGGTGGCCGTCGAGTCGCCCACCTACTTGGGCGCCTTGCAGGCTTTCAATCCTTACGAGCCCGAGTACGTGGCCGTCGATTGCGACGACGAAGGTCCGCTGCCTGAAGGCCTGACAGCGGCACGCGGCGCGCGTTTCCTCTACGCCCTGCCCAACTTTCAGAACCCGAGCGGACGTTGCATCGGACGCGCCCGTCGCCAGGCCTTGGTGCAGGCAGCGCAGGCTCAGGGCCTGCCCATCGTCGAAGACAACCCCTACGGCGAACTGTGGTTTGACGAAGCCCCGCCGCCGCCATTGGCCTCGCTGTGGGCCGAGAACGTGGTCTACCTGGGCTCGTTCTCGAAGGTGCTCGCGCCCGGGTTGCGCCTGGGCTACGTGGTGGCTCCCAAGCTGCTGTACCCCAAGCTGCTGCAGGCCAAGCAGGCGGCCGATTTGCACACGCCCGGGTTCAACCAGCGTGTCGTGCATGAGGTGATCCGCACTGGCTTTCTCGACCGTCATGTGCCCACCATCCGGGCCCGCTACAAATTGCAGCGTGATGCCATGCAAACAGCGCTGCGCACCCACATGCCCGAGGGCTGCCGCTGGAACGTGCCGCATGGCGGCATGTTCTTCTGGGTGGAGCTGCCGGAGGGTGTGGACAGCGTGGCCTTGTTGCCGCAGGCGGTCGAACTCGGCATGGCCTTTGTGCCGGGCGCAGCCTTCTATGCCGAGCGGCCCAAGCCCAACACGCTGCGGCTGTCGTTCGTCACCGTGTCGCCAGAGCAGATCGATACCGGCATCCGCATGTTGGCCGATGCACTGAAGGCGGTGGCGTGAGCGTGTTCGACTTCACGCAAGTCGATGTGTTCACGGACACCCCCCTGCAGGGCAATGCCCTGGCGGTGGTGCATGGGGCCGACGCGCTCGATGAGGCGCAGATGCAGGCGTTCGCACGCTGGACCAACTTGTCCGAAACCACGTTCCTGCTCAAGCCCACCGAGCCGACCGCCGACTACCGCGTGCGCATTTTCACGCCCGGTGGTGAGCTTCCGTTTGCCGGCCATCCCACGCTGGGCAGTTGCCACGCCTGGCTGCAAGCGGGCGGCCGCAACCGGTCGAGCGGGTGGGTGATGCAGCAGTGCGGGGTGGGCCTGGTGCGCATCCGAATCGATGCCGATGCATTGGCCTTCGCCGCGCCGCCGCTGGTCACGCGCGACGCGAGCGCGGACGAACTCGCGCCGGTCCTGGCGGCGCTCGGCTTGAACGCGGGCGATGTTCGCGGGGCCCAGTGGCTCGACAACGGCCCGGTGTGGCTGGCTCTTCTGCTGGACGGCGCGGCCACGGTGCTGCGGCTCGAGCCTGACCACGGACTGCTGCGCTTGCTGCCCAAGGTGGGTGTGGTCGGTGCGCACCCTGCGGGTGCCGACGGCCAGTTTGAAGTTCGGGCGTTTGCCGCCTCCATCGGCATCAACGAAGACCCCGTCACCGGCAGCCTGAATGCCAGCCTGGCCCAGTGGCTGATGGACAGCGGGCTGGCGCCTGCTCGCTATGTGGCCACACAGGGCGCACGTGTGGGCCGCACGGGCCGGGTGACCCTCACGCGCGATGATCAGGCCCTCTGGGTGGGCGGACACAGCGTGAGCTGCATCCGCGGCCAGCTCACGCTCTGATCGCTGAAGGCTTCAGCCTCGGCGCAGTTTCCAGGCCTGGCGCAACGAAGCCCAGGCGTGGGCGCCATCGGGGTCCTCTTCGCGCGACACCTGCAGGTAGCGGCGCAGCGCAACGAAGAGCGCGCTGAGCAACAACGCGGCGAAGGTGGCCGCCACCACGATCAGGCCGCGGGCCGGCTTGGCCTTGCGGTCAGGCGGCTGGGCCACATCGACCTGCTGCAGTGCTGGGCTGTCCTTGGCCTCATCGAGCTTGGCAATCTCGAACTGGCGCAGCATGCTGCCCAGCATGGACTCCTGAAACTTCACCTCGCGCAAGGCGCGCACGTAGTCGACCGAGGCCGCGGGAAGTTTGCTGACCGGGATGTCGACCGAGCCCTTGCTTCGTTCGGCCGAGCCGGATGACGACTCCATTCGGGCCAGCTCTCCGCGCAACGCGCCCAGCTCGGCAGTCAGCAGCATGACGTCGGGGTTCTGCGCAGTGGTGGCGGTGCGGAGCACCTTCAGGCGCACTTCCCGTTCAACGATGCGGCCCTTCAGTTCGGCGATGCCTTTGAAGATGGCGCCGGCCTGCTGGTCGAGAACGACCACGCCAGATTTCTCTTGGACCTGACGCAGTGCCTGTTCGGCCTCGATGAGGTTCTCTTTCGCTTCCTTTAGCTGAACTTCGAAGAAGACGCGGCGTTGCTGAGCCTCGGAAACGGCCAGACGGCTGAGCAGTTTGCTGACTTCTTCCGCGTGGGCATTGGCCAGTGCGGCGGCGAATTTCGGGTCTTCGTCGTCGACCTCGACCGTGATGAGGCCGGCCTTCTTGTCGCTGCTCACTCGCACATGCTTGATGACGGTCCGGCGCAGCATTTCGAACGACTCGACGCCGTAGCGCTTCTGAAGGCTGAACCTGGTCGCGATGGGGCGCAGGACGCTGTCGCTCTGGAGCAGGCGAACGTAGAGGTCGTCGGGTGTCTTGGGCGAGATGCTGCCGGTGAGGCCACCCAGCGTACCGAGCGCCGCCAGCGCGGCCGACGAGCTGCTCTGCTGTTGCGAGCCCGCGGGGAGCAAGGTCGTGCGCGCGGTGTACTCGTCGGGGAGAAGCAGCGCAACCGCGAGTGCACCCGCACCCACCACGGCCGCCGTGATGGCAATGAACTTCTTGCCTTCGCCCACCCAGGTCAAGAGATCAATCAGCGGGGTGCCTGATGCTTCGTCTTCTTGCAGCTCGTACGGGGAGGTCAAGTTCTTGTCTTCCATGGGGCTCATGTGGTGGGCTCAGCGGCGAAGGGTCACGATGGCAGCGGCGCCCAAGCCGAACTGCGAGAAGATCTGCGAAAAATCTTTCAGGTTGCGCACCAGTGCGCGGCCCCAGGTTTCATAGTCGAGCTGGTTGGGCACGACGAGGGCATCACCAGGTTCGAGTTTCGCCGATCTCACGCCATTGCTGCCAAACGGGCCGCCCTTGTTGCTGACAATGGTGCCGTTGGCCCGCAGCACGAAGATGTTGGCCGGGTCGGCGCCTTCATCGATGCCCGCCAGATCGAGGTATTGCCCTGCAGTGCGGCCTTCCTTCCACAGGTAGGCGTTGGTGTTGACGACAGCGCCCGACACCGTCACGAAGCCGGGCCGGGTCGGCACGAGCACGCGGTCGCCGTTTTCAAGCGGCAGAAAGGGCAGGTCGGACACCGAGTTGACAGCGGGGTCGAGCTCCAGCGTCATGCGGCCGTTGGGCTGCGAGTTGCGCAGGCGGTTGAGCTGGGCCTGGCTGGTGGTGGTGTTGACGGCGTTGGCCTGCTCGGCCGTGCGTCCGTCGCCCACATTGGCCAGGGCCCGTGCGTTCTGCACGGCCAGCAGCGACTCCAGCCGCACGACGGCCAGGTCCAGGTTCTCGCGCTGGCGCTTGCGCGTGGCTTCGCGGCTGAACTCCATTGCGTACACGTAGGCCTGTGGCGTGAAGCCGCCTGCGCGGGTCACCAATTGCTGCAGCGTTTCGCCCGGCAGCAGCTGGTACAGGCCCGGCACCGCCACCTCGCCCTCGATCGCCACCATGCGGGTTTGACGGCTGACCGGGCTGCGGATGTCTTGCTGGCTGTAGACGGTGATGACGTCACCGACCTGCAACTCGAGGTTGTTGGCCGGGTCGTTCTGCATCACGGCACGCCCCAGGTTGAAGGGGATGATCTGCGTCTTGAGGGTGTCTTTGTCGAGGCGCTCGATGATCGCGTAATCCCAGTTGACTTCGTCGAACAGCTGGGCCGGCATGCGCGCCGCGCGGTCTGCGCTGAGCTTGTTGTTGCGTCCCCGCTGTGTCAGCTGGTCGGACTTGGTGGCGCCGGGCTCGTCGTTCTCCAGCACCTGCACCAGCAGGTTCTTGCGGCGATAGAAGTCAGGCGAGATCAGCGCCTCTTGATCGGGAATCAGGTCGCGCACCCGCATGCCGGGGGTGAAGGGGTAGCGCAGCGGTTGAGCCACATTGCCCTTGAGCGTCACCGCGTTGTTGAACTGAGGCGACAGCGGCAGCAAGGTCAGCAGGTCGCCGTCGCGCAGCGTCTTGGTGAGGCCTGCGGCATCGAGCTTGAAGTCTTCGACAGAGCGTGAGCCGCCCTCGACCCCCGGGCTGATGCGTTCGAGCTGAACGCGGTTCGGGTTGCTCAGCAGCGGGGTGCCGCCGGCATAGGCGAGCACGTCGCGCACAGGCTCCTGGGCATTCTTGAGCTCATAGATGGCAGGGTTGTCGAGGGCGCCGTTGATGGCCACGCGCGGTCCTGCAGGCTGGAACACGACCACGTCGCCTGCCGCGAGTTGCACGTCCTTGGATTTGTCGCCCTGAACGAGAAAGTCGTAGACATCGAGCTCGGAGATGACCTTGCCATCGCGCCGCAACAGCACCTTGCGCATCGAGCCATTGGGGCTCGGTCCGCCGGCCGCGACGACCGCTGACAGGATGGTGGATTGGCTGGCCACGGTGTACACGCCGGGCAGACGCGCCGGCCCGACCACGAACACCTTCACGCCGCGCAACTGGCCGAGCGTGACATTCAAATTGAAGTTGGTGTACAGGCGCCCCAACTGGGCACGCAGATGCTCTTGCAGCGCCGACGCCTTGACGCCGGCCACCGTGAAGCTGCCCACCTTGGGCAGGGTCACTTGCCCATTGCGGTCCACCTTGGCGCGGTAGTCGATGTCGATCGCGCCCCAGGCACGGATCGTCATGTCGTCGCCTGGACCCACGGTGTAGTCAGAAGACACCGGTGCGTTGTCGACCGAACTGAAGTTGCCTTCGGTCGCCTTGAAGAACTCGGAACCGAAGACCGGCAACTCACGGCCGATCGAGAGTTCGATGAATTTCTGGAACTGGCTCGGCGCGCTCGGGGGCCTGTAAGTGCTGACCGGGCCGGCGCCGTTGGGCGAGCCGTTCGTGAAGCCGCGCGTCAATGGAGGTGGTGCCGAGTCGGACGAGTCCCTGCGCTCCGACCGTTCCGTGCGCTCGGCGTTGCGAACCGATGGCGCAGCGGGTGTGCCTGCGTCCACGCCGCTGGCCGGCGCTGGCGCATAGCCCGGCGCGGTGAAGCTGCCGGCATTGGCCGACTGGGCGTGAACCGGTGAGGGGATCGCTGTGGCCAGCAGCAATGCCAGCACGGTCAGAGGCGATGCGATGGAGCGGAGGTCAAACGGGGTCATGCAGAGCGGGCTCGATAAACTACCTAGGGCGCAATCAACAGGGCACACGGGCATCCATGGCCGGCTGCTGCGGTGCCGTGGTGTTGCTTTCACGGCAGCCTCCAATGGTAACGGATGACGTCTTCTGACGATAAAAGTGCATTTGCTTTTGCGAACAAGCCGTGAAGTGCGGTGGACGGAGCGCGCTAAACTGCACGAATCCCTGCCGTCCCTCGTCGAATGGACACGCCCGACATCCACCTTTTTTCACCCGAGAGCCCGGAACACCTTGACGATGTCCGTCGGGTGTTCCGTGAATACCAGGCCAGTCTGGACGTGGACCTGTGCTTCCAGGATTTCGACAACGAGGTGGCGTCGCTGCCGGGGCGTTATGGGGGTGAGGGCGGCCACCTGCTGATGGCGACCGTCGATGGCGAGGTGGCCGGATGTGGCGCGTTCTGCGCCCTGCCCGACGCCGATTACCCCAACGCCTGCGAAATGAGGCGCCTGTATGTGCGCCCTGCATTCCGGCGTTTCGGTCTGGGTCGCCTGCTGGCCCAGGCCCTGATGGACGAAGCCCGCCGGGCAGGCTATTCCGCGGTGCTGCTTGACACCCTCGATGACATGGAGGCCGCGCGCAGCCTTTATGCCTCGCTCGGCTTCGACAGCGTGCCGCCCTATTACTTCAATCCCATTCCGGGTGCGCACTACCTGAAAGCCGAACTGGATTGACCGGGTTGCGCCCGTGGGGCCAGGACCTCGGCGTTACGATGGCAACCCTCTCCCGCTGAAGGTGGCGCCATGACCGGTTGCTCGAATGTCCCCGTTGAATTGCGAGCCGGCGCCTTGCGTCTTGCGGTCCGCCCCGACCTGGGCGGGTCCATCGCCGGGCTGTGGCACGGCGACACCCCCGTCATGCGCTCCATGGAGCCCGCGGCGCTCACTGGCGCTCGCCAGTCGGCCAGCTACCCGCTCGTGCCCTACTCGAATCGCCTCGGTCACCGACGCTTCCATTGGAAGGCGCGCGATTACACGACCGAATCCAACTTCGACGGCAACCCGCATTCGGTGCATGGCGTGGCCTGGCAACGCCCGTGGGCGCTCGTCTCCGCTGGCGAGACCGACCTGCGCCTGCGCTACCGGCACGCGCCCGATGCCCACTGGCCCTTCGCTTTCGAGGTGGACCAGGTCTTCAGCCTGTCGCCACAGGCGCTCGAGGTGGGCTTGGTCTTCACCGCCCTGGGCGACATCGCCCAGCCGGTCGGGCTGGGCTGGCATCCGTATTTTCCTCGGCGCACACAAAGCCGGGTGCACATGCAAGTGACCCACCGCTGGGATCCCGATGCGCTAGAGCTCCCGGTTCAGCGGGTGGCGCAAGCCACCATCGACGGCGAGGTGGCGCAGCTGGACCACGACCATTGTTTCGAAGGCTGGCACGGGCCGGCCTTCATCGGCGACGAGGTGTTTTCGCTGCAGCTGACGTCGTCGCTGCC
>JBEGTX010000289.1:0-10728 GCA_041179165.1 Pseudomonadota bacterium | reverse complement strand
CTTGCGCAGACCGGAGCGCAGCTTGTCCATCCAGCCTCGGCGCGCGTCGGCAGAAGGGGTCTCCACCGCAGCGACCAGCGGTGCAGGTGCAGGTGCAGGTGCAGGTGCAGGTGCAGGTGTTGGTGTTGGTGCTGGAACGAACACCGGAGCCGCTGGCGACACGGCGGCAGCAGGCGGCACGACGACGGGCGAGGCCAGCGCGATGGGTGCCATAGCCGGCACGGGTGGGACCACCGCCGCCGGTGTGACCACGGGCGGCGTTGGGGCCGCTGTGGGTGTCGGGGATTCCGGCGCAGGAGCGGGCGCAGGCGCGAACAAGTCCTTCGTGAGGACTTCACGCAGGCTGTCCATCCAGCCGCGCTCAGCGGGTGGGGACTCCGTTGCCGGCGCTGGAACGGGAGCAGACGTCAGGGCATCTGCCGACGGCGCAGGCGCCGCTGATGCAGGGCTGGCCTCAGGGGTTGGAGGCTTCTTCTTGAAAAAACTGAACATGAAATTCCGTGGGTGACACACGAGTTGCACAAAGTGGCTTCAGGCGTGGCTATAATGCGAGGCTAAGGCGCTTTAGCTCAGTCGGTTAGAGCGACGGAATCATAATCCGCAGGTCCGGGGTTCGAATCCCTGAAGCGCCACCAAAACTGGAACCCCTTGTAGATCACAGATTTACAAGGGGTTTTCCGTTTCGGGGTACCTCTTGGGAAGCTCACATTATCGTCGGCTCCCAGAGACCCGCGCATCGCCGCCGCAAAAGTTCCGGCCGGCCACACTCGCGTCAACTCCGCCGCATGGACATGGGCCCCGGCCGAGCCAGTCCGATCCCACGGGGAAGTCATTCGGCCAAGCATCCGCCCCGCCTCCTGACGGGCGGCACCGGGCAAACTGCCTCAAGCCAGCGCCAGCGACACGGGTTGCTTCGGTTCGACAGCGCGGCGTTTCCAATCAACAAGCTTGCCGGCCACCATGGTGCCGACGCGATCTGCGAACGTGCGTCCCTCGCTTTCATCGTGAGTCACGAGGATGGCGGTCTGCCCAGCAGCCTTGATGATGCCCCGCACTTCGTGCGCGAGGTGCTCTCGGGTTGCATGGTCGAGACTGGAGAAGGGCTCATCCAGCAACAGCAGGGCCGGTGCAGGGGCAAGGGCTCGCGCCAGCGCCACACGCTGTTGCTGCCCTCCAGAAAGTTCGTGGGCGTAACGTTGACCAAAGTCTGCCAAGCCGACCAGATCCAGCAACGCCTTGACGCGGGCCTCGCGAGCAGGGGCGGCCATTCGCTTCAAGCCGAAAGCAATGTTCTCGGATGCATTCAAGTGAGGAAACAACGCGACCTCCTGGAACATCATCCCGACCTTTCGGCGTTCCGGGGCCATGTGATGGCGCGCTGACGAGATTTCCATGTCGCCCAACAAGATGCTGCCGTGGGCCAACGGCTCGAACCCGGCAATGGCTCGCAGAACGGACGTTTTGCCGCAACCGGATGGTCCCAGCAAGCAGCCGATTTCACCAGCAGGAAGATTCAGTGTGACGCCTTCCACGGCAGCCAGCTGGCTGCCAGAACGCCTGTAAGCGACGCTGATGTTGTTGAGCTGAAGCGAGGCGGTCATGTGGGCGATTTCCGGAAACGATGCGAGTGGAGCTGGGTGCGCGCCAGCCAGATGACAGGCAGCAGGCCGGCCAACACGATGGCCAACGCGGCCAGGGCGCCCTCTTCGTAGGCTCCGCGGGCGGCCTCGCCGTACAACACCGTGGAAAGCGTCTCGAAGTTCACAGGACGCAGCAGCAGCGTCAAGGGGAGTTCCTTCATGGCGTCCACGAACACCAGCAATGTCGCCGCAGCCAAAGAGGGTTTCAACAGCGGAAGGTGGACCCGTCGCAACGTGCCCCAGGCAGTCTCTCCCAGCGATCGAGACGATTGTTCGATCTGAACCGGAATGCGCGTGAGGCCGGCCGCGATACCACCCGCCGACATCGCCATGAAGCGGAACACGCATGCAACCACCAGGATGACGCCAGAGCCCATCAATGGAAGACCTGGAACCCCGATGGCCTGCGCCCAGGCGCGGTCCAAGAACAGCGCCGGCGCAAGAATTCCAATGGCAAGGACCGAACCCGGAACGGCGTAACCCACCGACGCTGCGCGAACCATCCAACCCGGCGCCACGCTGTTGGTGCTGATGCGCCTGTCGGCCCAGGCCACGACCAGGCCTGCACCCAGCACGACAATCGACACCCCCGCCGCCAGTCCGAGTGAGTTGCCCAAGCTGTTCAGAAGTCCGACCGTCAACTGCTGGCCACTTGCAAGCCTCTGGGTCACATCGATCAGCAGATAGCCAGCCGGTGCGACAAAACCCAGCACGACGGGCAGAGAGACTGCCGCCGTCACCACCCAGGCGGTGAGGCCGGTCAAGGGCACGGCTCTAATGCCGTCCATCTGTCTCGGCGTGCCGAACCGCTGCTGGCGTCGACCGTGGGCCTCGAGAACCATCAGCACCACCACCACAAACAGCATGGCGCATGCGATCTGAGCCGCAGCCGCGAGGTCGGAGCGAGTCACCCAAGTCGAATAGATGGCCACCGTCAGCGTGTTCACACCCAAAAACTCAGACGCACCAATGTCGTTGAGCGTTTCGAGCAATGCCAGGCTGAGGCCGACCGCCAGCGCCGGCCGGCCCAACGGCCAGGCAACACGGAGAAATGCGCCCCACCGTCCTTCTCCCAAGGTGCGTGCTGCTTCGAGCAACTGCCTTGGCTGCGACATGAACAGGGCCCGCATCGTGAGGTAGACATACGGGTACAAGACGCTTCCCATCACAAAGACGGCGCCCCACATCGCACGAAGGTCCGGCAATCGGAACTCCCGCGGGCTGTCGTAGCCAAGCAGCGACCGCACCAAGCCTTGAAACGGTCCGATGGGGTGCAGCATGTCGAGGTAAACGAAGGCCACGATGTACGTGGGCATCGCGAGGGGCAGGAGCAGGGCCCAGGTGAGCGTGCGCCGCCCTGGAAAATCGTAGGCGGTGACAACCCAGGCGCACGCCGTGCCCACCACGGTCACGACCATGCCGACGCCCGCCAGCAGGACTGCCGTGTTTCCCATGGCAGCCGGCAACACGTGCTGCACCAAGTGCTCCCAATGGCTGCCGTCTGCAGCCATGGCAATCCAGGCGAGTGAGGCCGCGGGCACGAGTGCAGCCAAGGCGATCAGCACAGCGGCGACCTGCCATACCGGCCTCACCACCCGCGGACCTCGCACACGGCTGACCCAACCCGACCGTACTGCACTCATGATGGTCCGCGCTCAAGGCTCACTGGTCGAAACCGACCTTGTCGACCAGCACACTGGCACGCTTGCGGTGGCGAGCGATCTCCGCCAAAGGCAGCGAATCGACCTGCAATTCGCCGATGGTGGTCCCGATGATCGGGTCGAGTGCGACGCCTTTGCGGACGGGGTACTCGTAGTTGATCTGAGCGTAGAGGGCTTGCGCGGGTTCGGAAACGAGAAACTCGAGCAAGCGAACGGCACCAACCGGGTTGGGTGCGTGGCGTGCCACAGCGGCGCCACTGATGTTCACGTGGGTTCCGGAACGGGGGTTGTCGAAGGTCGGGCGAATCACCTTGATCGCGTCGCCCCACTTGCGCGCATCGGAGCCGGCCTTGGCCGACTTCATCTGACCCACGTAGTAGGAGTTGGCAAGGCCTACATCGCAAATGCCACCCAGGATGTCACGGGCGACATCGCGATCGCCACCGGTGGCCTTCCGAGCGAGGTTCGCCTTGAGGCCGCGCAGCCAAGCCTCGGTCTTGGCTTCACCATCGTGGGCAATCATGGCGGCCACGAGGGCGGTGTTGTACGGGTGCTGTCCCGAGCGGACGCAGATTTTCCCCTTCCAGCGCGGGTCGGCCAGGTCTTCATAGTGAAGAGTCTTGGCCGCAAGGTCCTTTTCCGCGTACAGCACCCGCGCTCGCAGCGACAACGCAAACCACTGATTGTCAGCGCCTCGAAGTTGCGCCGGAATTGCCGAGGTCAGCACGGGCGACTTCGTTGGCTGCGTGATGCCGGCTTCCACCAGATCGACAAGATTGCCGACATCCACCGTCATGAGCACATCCGCCGGCGACCGGTCGCCTTCGGCCTTGACCCGCTCAAGCAGACCGTCCTTCACGAAGATCGTATTGACCTTCGTGCCAGTCCGGGCCGTGAACGCCGTCAACAACGGTTGAATCAGCGCGGGCTCTCGTGTCGTGTACACCGTGACCTCGCCGGACGTTTGAGCGCTCACGGCCCCATGCGTTGCGCCAAGCACCCAGGCGGCGGCAAACAGGAACGGTCGAATGGAATTCTTCACAAGGTGTCCTCAGGCAACGGGTGGCAAAACCACACAGTTCGGCAAATACGAATCGCTCTCAACAGCCGTCAACTATACGCGGTTGCCCCACGCACCGGCGATCAACCTTCCGTCTGGTGAAACCCGATTGGCCCTTCACCGCCAGAAGCCAAACGCGCCTCCTGGCGCGCGCGCCGATCGAAATCGAAGCCGATGGCGTGCCAACCGCGAGCCAGTCCATTTTGAGCATGCGCTCCCTGAACCCATCGGGTTGCCTCACTCACCCGGGCATGATCGTGCCGAGGGCTTTTGTGAATTGGCAGCAGGTCTGGTGGCGGACAGGTCCGCTTGGCCCATGCCCTGCGACGCGCCGGGGCCGCAGAGAAGCACCGGGTCTGGCGTCGTGTTGGGTGGCCTGTTGCTGCAGGATTGACCCTATTGGGTTCGATTTGGCCGTGGTCGGGCCGCGTCACTCCGCAGGTAAACGCTATCACTTGCGAACGCGTTGAGCGGGGCCCCCCAGGCATAATCGCCTTGGGCCCGTGCCCGAACGTCTCGCCTCCGCTCATGCTCGTGCGGTTTTTTTCACAGCCACTGGATCTACACCATGTACCGCTGTCTTGTTGTCTGCGTGGCCGCTGCCACTCTCGCCCTGCCCGCCTTCGCTCAAATGAAGCGAGAGTTCCCTCAGAACGCCTTGCGAGGCCGCATCGAGTTCGGCACGCCGCCCCTGATCAAATTGAATGGCGACGTGGCAAGACTGGCGCCGGGTGCCCGCATCCGTGGCACCGACAACATGATCGCCATGTCGGGCGGGCTCGTGGGCCAGCGCTTCGTGGTGAACTACACGGTGGACATCAGCGGTCTGGTGCGCGATGTGTGGGTGCTCCGCGACGAAGAATTGAAAGTGCGCCCTTGGCCTGTCACGCCTGAGCAAGCACAGACCTGGGCGTTCGACCCGGCCGCACAAACCTGGACGCGGCGCTGAACACCATGAGTACCCGTGATACACCGGTGTCCACCGGCGAGCCCTCCGTGTCCAAGAAGGTATACATCAAGACCTTCGGCTGCCAGATGAACGAGTACGACTCGGACAAGATGGCCGACGTCATGCATGCAGCGCAAGGCTACGAGCCCACCGACGACCCCGAGAAGGCCGACCTCATCCTGTTCAACACCTGCTCGGTGCGAGAGAAGGCGCAAGAGAAGGTGTTCAGCGACCTCGGCCGCGTGAAGCACCTGAAGGACAAGGGCGTGTTGATCGGCGTGGGCGGATGTGTCGCCAGCCAGGAAGGCGCAGCCATCATTGCGCGCGCGCCGTATGTCGACGTGGTCTTCGGCCCGCAGACCCTGCACCGTCTGCCTGAGTTGCTGTCCAAGCGGCAGACCCAGCGCCGCCCGCAGGTCGACATCAGTTTTCTCGAAATCGAGAAGTTCGACCACCTGCCTCCGGCGCGTGTCGAAGGCGCCACAGCGTTCGTGTCGATCATGGAAGGCTGCTCCAAGTACTGCAGCTACTGTGTGGTGCCCTACACCCGCGGTGAAGAGGTCTCGCGCCCCTTCGACGACGTGCTGGTCGAAGTCGCCGGTCTGGCCGACCAGGGGGTGAAAGAGGTCACGCTGCTCGGACAGAACGTGAACGCCTACCGCGGCGCCATGGGCAACACGGCCGAGATGGCCGACTTCGCCCTGCTGATCGAGTACGTGGCCGAGATCCCCGGCATCGAACGCATCCGCTACACCACCAGCCACCCGAACGAATTCAGCCAGCGCCTGATCGACGTGTATGCCAAGGTGCCCCAGCTGGTGAACCACCTGCACCTGCCCGTGCAGCATGGCAGCGACCGCATTCTGATGGCCATGAAGCGCGGCTACACGGCGCTCGAGTACAAGAGCACCATTCGCAAGCTGCGCGCCGTGCGTCCGAACATGGCCTTGTCGAGCGACTTCATCGTCGGCTTCCCCGGCGAAACCGAAGACGACTTCAACAAGATGATGAAGCTCATCGACGACGTGGGCTACGACACCTCGTTCAGCTTCATCTTCAGCAAGCGCCCGGGCACGCCCGCCGCCTCGCTCGAAGACGACACGCCGCGTGAGCTGAAGCTCGCCCGCCTGCAGTTGCTGCAGGCCCGCATCGAGGCCAATGTGGCGCGCATCAGCGCGTCGCGCGTGGGCACGGTGCAGCGGGTGCTGGTCGAAGGGCCGTCACGGCGCGATGCCAGCGAGCTCATGGGCCGCACCGAGTGCAACCGCATCGTGAACTTCAAGGGCGCCCCGCGCCTGGTGGGTCAGATGATCGATGTCACGATCACCGAAGCGCACACGAACTCGCTGCGCGCCGAGGTGGTGTTGACGGAATCTCAGGCCGCCTGAGAGCCTGGGCGGTAGAGAGGCGAGCCCGTCCGGTGTTCAGCGCCGGGTCGGGCCGAACGCCGCCCACCACAGCCCGGCCGCGCTCGCAGCCACCATGGCCGTGTAGGTGAGCATCTTGCCGTCGCGCCCGGTCAGCACGAGCCCGGCCAACAAGGCCGCGGCGGCACACAGCACCGCCCATCCGGCCAGGCGCAACCAGCTCACCGATCTGAGGTCACCCCACCAAAGGCCTTTGGTGATGGCGGCCGCGAGCAGGCCTACACCCAGCGCCGGCGCGAAGAAGTTCAACAGGTGCCACAGGGCATCCAACACGCTCATGGCAGGGCGATCCTTCGTGAATCTTTGACAACGGCCAGTCTCGTGATTGGCCGGCATCGCGCAAAAGATGTGCATCGATCTGCGGTAAACCGCGGGAAATCAGAGAGAAACCAGCGTTTTGCAGCAATAGAGCAGCGGGAATCGACCCGACGCCACGGTATTCTCGCCGCCGCCGCACACGCGACCGGGCTTCAATTTTATAATCGGCGGATGAGCGTCTTCGCCCTCGGCTTGAACCACACGACCGCTCCGCTGGATTTGCGGGGCCGTTTTGCGTTCAGCCTGGAGCAGTTGGGCCCCACGTTGCAGGGCTTTCGCGAGCGCCTGCCGACTTCGCTGGCCGGCCCCGAGGTGGCCTTGCTGTCCACCTGCAACCGCACCGAACTCTACTGCGCCGCCGATGCCTCGCTCGTGCGCCCGGCCGTCGACTGGCTGGCTGGCGTCGGCGGCGTGGCCAGCCAACAGCTGATGGACCACGCCTACGTGCTGCAAGACGGTGCCGCGGCCCGCCATGCGTTCCGTGTGGCCAGCGGCCTCGATTCCATGGTGCTCGGCGAGCCGCAGATCCTCGGCCAGATGAAGCAGGCTGTGCGCGAGGCCAGCACGGCCGGCACACTGGGCAGCACGCTGCACCAGATGTTCCAGCGCTCGTTCGCTGTCGCGAAAGACGTGCGCACGTCCACCGAAATCGGCAGCCACTCGATCAGCATGGCGGCCGCGGCCGTGCGCCTGGCCTCGCAGCTGTTCGAAGACCTGAGCGAAACGCGGGTGCTGTTCGTGGGCGCGGGCGAGATGA
This sequence comes from Pseudomonadota bacterium, assembly GCA_041179165.1. Lineage (GTDB taxonomy): Bacteria > Pseudomonadota > Gammaproteobacteria > Burkholderiales > Burkholderiaceae_C > Rhizobacter. The sequence continues at coordinate 2,916 of JBEGTX010000289.1, read as the reverse complement.
TCGAGCTCGTGGCCACGCACTTCGCCGCGCGCAAGCCGCACGCCATGGCCGTGGCCAACCGCACGCTGGAACGCGGCGAGAAGCTGGCCAGCCGCTTCGGCGCCGAGGCGCTGCGCCTGGCCGACCTGCCCGCGCGCCTGGGCGAGTTCGACATCATCATCTCTTGCACCGCCAGCAGCGTGCCCATCATCGGCCTGGGTGCCGTGGAACGCGCCGTCAAGGCGCGCAAGCACCGCCCGATTTTCATGGTCGACCTGGCCGTGCCCCGCGACGTGGAGCCCGAGGTCGCCCGCCTGAGCGACGTCTACCTGTACACGGTCGACGACCTCTCCGCACTGGTGCAGACCGCCGGCGAAAAACGCCAAGCGGCGGTGCAACAAGCCGAAGCCATCATCGATGCCGGCGTGCAAAGTTTCGTGCATTGGCTGGGCCAGCGAGGCACCGTGCCGCTCATCCAGGCGCTCAATGCGCAGGCCGACGACTGGCGTGCGGCCGAAATGGTCCGTGCCCGCAAGCTGCTCGCCAAGGGCGAAGACATCGAGTCTGTGCTCGAAGCCATGTCACGCGGCCTCACACAAAAGATGCTGCACGGGGCCATGGCCGAGCTGCATGCAGCCCATGCCGACCACCGCGAGCAGCTCGCACAAACGGTGTCGCGGCTGTTCCTGCGCGGCAACGGCCGCGACAACCCTGACGACACGCGTTAGCGACGCTCTCTCGTGGCGCCCCGACGGGGTATGCCTGCTCAGCGCCTGCTGTGCCTGAACCACCGCCCCGCCTGAGGCCAAGGGCCCGGCCGGTGCCCCTCCCTCGCTGCCTCCAGCCGTTGCCCGGACCTCCGCGTGAAAGACTCTCTCCGCCAACAATTCGAACGCCTGGCCCTGCGCCTGAGCGAGCTCGACGCCACCTTGTCCGACCCCACCGTGGTCAGCGACATGAACCGCTTTCGCAGCCTCACCAAGGAGCACGCCGAAGTGGAAGGCGTGGTGCGCCGGTTTCGCACCTACCAGCAGCGTGAGGCCGACCTCTCTGCCGCCCGCGGTATGCAGGGCGACCCCGAGATGGCCGAGATGGCCGCCGAAGAGATCGCCAGCGCCGAGGCCGACCTGCTGCGGTTGCACCAGGAGCTGCAAGCCGCCCTGCTTCCTCGCGACCCTGACGACGGGCGCAATGCCTTCCTGGAAATTCGCGCCGGCACGGGTGGCGATGAGTCGGCCCTCTTTGCCGCCGACCTGCTTCGCATGTACCTGCGCTTCGCCGAGCGCAGTGGCTGGCGCACTGAGCTGATGTCCGAGAGCATGTCCGACCTCGGCGGCTACAAAGAGGTGGTGCTCAAGGTCGATGGCGACGACGTCTACGCGCGGCTCAAGTTCGAGTCCGGCGGCCACCGCGTGCAGCGGGTACCGGCGACCGAGACGCAAGGCCGCATCCACACCAGCGCGTGCACCGTGGCCGTGATGCCCGAGGCCGACGAAGCCGAAGAGATCCAGCTCAATCCGGCCGACCTGCGCATCGACACCTTCCGCGCCAGCGGTGCCGGCGGCCAGCACGTGAACAAAACCGACAGCGCCATCCGCGTGACCCACCTGCCCACGGGCCTGGTGGCCGAGTGCCAGGACGACCGCTCGCAGCACCGCAACAAGGCCAAGGCCTTGGCCGTGCTGGCCGCGCGGCTGCGCGAAAAAGACCGCAGCGCGCGCGCTGCCAAGGAAGCGGCGACACGCAAAGGCCTCATCGGCAGCGGCGACCGCAGCGACCGAATCCGCACCTACAACTTCCCGCAAGGGCGGCTCACCGATCACCGCATCAACCTGACGCTCTACAAGCTGCAGTCCATCATGGAAGGCGACCTCAACGACGTGATGTCGGCCCTGCAGGCCGCCCGCGCCGCCCAGCAGATCGACGAGCTCGAAGGCCGCAACACATGAGCCTCGGCCCCACCCTCGCCGAGGTGCTGCAACAGGCACGCGCACTGGGCGTGGACCGGCTCGACACCCAGATGCTGCTGAGCACGCTGCTCGATCGGCCTCGCAGCTGGCTGCTCACGCACGACGACACCGTGCTGTCGCCCGAACAGACCGAGCGCATGAGTGCCTGGCTCGCGCGCCGCGCCGCAGGCGAGCCTCTGGCCTACCTGGTGGGCGAGAAAGAATTCCACGGCCTGACGCTGCAGGTGTCGCCAGACGTGCTCGTGCCGCGTCCCGACACCGAGACCCTGGTCGACTGGGGGCTCGAACTGCTCGCCGGCCCCCTGACACCCCACACGCCGCCCACCGTGATCGACCTCGGCACGGGGAGTGGCGCCATCGCCCTGGCCGTCAAACACCGCCACCCCGCGGCCTTGGTCACCGCACTCGACGCCAGCGTGCCGGCACTGGCAGTGGCCGAGGCCAATGCACTGCGGCTTCAACTGGACATCTCGCTGCTGCCCAGCCACTGGTGGCAGGCCGTGGCGGGCCGTCGGTTCCACCTCGCCTTGAGCAACCCACCGTACATCGCCGGCAACGACGTCCATCTGGCCGCCCTGCACCACGAGCCACGCAGCGCCCTCACCCCCGAAGGCGACGGCCTGCAATGCCTGCGCGAAATCGTTCGCGAAGCGCGCGCTCACCTGGAACCCGGTGGCTGGCTGCTGCTCGAACATGGGTACGACCAGGCCGACGCCGTCACCCAATTGCTTCTGGCTGCGGGGTTTTCAAATGTCCAGACCCGCACCGACCTGGCCGGCATGCCACGTTGCACGGGCGGGTGTTGCGTGTGAGCCTCAGGCTGCTCCGATTTGTGGCACTTCCGCACAACGGTTGCCACACTCGAACCCCCGAAATGGGGCAAAAAAGCACTCGGTGACACACAGCAACAAGCAACCGGCGTAGCATCAAAACATGCTGCTTTCGTGCCCCACCGGCGCGCCAGCGG
>JBEGTX010000288.1:0-8660 GCA_041179165.1 Pseudomonadota bacterium | reverse complement strand
GCGGCCTTGTGCCATGAGGTGAGCAACCTGCGCAAGGAAGCCGCCATCGCGCTCGGCGAGACCGCCCATGCGGACGCCCTGCCGCTGCTGCTGGCCGCACAGGCCGATCCCGACCCGGAGGTGCGAAAACTCGCGCGCCTGTCCATCGCGCGGCTCGACAAGGCGCTGGCCGCATGAGCGACATGACGCCGCCGACCGCCATTCACCTGGCCAAGCGCACGGTCACCTTGCGCTGGGACGATGAAGAGTTGAACCTCAGCGCAGCGGTGCTGCGCCAGAGCTGCCGCTGCACCGATTGCCGCCGACTCAGCGCTGAAGAACTCGCTGAGATCACGCCAGACGACCTTGCGGTCACCGACGCCACCCCCATCGGCAATTACGGCCTGCAGCTGCACTTCAGCGACGGCCACGAGCGGGGCATTTACCCGTGGAGCCACCTGCGAGATCTGCGCAGCTGACACAGCGCATTGCTCGGCCACAAAGAACCTGCTTCAAGCCGCGGTGCGCATGAACATCACGTTGCCATTGGGGTTGTTGGCCAGCACGAAACCCTTCAGCTCTGGCACATACTGAATCGAGTTCTGGATGCCGTTCTGCCGCGAGGTGGGCAAGCTGCCCGTGGGTGCAGGATCGTCCACGAGCCAGGTCTCGGGGTGCACGCGCAGCAGCTTGATGAACCCGTTGTCGTTGAAGGCCACGAGGTAGCGGTCCAGGCTTTCGTCGTAGATCACGCCGGGGTAACCGGTCACCCTCAGGGCCGTTGAACCCAAGCCGCCGAAGGTGGCCGCCACATAGCCGCCGTCCAGCGTATGGACTTCGGGATTGATGGGGCTGTAGCCACCCACCACCAGCATGCGGTCGCGCAGCGTGTCGATGGCCGCGCCGGCATACCAGGGTGCACGCGTGGCATTCGACAGCTTGGTCCAGGTGTTGGTGGCCCGTGTCCAGCGGAACCAGCCTGGGCCGTAACCGCGGGAGTAGTAGATGTCGCCGGTGAGGGGATGTTTGGCGCAGAGCGCTGCGGTGAAGTCACCGCCCGCGGTGTAGGCGGCCATGTGATCCGGACTGTCCCAATCGCCGCCGGCCACGTTATAGCTGAACGAGCGCGTGTCACCCCCGTACGGGAAGTTGGCCGGTGCGGGCGGAAAAGGCCCGCTGATGCCCGGGCTCGCCACCACCACCAAACGATTGAGCGCATCGATGAACTGCGTGGCGTAGTAGGTGTGGGTGGACGAGGGCCGCGAGTCGAGGTAGTACTGCGTGCCGTTGATGATGTCGGCATTGATCGTGGGCCCGCGCAGCTGAACCCATCCCGGCATCGCCACGTTCAGCGCCAGCGCATCGACCTCGTTGCCGGCATAGTCGGCGTGTCCACCGGCAGCACCCAGCATGTAGACACTGCCGCTGCGCTTGAGCGCCGCGCCACACCAGGCGTTGATCTTGGAGCTCGGGCCTGTGACGCCCAACGCCCGCACCGCTGGGTCGACACTCGACAAGGCCGTGTTCGGGATGGCATGCCAATGCCACAGCGGCAAGGCGGCCACCCAGGCGGGTACGGGACCCGTGGGCAACGGCGGTCCGGCGGGTGAAGGTCCAGGTGCCGGGCCCGGCGCGGGTGCGGGCGTGGGAGCTGGGGATGGCGCAGGTGCCGCCGCCGTCGGCGATGCCGTGTCACTGCCACCACAAGCCGACAGCAGCAAGCCCGCCAGGGGCGCCGCAGCAAGGTGCAGAAAATCGCGTCGATCGGCCTTTGGCGGAAGGGGCGCACGTGGGTTGTCGGACATCATGAGCTTTCTGAAGCAGGGTTCAAACCGGGGTCACAGCGACAGGCTCAGGCGGGTTCGACCAACGGCCGAACGCTCCACACCGGGTTGCCATTGAAACCCTCGAGGATCTGCGGCCAGTTGCCTGCCGTGCCCATGCGTCGATAGGCCTCGACTGCACCGGTCACGTTGTGCTGCACTGCATAGGCGATGGCGGGTTGCAGGTTGCCCCAGTAGCTCGTGGCTTCCGGAAAGTAGGCGCCGCGCAGATCACCCGCCGCACCCGGGTTGGCCTGGCCCACGGTGGCCGTGTAGACGGCGCCCCAGTTGGCGAACCAGGGTCCGGTGCCTGTTGCGAAATCAGGCGTGTCACTCGGGGACACGGCGATCGTGTACGGCGCGGCATCGCGGTACAGGTAGTCGGTGCTGGCCGTGGCACCCAGCCGGCCGATGATGCTGCGCGCCTTCCACGCAAAGAACTCGGTGAGCCGCGTGGCACTGGCCGACGGAATGGCTGGCTCCAGCGCCTTGGCGTAACCGAAGGCGGCGGTGTAGAAGTCCTGCATCCAGGTGGCCTCGAAGTACAGGCTGTCGCCCACGCCGGTGTAGTCGCTGTAGGGCCGCACCCAGCCGAAAGGGTTGTTCGCCTGCGCCACATAGGTGGCGTGGTTCCAATCCACATTGGCGGCCAGCGAGTTGAGAAACTCGGTGCGCAGGGCGGTGTCGTCGTCCGGCGTGGCGCTCGCGGCTTGCGCCAATGTGCGCAGACCCCAGGCCGCGCCGCGGGTGGTGTTGGCGCCCGCGGCGGAGTTGAACACCCCGCTGGCATTCAAGCGCGTGGTGTCATTGTTCTTCAGGTAGTTGAGCGTGGCCGCGAACTGCAGCTCTTCCATGAAGTACCAGCGGCCCGTCACCAGGTACGCGAGGTAGCCCACTGACGGATGGTGGCTCGAGGCCCAGCTCGGCGGCGAGGTGCCTGTGGATGCGGGAGTGTAGAGGTTGGTCGACGAGGCGCCCGACGAGCTGATGGCGCTGCCACCGCCCACCACCAGATGTGGGTGGCTCGAGAAACGCAGCGGCCGCTGCGTGGTTTCGTCGCGGAAGTGGATGCCATAGCGCCCTGCACTGTAGGCATTGACGATCAGCCCGGTGTAGGCCCGCGCACTCGTGCTGCACAGGTACAGCACATCCCACTCCGGCAGCAGCCCGATCGAGCCGTGGTACCCCGAGGACCCCATGCCTGGCGAGTGGTTGCTGGCCTGCAGGGGCGTGTAGGTGCTGGCCAGCCCCGTCACGACCCCAGCCGTTGGCGAAACATTCGCCCGATAGACCGGCACCAAGGCGGTGGACTGCAGATAGTCGGTGTCGTGTTTGGGCGTGACCTGCGGGTCTCTGCCCAGCCAGTGCGACAACGAGCTGCCGCTGGCGAGCGGCGTGCGGCAGTGGTTCGGCAGGTCGATGGCCGCACTGAAGCGCTGCGTGCCGCCCAGGCTGAAGCTGAAGGTCGCCGACTTGTTGGTCGGGCCCACCACCAGCAGGTATCCGTTCTCGACCCATGGCAACACCTCCACCGCCCCATCGGCATAGAGCCGCAATTCGAGCCAGGCCACCAGATGCGCGTCGCTGCCGATGGGCTTGCGGTAGATCCACGACGACATCTCGGGGCCGCTGATCCAGGCTTGGAAGGGGCTGTCCCATTCGGTGCCGGACCAGCTGGCCGTGCCGAAGGAACCGGCGCCCACCGAGGCGGTGATGCCCGTGGCCTTGAGGTGGGTGGTGGTGAGTGGCGCACCGGCAACCGGCGCGCCCACTGCGAGGGTCACGCTGAGGTGGCTGTTGGCCGCAAGCGTCGCGCGGCCGGCCAGCACGGCGAACTTGAGCGAGCCGTCGGGCCAGCGGTTTTTCGGCGTGACTTGCAAGGCCCCGATGTTGGCCACGACCGACTGGCCACTGGGCACCTGGCCCTTTCGGAAGGCGTGGCCCAAGGTGAACGGGGCAAGCGTGACGGCGGTGGGTGCCACCAGCGTGAACTGCATGGACCCGACCGGGGCTGGCGCGGGCGGCGGGACCGGTGCGGGGGAAGGAGAAGGAGGAACAGGCGTGCCCGCTGTGGCCGGGCTGTCTGCCGAACCGCCACCGCAGCCGACCACCGCCACGCTGCCCACGGCGGCCGTCAGATGCTGCAAGAAAACCCGTCGCTGGAAACCGTTGTTCATGAACGCCCCACCGTGTCTCGCCCATTGCGATGCCGGATGTTAGGCGAGCATTTTTCGGGTTTTGCCGGAACAGGCCGCTGCAGACATCTTCGCTGACAACTGCGGAAAACGGTTACTGAAAATCAAGGGTCGAGCGCCGCAATGCCCCATCGAATGCGGGCTCCTCCGGATGCCGCGGTGATGCGGGCCTGCTCCCTGCGCTTGGCGACGGTGCGGCCCGAAGGCATCAATGTGTGCGGTCGGCCACCACCATGCCGCGACGCAGGCCCGCCGCCTGCGCACTGCAGAGCAGCACACCCAGGCCCAGCAACATCAACGCTGCGGACTGAGGCTCCGGCACGACCGACACCGAACCCGGGATCGCGCTGAACACCGAGGACTCGCCCGAGACCGTGGTCCACGCGAACGGTCCCGCAATCGACTCGAAGGGCCGGAGGGTGCTGTAGCCGTTCGACGACCTGGCAATGAACTGCACCGCTGCAATATCGAAGCCCCCAGCAATCCCCGTGGCACTCGAAAAACCAATGTCGCTCAGCGTGCCCACACCGTCTTCGATCGAGAGCAATCCCAGGCTGCCGCCCAGATCGAAAGGCGTCCCCAGCGACACGTGGCTGAGCTCCAGCAGTTCAGCATCGAAATGCAGGCTCACCGACCCGCTCAGCCAAGTCGCATTGCTGTCGGATGTCACGTGCAGATTGAACCAGGCGCTCTCACCCGGTTGCAACAGCGTGCTGCGCGGCGTGATGCTCACCTGAAGATTGATCGGAGCGGCCGCCTGGGCCGACACGCCGGACCACGCGGCACAGCAGGCCAGCGCCACCAAGACGGAAGCTTTCATCAGCGGCTCCTTCACCATCGAGGGGAACGGTGTCGCCGAATTAGATCGCACTGCAACATGACTGCACAGCAATAACCATGAGGCCATGCGGTCGCGCGCTTGCCCGTCGGCAGAAGGCACAAAGCGGCACCAATTGGCAGCGGCGTGCTTCGGCGGGCTGCAGAACATGGTCTGCGGCCTGCCCACTCGGTACATTCAAGGTCCCCTTCTGGAGAACTGCATGAAACAAGTGGCCCTGGTGATCGGCGTGATCCTGGCAGTGACATGCGGCTACGCCGTCAGCCACGGCGGAGGACTCGACCAGAGCGGCTGTCACCATGACCGCAAGAACGGTGGCTATCACTGCCATCGCTGACGTCGAGCGCTCGATGGCGTGACTGGTGCCCGGGACGGGGATCGAACCCGTACGCCCTCTCACGAGAAGCGGCGGATTTTAAGTCCGCTGTGTCTACCAGCTTCACCACCCGGGCTGGGCGTGGATTATCAGCGATCGACGGCCCTCCTCTCTGCAGGTTCGCCTTCGCGTTGAAATCAACGCGCGTCAAGAGCCTCTTCTGACGAACTCCGAAGCAGTCAACTTGCCGTGTTGATGCCGCCTTTCCAGGCTCTGCTGCAATTCAAGGCACAATCCCCCCTGCTTCGCGCCAGCTCGCGAAGCCTCGCTGGGGGTGTTGAAACGGCCGTGCGCCGATTCGACTGAGACAGTCCCTTTGAACCTGATTGAGGTAATCCTCGCGCAGGGAAGCGTTCTGCCTCACGAGGCGTTGCGCCGCCCTGCCATCTGCAGTTGGAATCCTGATGGCTTTTTCGCTTCGCGCTTTTTCGCGTCACTCTCTGTGTGTCCAGTCTTCTGGCACGTCGTCTCACCCGTCCGTTCGCCCTGTGTCACGCCGCGCATCGCGCGCCGCGATCGTTGCGTCGTCATCCGACGCGGCACCCCACGCCATCGCGTTGGCCTGTGCCTGCTTGCTGGGCTCGCCACTGGCCGTGTGGGCTCAGGCTGCGCCGCAACCTGCTGCCGCCGAATCGGCCCCGGCCGAACCCACGCCCATCACGCTGCCGGCCGTTCGCGTCACGTCTTTGCCCGTGCCCACCGCTGTGAGCGGGTTCGCAGGACAACCTGTGAGCACCCTGCCGCTGCAGGCCACGGTGATCACCCGCGCGCAGCTCGACAACGTCAACGCCGCGCAGCTGTCCGACGTCATCAAGCTCGAAGCCGCGGCCACTGATGCCTACAACGCTTACGGCTACTACGACTACTTCACCATCCGCGGCTTCGTCACCGACCCGCGCTTCAACTTCCGCCGTGAGGGCCTGCCCAACAGTGCAGAGACGCCGCTGTCGCTGGTCAACAAGGAGCGGGTGGAAATCCTCAAGGGCACCAGCGGCATCCAGGCCGGCACCAGCGCGCCCGGGGGGCTGATCAATCTTGTCGTGAAGCGGCCCACAGCAAATCGCCTTCGGTCGGTCCGCATCAGCACGGGGGACCGGGGATCGCTGGGCGCATCACTCGACTGGAGCGACCACGCCGACGCCGACAAGCGCATCGGTTACCGCGTGAACCTGGCGCGTGAGCGTGTCAATCCGAACGTCGACCACTACGGCCACCTCGACCGCAGCCTCGCCGCCTTCGCAGGCGACTGGCGCATCACCAACGACACCCTGCTGCAGGCAGAACTCGAATGGTCGCATCAAGTTGGCGCCAGCGTGCCCGGCTACAGCCTCACCGGCGATCGGCTCCCGGACGTGCGCCGTCCGGCCAACTTGAACAACCAGCCCTGGAGCCAACCCAACCAGTTCGACGGCCTCACCGGCACACTGCGCGCAGACCACACGTTAAGCGGCGGTTGGCATTGGATCACCGTGGCCGGCACGCAGCGCCTGAAGACCGATGACTACCTGGCCTACCCCTACGGCCACGACTGCCATCCCACGAGCGGCTTCACGTCGTGTGACCGCTACGCGGCCAACGGCGACTTCGATCTGTACGACTACCGCAGCGAAAACGAACGCCGCACGGTGGACAGTGCAGAGTCGGCGCTGCAGGGCCGCTGGAAGACCGGCAGCATCGAACACTCGCTGCGCGGCGGACTGTCATTGAGCCGCTTGCGCTACGACATCCAGCGCCAGACCAATCAGTACGTGGGCTCGGGCAACATCGACGGCACGCTGGTCACGCCAGCCAACCCTGCAGTGAATGACGAGGCCACGAGCCGCCGTGAACGCACGACCGAACTGTTCCTCACAGATCACATCGATTGGGGCCAGGGTTTCAGCAGCTGGCTGGGCCTGCGCCACACCCGCATCCACCGCGAAAGCGTACGCACGGACGGCTCACGAGCGACGTCGTATGACCAGCCCATCACCACACCCTGGATCGCCGGCGCGTACGAATGGAAGCCGAGCCAGTTCGTCTATGCCAGCTGGGGCCAAGGGGCAGAGTCGGACGTCGTGCCCAACCGATCGCGCTACACCAACGCCGGGCTGGCCCTGCCCGTGCTGCGCAGCCGCCAATGGGAGCTCGGTGCCAAAGGCAGTCACGAGCGCACCGATTGGAGCCTCGCCTACTTCGACATCGATCGCCCGGCCGTCACCGATGCGCCTCCTCTTTACGAAGTGGACGGCAGCAACCACCACCGCGGTCTCGACGGCAGCATCAACCACCGCATGAACCAATGGAACGTGAGCGTGGGCGCGATGCTGTTGCACGCACGCCGAGAAGGCGCGGCCGATGCCACGCTCAACGGCCGCCGTCCGACCAACGTCCCCCAGCGCACGCTGAAGCTGCAGACCGGCTACCGCGTGGCCGAGCTGCCAGGCCTCACGCTGCAAGGCGCACTGACGCATGAAGGACGCCGCACCGTGTTGGCCGACGAATCGATGGACCTGCCGTCGTGGACCCGCACCGACCTGGGCGCGATCTATCGCCACCGACTGGACGCTGCTGACCTCACCTGGCGCCTCTCGGTGGACAACGTCTTCGACCGCCGTGCGTGGAAAGAATCGCCCACGCAGTACGGGCACGTCTACCTCTTTCCGCTCGAAGCCAGAACAGTTCGGTTGAGCCTTCGTGCAGATTTGTAATCAGCACTTGCCACAACAACGTATTTTCAGGCTATACTGCGAGGCTTAATTCCTCGATAGCTCAGTTGGTAGAGCGCCGGACTGTTAATCCGTAGGTCCCTGGTTCGAGCCCAGGTCGAGGAGCCAGATAAAACAAAGCCCCAGCGAGTCTTCTCGCTGGGGCTTTTGTCTTTGTGGCGTCCGTCTTTGGCGTGCAGTTTTTTCTCGATTCGGAAAGCTGCCAGCCCTCCCGCGCGCCGACTCACCGACCATGCAGACCGCGCGCCAGCTGCGGTCTCACTGCACCGATCGCAAGATCGCAGCGGGTCCAAGCGTCCCGCCCGTGATGCACCGCTGCTCCGTTCAACCAAGAGGGGCAGTCCGCGACCTCGAACCGTCATCGATCCACCCCATCATCGGGTCGCGGCCGCCCTCCAAATTCGAGGCGAAGTCTCCTTGTCTGCGGTACGACAAGTCTCTTCGCACCGAGGGGTTCCCCCGCGGTTGTCTTGTTTGCAAGGCCATCCGAGGCGTGAGGCGACCGGCGATCCTCGCCACGCACCTCACGCATCGCCCGCAGGTTGGGTGGCGTGCTGCACCTCGACAACATGCCCACCCTCACCCGCCTCACTGCGCTTGCAATAGCCAGAGCGATGCTTGCCGGACCACCGGAGGCCCGCGGTCTGGCCGCTCGCATGCGCGCTTGCCTGGATGCGGAGGCCGACTGGTACCGCCCCATCGCGGAGCGGTGTGCTCGCCTTCCTGAATTGCACTGGCGCA
>JBEGTX010000287.1:0-4057 GCA_041179165.1 Pseudomonadota bacterium | reverse complement strand
CGAGGGGGTGAGCGGCCGGCCGCTGCATGAGCCGAACGGATCACCTTGATCAGGGGGGTGGGTCGGATTCGTCGGCGGGAGAACCCGTTGGAGAAGACGCTACAGGGGCGGCAGTAGACGCGGCAGAAGCTGAGCGCGCAGCGGGGATGGTTCGGGCTTGCGCCAGAAACTCGCGGTCGGACAGCCGCACCAGTGCGCCCGGTTTCGCCGCGGCCAGGCCGGCCGTGATGAGCGCGGGCCGATCGCTGCGGCTGCGCACTCCGCGCAGGCTTCCATCCTCACGCACCATCAGCAGCCAGTCCGCTTCGCCGGTGACGGGGTCGGCGTAGAGCTGCCTCAGGTGGTACCGCGGTGCAGGGCCTCGCTCGTCCTTCAGCAACTGCGCGAGGGCGCTCGGCCATGCCGGCCGCCCCGGCGGTGTGGCGGCGTGAAACGATTCGATGGCGAGCGCGATCTGCCGCCCGCGGAACATCTGCTCGCGTTCGAGGTCGCGTTGCACCGCGGTGCTCCACCGCTGACCGGCCAGGGCCAGGCCCGAGGCCCCGGCCGCGAGAATGAACAACAGCCACAGGTAGGTGAAACCCTGCATTCCCTCACCCGCCAGGCGCTCACCAGTCGGCATACAGCCTCCCGTCCAGCCCTCGGCCTGCGGCCCCTGAGCGCACGTCGGCCACGCCACCCGAGATCACGGCGTCTGGCAAGGGCGCGAGCGGGATCCAGGTGTCGCGCTTGCGGGTGATGGGGTCTTCCGGCAGCTCGCGCAGGTAGCGCTCGCGCGCGAGCTCCCCCAGCCCTTGCGGGTAGCGTCCCTTGTCGGCGGCGAACTGGTCGAGCGCGTCACGCATGACGTTGAGCGAGGTGCGCAGGCTGTTCTCGCGGGCCTGCTCCAGGCTTCTGAAATAACGCGGCGCAGCAATCGACACCAGCAGGCCGACGATCGCCATGACGACGATCAACTCGATGAGGGTGAATCCGGTGGCGCGGCGTTTCATCGTTTCACCAGCCGTTGTAGGTGGAGCCGTCGAGCGCCACGGCCTCGCTGCGCGAGTGGACGTCGAACACATCGCGCCCCGCCATCGGCGCCTCGGGCGGGGTGTCGGACGCACGCAAGTTCCAGGTCTGCGCAGCAGGCACGGCCGGCTCCGCGAACGGATCGCGCGGCAGCCGCCGCAAGAAGTACAGACGCTTGTCCTTGTTGCGAGCGTCCGCCACGCCGTTGACCAGCACCTCCAGCGTGGCCGGGTAGCCGGTGGCGTCGGCCGCCACCACGATGCGGCCCTCGTCGGCCGCACGCTTGTGGGCATCGATGGCTTCGCGCAAGGTTCGCAAGCTCTGGCGCAGCGTGAACTCCTGCGTGCGGCGCAGTGTGAACGACAGCAGCGGCTGCGCCGCCGTGGCGAGGATGCCGACGATGGCCACCACCACGATCATCTCGATGAGCGTGAAGCCGGCCATGCGCGTGCGCGGTGTCATGGGGCGCTCACCGTCACGAAGCCATCGCCCTCGACACGCACGGCCGGTGAGCTGCCATCGGGTTTGCTGCCGCTCAGGCCCACCACGGCCACGTCCACGGTCTGACCTTCGGCCGCAGGCAAGGCACGCAGCAGGAACACCTGCTCTCCGCCCGGCGCCAGGTTGAAGGCGGTGCGGCCGACGTTCTTTTCTCCGGACTGTGACGATTGGAGCAGCGCGGTGTCGAACTCGAGCTCGCCACGGATGGTGGCTGCGGAGCGGTTCTGCAACGTCACGGCCACCGTCTCACCCACGGCCACCTGCCCACTGGTGGACAGGACCAGCAATGCGCTTTGATCGACCACCGCAGGCGCTTGGCCACCCTGCCCTGCTGTCACTGCCCCGCCCGCGATGGCGCCGGCCCCCGCACCCGACAACGGCACCGAGACCTGCGCTCGCCGCGACAACCTGGCTGAGCCGGCCCCGGGGCTGCCATCGACCCCGGATGCAATGCTCGTGATCGAAGCATCCGGCAGGCCGATGTTGCGCACCACGCGCGGCGTGATCAGCAGCACCACCTCGGTCTTCACCCGCTGATCGCTGTGAACGCCGAACAGGCGGCCGAGCAAGGGCAGCTGGGCCAGGCCAGGCACGCCGATGATGCTCTTCTGGTCTTCGGCGCGGATGAGGCCGGCGAGGATCTGGGTTTCTCCGTCGCGCAGCCGCAGCGAGGTGGTGGCCTGGCGCGTGCCGACCTGGTACGCCACCGAGCCCTGCGGCCCCTGCACACGACCGATGAGCGTGCTCACCTCGAGGTTGACCTTCATCACCACGTCGTTGTCCAGCTGCACGCTGGGTTCGACGTCGAGCTTCAAGCCCACATCGATGTACGACACCGAGGCCGAGACACCGACGTTGGCGGTGGACTGCGTGGTGAACACCGGCAGCTTCTCGCCGATCCACACCTTGGCTTTTTCATGGTTGCGCGCACGCAGGCGCGGGTTGGCCAGCACGTTGCCGCGGCTGGTGGTGTCTCGCAGCGTTGCGACGACGGCGGGGTTGGTGATGCTCGCACGAAAGCTGTTGCGCTGGCCGAGTTCAACCTGGCCCGACAACCCGGTGATGCCGTACTGGATCTGGTCGGGCCACTGGATGCCGAGTTCGTCGAGCTGGTTGCTGGCGATCTCCATCACCTCGACCTCCAGCACCACCTCGGGCTCGGGCAGGTCGAGCGCGGCGATGAGGCGCTCGATGAGCTGCAGTACCTCCGGTGTGTCGCGCACCACCAGCAGGTTGAGCCGCTCGTCGACAAACATGTCGCGCGATTTGGCGATGGTTCGGATCAGGTTCTGAGCCTGCTTCACATCGGCATTGGTGAGGTAGAAGCTGCGCGCCGTGAGCTCCTGGTGTTCGCGTTGTTTGGCCTGCGTGTTCGGGTACACGAGCACGGTGCTCTCGTTCAAGAGCTTGCGGTCGAGCTGCTGGGTCGACAAGATCACCTTGAGCGCATCGTCGATGGACACGTCCTTCAGGTAGATGGACACCTTGGCGTCGCTGCGCACATCCTTGTCGAACACGAAGTTCACGCCGCTGGTGCGGGCCAGCGCTTCCAGCACGTTGCGCAGGGCGGCGTCGCGGAACTCCAGGGTGATGGGCTTCTGGAACGCAGCGCCCAGCGTTTGCGGCACGGGTTCGCTCGGCACCCTTTCGCGCAGCTTGATCTGCAGCCCGCGCGCCCCCGGATGGCCGGGCGACTCGCTCAGCACACGCTCCACCTTGGCCGTGGCCTCGTCGAAGCGGTTGGCCGACATGCTCGCGCGCGCCTCGGCGAGCAGCTTGTCGTGTTGCGCGGCGCGGTCGAGCTCATTGCGCAAGCCCATCACGCGCGGGTGGTTGGGATCGACTGCAGTGAGCTTGTCGAGCAGCTGGCGGGCGACATCGAGGCGCCCCCCTGTGCGCGCCACATCGGCTTGGTAGGCCAGGTGGTTGATGGTGGTCTCGCGCTGGCGCATGAGGGCGCTGCGAACCTGCCGGTCGGTGGGCGCGCTGGCACTGGCACTCGCCAGCATCACGAGAGACTGTTCGTGCAGTCCGCTTTGCGCGAGCTGATCAGCGTCTTGCACGACCGAAGCACACGAGGCCAACAGGCAAAGCCACAGCACACTCAGGAACACCAGGCGCCGGGGCATGCTCCCAGGCGAACGACACAGATCGGAATCGGCAAGAAGGGTCATGAAGGGCGGTCGTTGAGGGTCTGCTGCAGGTTGCCCGGCAACCAGGTGAGCGTCATGCTGTTGGGAAGGACCTGGTCCACCCGCCATTGCCCGTCGATCACGTCGTTGGCTTTGGCATTGACCGTTCTGAGCGGACTGACCAGCAAGGCCTGCGGGCCGTGGCCGTCGTCGAAACGGCCGATCAGGGCATAAGGAAATGCAGGTGCGGTGGGCACGACCCGTGCGGCCGCCACGGGACGCTGAACCGGCTTGACGGGCTCGGATGGTGGAGGCGGTGCCGGTGGCGGCCCCCAGGACAGCAGCGCCACCTCGGGAGGATCGGACCATGCCACCAGGGCACGTGCAGTGACAGGCAACGACAGCACCTGCGC
>JBEGTX010000286.1:0-3372 GCA_041179165.1 Pseudomonadota bacterium | reverse complement strand
CGAACGGGTCACTGGCATGCTGGCCGACCAGGGGCTGGTGCGGGCTTCCAAGGGCGGCACCGACAACCTGCGCGTCATCATGATGTGCGAAGTGCCCTCCAACGCCATCCTGGCCGAGCAGTTCCTGGAGTTCTTTGACGGCATGTCCATCGGTTCGAACGACCTGACCCAGTTGACCCTGGGCCTGGACCGCGATTCGGGCCTGGAACTGCTGGCCGCCGACTTTGACGAGCGCGATCCCGCCGTCAAGGCCTTGATTTCGCGTGCCATTGCGGCCTGCCGTGCCCACGGCAAGTACATCGGCATCTGCGGTCAAGGCCCCAGCGATCACCCCGACTTTGCCGAGTGGCTCAGCGACGAGGGCATTGTCTCGATCTCGCTGAACCCTGACACGGTGGTCGACACCTGGAAACGACTGGCCCCCCGCGGCTGAGTTTTCAGGCTATACTCGAAGACTTTTCGTCAGTTGCCTTCTGGCATTTCGCCAGAGGCAACCCTTGCCGTCCGTGGGTCTGACGCTTCACGACGGCTTCACCCCCCACCTTTAGTCGGGCGGGGAATCCACAAGGAGATGCTATGCGTCACTATGAAATCGTGCTGCTGATCCACCCGGATCAAAGCGAACAAGTTCCAGCCATGCTGGAGCGCTACAAGGGTGTGATCACCGCCGCTGGTGGCCAGATCCACCGCGTTGAAGACTGGGGCCGCCGTCAACTGGCGTACCAGATCAACAAGCTGGCCAAGGCTCACTACCTGTGCCTGAACATCGAAACCAGCAACGAAACCCTGGCTGAGATCGAAACCGCATTCAAGTTCAACGACGCTGTTTTGCGTCACCTCACCGTGGTCAAGGAAAAGGCTGAAACAGCTCCCTCGGTCATGATGAAGCAAGTTGAGCGCGAAGAGGCCCGCAAGGCTGCGCAAGACACCAACCAAGCCGCGGCCTGATGCCTTGTGGCATCAGGGCGTGACGTCCAGCCCGCGCGATGAGTGATGTCCCGAGCGACTCCGTCAGCCCCCACTTCAATGAAGTGACACTGACCGCCCGAATCACTGAACGCAAGGCCCTTCGATACACCCCAGCCGGTTTGCCCGCACTGGATCTCGGTCTCCACCACGAATCATCGTTGGTAGAAGCCGGACAGCCCCGCAAGGTGGTCTGTGATCTCAGAGCAGTGGCGATGGGTCCCATGGCTGAACGACTCAATCGCACCGACATCGGTGCCGAGTTGCTCTTCAAGGGATTTCTGGGCATGTCGCGAAACGGACGAGGCATCCTGCTGCACATCATCGAGCTCAACTCAACACCGACAGATTAATCTGCACACAAGAGGTCAACATGGCTATCACTCGTGGCAAAGGCAAGTTCTCCAAAGACCGCAAGGGCAAGCGCAACACGCAATCGCTGCTGTTCCGCCGCAAGCGTTTCTGCCGCTTCACCGTCGCCAACGTCGAACAAATCGACTACAAGGACGTGGACACCCTGCGCGATTTCATCGCTGAAAACGGCAAGATCATCCCCGCACGCCTGACCGGCACCCGCGCGATCTACCAACGTCAACTGACGACCGCCATCAAGCGCTCTCGTTTCCTGGCCATGCTGCCGTACAGCGACCAGCACAAGGCCTAAGGAGTCCATCTCATGCAAATCATCCTGCTTGAAAAAGTCGCGAACCTGGGCAACCTGGGTGATGTGGTCAAGGTCAAGGACGGCTATGCCCGTAACTTCCTGATCCCCACTCGCCAAGCACGTCGCGCCACCGAAAAGGCCATCGCCGAATTCGAAGCCCGTCGCGCCGAACTGGAAAAGGCCTCGGCTGAAAAGCTGGCCGCCGCTCAAGCCGTGGGCGAAAAGCTCGCTGGCAAGACCGTGACCGTCAGCCAGAAGGCTGGCGTTGACGGCCGTCTGTTCGGCTCCGTCACCAACGCTGACGTCGCTGAAGGCCTGACCGCCGCCGGTTTCGTCGTGGCCAAGTCGCAAGTGCGCATGCCCAACGGTCCTCTGAAGATCGTTGGCGAGCACGCTGTGGCCGTTGCCCTGCACACCGACGTCGTCGTGGACGTGACCGTTCAGGTCGTTGCCGCCGCCGAATGATCCTGGCGCCTTCGGGCGCTTGTGGATTCAAAAGCCGACCCCTGGGTCGGCTTTTTAACGAGTGGGCTCGACAACTTGCCGCCAGTGATCAAAATACACAGGCGGACACCCCAGCAAGGCAAGCCGGAGCATATGATTCAAAATGGCCACAGTTCCTCCTGCACTATCCCTCGTCAAGAGCATCGCGCAAACACTCAGTTCAGATGAGATTGCGAAGCTCCGCGTCCCACCGCACTCCATTGAGGCAGAGCAAAGTGTGCTTGGGGGTCTGCTCCTGGACAACTCCGCATGGGATCACGCGGCAGACCTGCTCAAAGACTCAGATTTTTATCGTCAAGAGCATCAGCGAATCTTCCTTGCAATACGGAGCTTGGTCAGCGATGGCAAGCCGGCGGATGTGATCACGGTTTACGATCACCTCCAGATGCTGGGGACTGCAGAAGACATCGGCGGCCTGAAGTACCTCAACGACATGGCTCAATCGGTGCCCAGTGCGGCCAACATGCGCCGCTATGCCGAGATCGTGCGGGAGCGTGCGGTGCTGCGAAAGCTGGTGTCTGCCGCCGACGAGATTGCCACCAATGCCTTTGAACCAAAAGGCAAATCGGTGGCTGACATGCTCGATGATGCCGAATCAAAGATCATGAAGATCGGCGAGGAAGGCAGTCGTAACAAGCAAGGTTTTCAATCCATGGATGGCCTTGTTGTCGACCTGCTCGACAAGGTCACAGAGCTGTACGACAACGGTGCCGAAGACGTGACAGGCGTGCGCACCGGCTACGTGGAAATGGACAAGATGACAGCCGGGTTGCAAAAAGGCGATCTGATCATCCTGGCCGCCCGCCCGTCCATGGGCAAAACTGCTTTTGCCCTGAACATCGCTGAGAACGTGGCCGTCAATGAAGGCCTGCCCGTTGCCATTTTCTCCATGGAAATGGGGGCTTCGCAGTTGGCATTGCGGATCGTGGGCTCTATTGGTCGCATCAACCAGCAAAACTTGCGAACAGGTCGCCTGAGCGACGATGAATGGAGCCGCCTGAGCGAAACCGTCGAGAAATTGCGCACCGCCCATATTTTCATTGACGAAACGCCAGGCCTTTCACCCAATGAACTTCGTGCGCGTGCGCGCCGGTTGGCCCGTCAGATGGGCACGGTCGGCCTGGTGGTCGTGGACTACCTGCAACTGATGAGCGGCTCGGGTGGCAATGAAGAAAACCGCGCCACTGTGATCGGTGAGATCTCGCGGGGCCTCAAGGCCCTGGCCAAGGAGCTTCAGT
>JBEGTX010000285.1:0-2730 GCA_041179165.1 Pseudomonadota bacterium | reverse complement strand
CCGTAGACGGCGTGCGCCAGGCCGAGGTCGGCGACCCGGCGCCGCACCCCCGGCGAGTCGCGGCCGGTGACGACGATCGGCACGATGCCGCCCTGGGCCAGCAGCTTCAGGCCGTGGCCGTCGAGCGTGTTGAAGGCCTTGAACTCTTCACCGCGTTCGCTGATGTAGATGCGCCCGTCGGTGAGCACGCCGTCGACATCGAAGATGGCGGCACGCACGGCCTGGGCTTTCAGCAGCAGGTCGGGCGCGAAGGTCTGGACGGGCTGGGGCGATGGGGTGATGGGCGTCATGGGTCAGATCACCTTGGCACGCATCAGGTCGTTGGAGTTGAGCGCACCCACGAGCACGTCGGCGCTGTCAAGCACGAGCACGCTGGTGATGCGGTGGGCTTCCATGAGGTCGGCCGCGTCGACCGCGAGTGCGTCGGCGCGCACCACCCTCGGGTTGGGCGACATGGCCTGGCGCGCGCTCAAGGACCGGGGGTCCACACCTTGTTCGATGAGGCGGCGCAGGTCGCCGTCGGTGAAGATGCCCAGCACCTTGCCGCCGGCATCGGTCACGGCGGTGGCGCCCAGGCCCTTGCGGGTCATCTCGTGCATGAGGTCGATGAACGGGGTGTCGGGCGGCACGCTGGGCACGGCGTCGCCGGTGCGCATGACGTCGCGCACGTGGGTGAGCAGCTTGCGGCCCAGGCTGCCGCCCGGGTGGGAGCGGGCGAAGTCTTCTTCGCGAAAGCCGCGCGCATCGAGCAGGGCCACGGCCAGCGCATCGCCGAGCGCCATCTGCGCGGTGGTGCTGGAGGTGGGGGCGAGCTTGAGTGGGCAGGCTTCTTCGTCGACACCGCTGTCGAGGATGAAGTCGGCCAGGCGGGCGAGTGTGGAGCCGGTGCGCCCGGTCATGGCGACCAGCACCACGCCCATCCGCTTGAGAGCGGGCACGATGGCCGCGATCTCGTCGCTTTCACCGGAGTTGGAGATGGCGAGCACCACGTCGTGGGCCGTGACCATGCCGAGGTCGCCGTGGCTGGCCTCGGCCGGGTGCACGAACATCGCCGGGGTGCCGGTGGAAGCCAGTGTGGCGGCGATCTTGCGGCTCACGTGCCCGCTCTTGCCCATGCCCATCACGACGACCCGGCCGGGGCAGAGCAGCACGCGCTCGACCACCTGCGCAAAGCTGTCGCCGAGGCGGGCTTTCAGGCCCAGCAGCGCACGCGCTTCGATGTCGAAGGTCTCGCTGGCGAGGTGGAGTGCGCGCGAGGCGTCGAAAGAAGGGACAGCAGGGGGTTGTGTGGACACGGCAGGGAAGGTTCGTCCATTAGGATGGAGCGATTGTAGGCACCCCTCCCCTTTTGACTCATTTCGATGGCATCTACCCTGGAACTGGTTTTGCTCTACCTCGTGGCCGCTGTGGCGGGCGTGGTGGTGTGCCGTTCGCTCAGGCTTCCGCCCATGCTGGGCTACTTGGCTGTGGGTGTGGTGATTGGGCCCCACGCCTTGGCGCTCGCCAAGGACTCTGCCGGCATGACCTACCTGGCCGAGTTCGGCGTGGTGTTCCTGATGTTCGTGATCGGGCTCGAGTTCAACCTGCCCAAGCTCAAGAGCATGCGCACGCTGGTGTTCGGCTTGGGGTTCAGCCAGGTGGGGTTCACCGTGCTGGCGGCGGTGGTGGGCAATGTGCTGCTCACGGCGCTGTTCGCCTACACCGGGCGCGAGTGGGGGCTGGGCTGGCAGAGTGCGGTGGCCCTCGGCGGCGCACTCGCCATGAGCAGCACCGCCATCGTGGTGAAGCTGATGTCCGAGCGGCTTGAGCTCGAGAGCGAACACGGCCGCCGCGTGATGGGCGTGCTGCTGTTCCAGGATCTGGCCGTGGTGCCTTTGCTGGTGCTCATTCCCGCGCTGGGCTCCACCCCTGAGATGCTGATGCGTGCGCTGCTGCTGGCCGCCCTCAAGGCCGCCCTGCTGCTCACCGTGCTGCTGGTGGGCGGCCAGTGGGTGATGCGCTGGTGGCTCACGCTCGTGGCCAGGCGCAAGAGCGAGGAGCTCTTCATCCTCAACCTGCTGCTTGTCACGCTGGGCCTGGCCTACCTCACCGAACACGCGGGCCTGTCGCTGGCGCTGGGCGCGTTCGTGGCCGGCATGCTGATCGCCGAGACGGAATTCAAGCACCAGGTGGAGACCGACATCCGGCCGTTCCACGATGTGCTGCTGGGTCTGTTTTTCATCACCATCGGCATGAAGCTCGATGCCGGCATCGTGTTCGATCGCTGGGGGCTGGTGCTGCTGCTGAGCCTCTTCCCGGTGCTGTTCAAGTTCGTGCTGGTGGGCACCTTGGCCAAGGTGTTCGGCGCGCCCACGGGTGTGGCGCTGCGCACCGGCATCTACCTCGCGCAGGCGGGTGAGTTCGGCTTCGTGCTGCTCACGCTCGCCACACAGCAGAAGCTGCTGCCAGCCCACCTCGAGAGCCCGGTGCTGGCCAGCATGGTGCTGTCGATGATGGTCACGCCCTTCCTGATCCTGTACAGCGACCGCATCGTGATGCGCCTGAGTTCAACCGACTGGCTGATGCAGTCCGTCGCCATGACGCAGATCGCCAAACGCTCGCTCAATGCCGAGGGCCACATCATCATTGCCGGCTATGGCCGCAGCGGCCAGAACCTGGCGCGCCTGCTCGACGGCGAGAGCATCCCCTACATGGCGCTCGACCTCGACCCTGACCGCGTGAGGCAGGCCG
>JBEGTX010000284.1:0-2631 GCA_041179165.1 Pseudomonadota bacterium | reverse complement strand
GACACGCCGGTGGGCCAGCTCTACTCGCGAAACAACCTCTTCATTGGCGGCCCGGGTGCCACCACAGGGGGCTACTCGAGTGGTGCCGGCAACGTGATGCAACTCGCGACCGTGGTCACTGCGACGGCCGACATCAACTACGACGCCTTCGGCTCCACGCTGGGCACGTTCGCCGGCAACTACGCGGGCACGAACTTCACCAGCCTCACGCAACTGCGCAGCATCAGCACCGAGAAGAACGCGGTGCAGGTGGACCTGTCTGTGTTCGCCAACACGATTGCGTTGCCGACCGCTGCGTTGACCTTGTTCGCCAAGCCTGATCTGCGCTTGCGTTCGGGGGGCGGCGCTGAGAACGTCGGGGTGGCCATTCCCAATGTGAATGATGGGTACAGCGGGGCTGCGCCGGATGCGGGGGCGTATGAAGTTGGTGCACCTTTGCCTGTGTACGGTCCGCGTTGATAAGGCCCCCCAGTCGCTTTGCTCCTGCCCCCAAGGGGCGCCGCCTGGCGGCCTGGCAGAGCCAGATCCGCTGGCGTTGGGCAATGCGCTTCGCTCTAGACTCATGCCAATTACGCCTGCTGTACGCTTTGACACCCGTTACCAACGAGAAGCCGAACGTTCGCGGGCCACAGCAAACCTGGCCCGCCACTCATCTTAGACGTTGACCTGCGAGAACCAATGAGAGCTGACTTGCCAGTGGTGAAGAACATCCTGGGAGTGGACATCTGCCGCGATGGGGGCTCCTACAGCTTGTGCTTTGATTCTGATGATGGGCGTTGGTACGAGTTCTTCTTGAAGACACGAGCGTTCGATCCAGTTGCTATAGCCAGCCATGAGCCGCCTGCCGTCTACTGCAAAGGTTCCGACGACGGGCAGTTGGTTCGCAATCTTTCCTGGGTCGAAGGGATGGCCTTCGTTGCTCAACTGAGCTTCGACAATGAGCGATTCCGTGAACTTGTAGAAATACTCGTCACTGAGGGGCGGGCCTAGAAATGCGCGTCAGCTTGTGCTCGCGCGAGCTCTCCAACCACGGTGGGGTTTAGTGCCCGAGCGAAGCTTGTGCGACCGCATGTTCCCATCGCTGCATCAGGTCCTGCGCCTTCGACAGAGGCATCAGCGGTTCGAACACCCGCTCCACCTTCCACTGCGCGCTGAGTTCATCCAGGCCCTTGAACACGCCTGAGGACAGGCCGGCCAGGTAGGCCGCGCCGAGGGCGGTGGTCTCTATCACTTGCGGGCGTGCCACAGGGATGCCGAGGACGTCGGCCTGGAACTGCATCAGCAGGTTGTTGACGCAGGCGCCGCCGTCCACACGCAACTCGGCGACGGGTGTGCCGCCAGCCAGCACGGCGTCGCGGCTCATGGCTTGCAACAGGGCGGCGCTCTGGAAGGCGATGCTTTCGAGTGCTGCTCGCGCAATGTGGGCGGCCGTCGTGCCCCGCGTGAGGCCGACGATGGCGCCTCGTGCGTCGGCTTTCCAGTAGGGCGCACCGAGGCCGGTGAAGGCGGGCACGAACATGACGCCGTCGGCATCGGGAACGCTCTCGGCCAGGGCCTGCACTTCGCTGCTGGACTTGATGGCGTTCAGGCCGTCTCGCAGCCACTGCACCACCGCACCACCGATGAACACGCTGCCTTCGAGGGCGAACTCGGGCGCGCGGGCGCCTTCGCCGCCGAGCTGGGCAGCGGAGGTGGTGATGAGGCCGTTGGCCGACGTGAGGAATTGCGTGCCGGTGTGCATCAGCATGAAGCAGCCGGTGCCGTAGGTGTTCTTGGCGAGGCCGGCCTTGAAACACGCCTGGCCGAAGAGGGCGCTTTGCTGGTCGCCCGCCACGCCGCCGATGGGGATGGCTGCACCCAGCAGCTCAGGCACCGTGTGGCCGTAGATGTGGCTCGATGGCAGCACCTCGGGCAGCAGGGAGCGTGGCACGTCGAGCAGTCCGAGCAGTTCGTCGTCCCACTGGTTGGTGCGCACGTTCAGCAGCAGCGTGCGGGCCGCGTTGCTCACGTCGGTCGCGTGCAGGCGGCCGCCGGTGAGGTGCCACATCAGCCAGCTGTCGACGGTGCCGAAAGCGAGTTCACCGCGTTCGGCTGCCGCGCGGGCGTCGGGCACGTGGTCGAGAATCCACTTGAGCTTGGTGCCCGAGAAGTAGGCGTCGATGATGAGCCCGGTCTTTTCGCGGAAGGTCGCCTCGAGCCCGCGGGCGCGCAGCTCGGCGCAGGTGGGTTCGGCGCGGCGGTCTTGCCAGACGATGGCGTTGTAGATGGGCTCGCCCGTCTTTCGGTTCCACACCACCGTGGTCTCGCGCTGGTTGGTGATGCCGATGGCCGAGATGTCTTCGGCCTTGATTCCGGCCTTGGCGAGTGCTTCGCGTGCGGTGGCGAGCTGCGATTGCCAGATCTCTTTCGGATCGTGCTCGACCCAGCCGGCCTGCGGGTAGATCTGTGTGGTCTCGCGCTGTGCGATGGCCTTGATGTGGCCTTCGACATCGAACACGATGCTGCGTGAACTCGAGGTGCCCTGGTCGAGGGCCAGCAGGTAGCTCATGCCGCCACCTCGCATTGAACGCCGGCCTCGGCCAGCAGCCTGGGGAAGGGCTCGGGCGGCAGGGCGTCGGTGAAGAGGGTGTC
>JBEGTX010000283.1:0-5564 GCA_041179165.1 Pseudomonadota bacterium | reverse complement strand
CCTTCACATCGGATGCGCGCCGCCCACCCCTCACAATAGAGGCCTGCTGGCGCAGCACTCCGCCGCCGGCCGGGTTCCTCGTCACGAAGAGTTCCTGATGAAAGCACAACGCCTTCAAGACTTGGGTGAAATCAAGGCCGCGCTCAAGAAGGCCGAAGCCGAAGCCGCCGAGCGCGAGGCCACAGCCCGCGCCGAAGCGGCCCGGCTCGAGCGTGAGCGCGCATTGTTCTCACACACGGTGGGCCGCGTGAACGCCTTGCCGGCTGCGAGCCGTGCACCCCTGAAGCGGCCTCCGCCTGCGCCCGAGCCACTGCAGCGCCAGCAAGACGAAGAGGCGGCGCTGCGGTCCACCATTTCAGACGAATTCGATGTGGAGTCGCTGCTCGAGACCGACGACACGCTGTCGTACCGACGTGCCGACATCGGGCCCGATGTCGTGCGCAAGCTGCGCCGCGGTGAATGGTCCATCCAGGGTGAGATCGATCTGCACGGCATGCGGCGCGATGAAGCCCGCGAGGGCCTGGCCGCTTTCCTGCGCGAGGCCGCGCGGCACGGCCAGCGTTGCGTGCGTGTGGTTCACGGCAAGGGCAATGGCTCGCCCGGGCGCGAGCCCGTGCTCAAGGGCAAGGTGCGCAGCTGGCTGGTGCAGAAGCAGGAGGTCATTGCCTTCGTGCAGGCGCGTGCGTCCGATGGCGGCGCCGGCGCACTGATCGTGCTGCTGCGGCCGAGCACGCACGAGCCACCCGTGTCCCCGCGCTGACCCTCACACCCCGACCACTGACCTTGCCCGCATGGCGCCACGGCGCCTTCTCAGCCACCTGCCCTTCTTCGATTCCGCATGTCTTTCGTTCGTCTCGTCCCATGAGCTGGCACGGCCACCTCTCGCTCCAGTACCGCCGCGAAGGCGAGCGCTGCCTCGTTCACGACCGCCACACCGGGCCGCTGCGCATTCTGCAAAGTCTGTACCCGGAAGGCGACGGCATTTGCCACAACGTGATCGTGCACCCACCTGCCGGCATTGCGGGTGGCGATGAACTCACCATCGCGACGACGGTGGGCAGCGGTGCGCATGCGTTCATCACCACCGCGGGTGCCACCCGCTTCTACCGCAGTGCCGGCGAACGCGCGCTGCAGTCGGCCGTGGCCCGTGTGGAGGACGGCGCGCGCCTCGAGTGGCTGCCGCTGGAGACGCTCTGCTACCGCCGCGCCCTGGCCGAAAACCGCATGCGCTTCGAGCTCGCTCCAGGTGGCGAAATGATGGGCTGGGACGTGCTGGCGCTGGGCCTGCCCGCGAGCAAGCAGCCGTTCGACGAAGGCCGCTTCACTCAGCAGATCGAACTGCCCGGCGTGTGGCTGGAGCGCGGCACCATCGATGGCAGCGACACGCGGCTGCTGCAGTCCCCCTTGGGCTGGGCTGGGCACACGGTGATGGGCACGCTGTGGTTTGCAGCCGGGTCAGCCGTGGCGTCAGCCCGGCGCGAGGCGCTGCTGCAGCAAGCCCGCGAGGTGATGGACGTCCACCCGCTGCGCTCCACCGCAGGCGCCACCTCGGCTCATGATCAAGTCGTGGTGGTCCGGGTCCTTGCGCCGCGCGTGGAGCCGGCCATGCAGCTTCTCACCGAGGTGTGGAAGCGCTGGCGCCCACTGGCGTGGGACTTGCCTGCGACTGTGCCGCGTGTGTGGCGCACCTGAGAGAAGTAATCAGAGGGCCGCAATCGAAAAAATCCAGAGCGAAGCGCATTGCCCTACACCAGTGGATCCGGCTTTGCCGGTCCACCAGGTGGTTCCCCTCGGGGGGCGGGCGTCGCTTCAGCGACGACCTTGGGGCCCTATTCAGCGAAGCTGTACGGCCCGCCGCGTTGCAGCGCCCGGTGAAATGCCGGCCGCGCATGAATGCGCTGCAGAAAGTCATACAAGCGCGGACGGCTTGCATCGAGCCCGGCGCGCTGCGCCGCAGCCTCGAGCGGAAAGCTCATCTGGATGTCGGCCGCGGTGAACTCGGCACCCGCAAACCATTCGCGCTGACCGAGTTCAGCCTCCATGAAATCGAGCTGGTTCTTGAGGTTGGGATCGACCACCGCGCCCAGCGCCTTGTTGGCGATCATGCGGGCGATGGGCTTCACGAAGAAAGGCATGCGCGTGCTCTTGATGCGCTCGAATACCAGCTTGAGCAGCAGCGGTGGCATGGCGGAGCCTTCGGCGAAGTGCATCCAGTAGCGGTACTGCAGCGCCTCAGGCGTGCCCGCGGCCGGCTTGAGACGGCCCCCACCGTGATGGTCGACCAGGTACTCGAGGATGGCGCCTGACTCGGCCACCGTCACGTCGCCATCGGTGATGACGGGCGCCTTGCCCAGCGGATGCACCTTGCGCAGCGTGGCCGGGGCCAGCCACGTCTTGCGGTTGCGTTCGTAGAACTCGATGTCGTAAGGCAGGCCGAGTTCTTCGAGCAGCCACAGAACACGTTGGGAACGAGAGTCGTTGAGGTGGTGAACTTTGATGGCAGCCATGAATGAGATCTGAGGGCGTATCGGAAGGTGGGCAACGGAACAGTGCTCCGTGACCCCGCGCAAGGTGCTGCATTGTGGCGGGCCGGCTTGGCCTTGCCAACCAAGGGGGGGCAGTGCTCTGGTGCGGACAAAGCCCTTGGTGAGAGTGCGGTTTGGTTTGCCCGGCCTGGCTCCGGCGTGTCGACTTTGTCCGACACGAGACTCGGCGATGCCCGACAGGGCTTTCCCCGCTCGCCCGACAGGTGGCCCGCGCCCTCGAACCTAGAGTGGGCTCCTCTGCTTCAAGCAGCCATTCACGCGCCGGAGCTCATCCCCGGCGGCTCGGTTCTCAACCTACTTGCAGGACGATCATGAAAAAATCATTCAAATTTTTGCTGGCCCTCACCCCCATGCTTCTCGTGGCTGCCTGCGGCGGCGGCGACGACAGTCTCGATGACCGCCTGGACATTGCAGACGCCAAGATCCGTCTGGTGCACGCCGTGCCGCTGGCGCCCAATGTCTCGCTGTTCCGCAACAACGTCGCTCGCAATGCAGAGCAGACCAACCTGGCCTACAAGGATGCCTCGAACTACCTGTACACCGAATCGGGCACCGCGACGTGGGACGTGCGCACGGCCACTGGCGGCGCCAATGTGGGCACGGCCACTTTCGATGCCAGCCGTGGCAACAAATACACCCTCGTGGCCGTGCCTGACGCCACCACCGGCACCGAGCTGCTCTTCATCAGCGACCCTTACGACAAGGAGCTGACCGCGACCAATGCGCGTGTGCGTGTGCTCAACGCATCGTTCAATGCCACCAGCGTCGACGTCTACCTGCTACCAGCCAACACCGCGATCACGGCCGTGTCGCCTGACTTCCCTGCCGTGAACTACAAGTCGGCCAATCCGGCTTCGGGCTCCAACTCCAAGGACATCACGGCCGGCGGCCGCGCTTACACCCTGGCCATCACCGCCAAGGACTCGAAGGTGCCTGTGTTCTCGGCTGCCGTGACGGTTCCCAACAACGACGACTGGCTGCTGACGCTGGTTCCTGACAGCGTTGCCCGCAACGACGTGAAGGTGCTGCTGGTCAAGTCGGACGCTTCGGCTCCTGCTGTGGAAGTGGTCAACACGCTGTAAAAGGCGACACCCTTGCTGACAGGCTGGCGGTTTCGGCCACCGCTGGTCAGCCCCCAACGCCCCCGCTCACCCCCCGGGCCCCGGGACTTTTTGCAGGGCTGGCATGACGAGAACGCCACCGCCTCGGGTCACCATCGAAAGATGGAGACCCGACCGAATGCGCCCGTGTGCACGCGGGATCGGCCTGAACAGCCTGCTGCGGGCGCCTTTGCAACCTGCAAGATGTTCCATTGACACCCCACCCGGGAAGACTACAGTTTGTTCTCCACAGCAGTGGGGACCTGGCCGTGAGAGTGCTCATCGTTGAAGACCACCCGATCATGTGTGTCGGGGAACGCCACCTCATGGCAGTGGCCTGGCCAGACACGACCTTCGACGAAGCGGCCACACTCGCCCAGGCCATTGCCTGTGTGAAGGCGGCCGAGCCCGACGCCATCGTGCTCGACATGGCCCTGCCCGACGCCACCGGCTCCGATGGCGTGTCGGCCCTGCTCAAGCTGGCGCCGCGTGCTCCCATCCTCGTGCTCAGCCCGGGTGATGAAGCCGCCTGCGCCCATCGCCTGCTGCAGATGACCGGGGCAGGCCACATGCCGCCACTGCCATCCACCCACGAGCTGGTCGGAACCCTTCAGCGCCTGCTCGAAGCCCGTGGCAGCGAACAACTCGCCGAGGCCGCTCCGATCCCACCGGTCGGCCGCGCCGACCGAACTCGGCCTCACGAGGCCCTGTCACCGCAGGAGTACCGCGTGATGATGGCCATCGTGGCCGGGCAGGCCCCGGCCGAAACCGCAGCAGCCATGGGCTTGTCGGTGAAAACCGTGGGCACCTACCGGGCTCGTGTGTTTGCCAAGATGGGGCTCAAGCGCAATGTCGACCTGGCGCGTTACTGCATCCAGCACCAACTGGAGTGAGGCCGGCACGGTCCCTTTCCCGCCCAGGCTCCTAGATGCTCATGCGCTGCCGCACGCCGTCCGCTTCCATCTGATCGCCGCGGCCGCTCTGGATGATCTCGCCGCGCTCCATCACCAGATACTGGTCGGCGAGTTCGGCCGCAAAGTCGTAGAACTGTTCGACCAGCACGATGGCCATGTTGCCGCGGTCGGCGAGCATGCGGATCACACGGCCGATGTCCTTGATGATGCTCGGTTGGATGCCTTCGGTGGGTTCATCCAGGATCAGCAGCTTGGGGCCGGCTGCGAGCGCGCGCGCGATGGCCAGCTGCTGTTGCTGCCCGCCTGAGAGGTCACCGCCGCGGCGGTTGAGCATCTGCTTGAGCACCGGGAAAAGTTCGTACAGCTCGGCCGGAATCGGCACGCTGCCCTTCTTGTAGGCCAGGCCCATGCGCAGGTTGTCTTCGACCGTGAGGCGGCCGAAGATTTCGCGCCCTTGCGGCACATAGCCCACGCCTTTGCGCACACGCTCATAAGACGGGTCATGCGTGATGGGCCGTCCGTCGAGCAGCATGCTGCCGGTCTTCACCGGCACCACGCCCATCAGGCTCTTGAGCAAGGTGGTCTTGCCCACCCCATTGCGCCCGAGGATCACCGTCACCTCACCCAATCGCGCCTCGAAGCTCAGGTTGCGCAGAATGTGCGAGCCGCCGTAGTACTGGTTGATGCCTTCGACTTTCAGCATGAAAGACCTTTGATTGGTTTGAGCCGCGTCATGTTCAGCGCGAGCAGGCCGAGCGCCGGGCCGCTCCCAAGCCGGCCTGCATCCCCTCGGGGGATCGGCCGACGCACCCGTCGGACGAGGGGCTGACATGACGCGCGACCCCCTTTCGGGCCGCATCCCCATCACCCTGATCACCGGCTTTCTGGGCAGCGGCAAGACCACTTTGCTAACGCGCTTGGTACGCGATCCGGCGATGGCGCGGGCAGCGGTGGTGATCAATGAGCTGGGCGAGATCGGCATCGATCACGATCTGGTGACGATG
>JBEGTX010000282.1:0-3096 GCA_041179165.1 Pseudomonadota bacterium | reverse complement strand
ACATGTCTTCCTTGAACTTGGGCAGCTGGCCCGTGCCCTCGAGCACTTCCTTGTTGACGATGTAGGGCGTGTAGCACTCGGTGTAGCCGTGCTTGTCGGTCTGCATGTCGAGCATGAACTGAGCGAGCCCGCGGTGCAGGCGGGCGACAGGGCCGCGCAGAAAGCTGAAGCGCGAGCCCGAGAGCTTGGCACCGGTGTCGAAGTCGAGGCCCAGCGGGGCGCCGAGGTCGACGTGGTCTTTCGGCTCGAAAGCAAAGGCCTTCGGCGTGCCCCAGCGGCGCACTTCCACGTTGCCGCTCTCATCTGCACCCTGAGGCACGCTCTCGTGCGGCAGATTGGGCAGGTTCATGAGCAGCGCGTCGAGCTCGAACTGCAGCACCGTCAGGCGGTCCGCCGAAGCCTTGAGCTGGTCGCCCAGGCCGCCGACTTCGGCCATCACCGGGGCGGTGTCTTCGCCCTTGCCCTTGAGCATGCCGATCTGCTTGGACAGGCTGTTGCGCCGCGCCTGCAGTTCCTCGGTGCGCATCTGGATGGCCTTGCGCTCGGCTTCGAGCGACTGGAAGCGCTCGACGTCGAGGTAAGGCTGGGGCGACTTGCGGCGCTCCAAGGCTTGAATGACGCTGTCGAGGTCTTTGCGCAGGAGGGTGATGTCAAGCATGGGGGCGGTTCGAAAAAACTCGTGGATGAAGTTCAGCGCGGCGCGATGTCGGCCATGGACTTGTCGCCCAGGCCCATGGGCAGCGGGAAGTGGATGGTCTCTTCGACGCCCGGCATCTTGCGCACGGTGACAGCCCCGAGCGCACGCAGCTGTTCGATGACCTGCTGCACGAGGATGTCGGGGGCGGAGGCGCCGGCCGTGAGGCCCACGCGGCGCTTGCCCACGAACCACTCGGCCTTGAGGTCGTCGGGCTGGTCGACCATGTAGGCATCGGCACCCAGGCGCTCGCCCAGCTCGCGGAGGCGATTGCTGTTGGAGCTGGTGGGGCTGCCCACGACGATGAGCACATCGACTTGGGGCGCCAGCACCTTGACAGCGTCCTGGCGGTTCTGTGTGGCGTAGCAGATATCTTGCTGCTTGGGCTCGCGCACCAGCGGAAAGCGGGTCTTCACGGCCTGGAGGATCTCGGCCGCGTCGTCGACCGACAGCGTGGTCTGCGTGACGACGGCGAGCTTCTCGCTCTGGCGCAGCTGCACACGGGCCACATCGGCCACGTCTTCGACCAGGTAGATGCCTTCGGTGAGCTGGCCCATGGTGCCCTCGACCTCAGGGTGGCCCTTGTGGCCGATCATGATGAAGTCGTAGCCTTCCTTGTGCAGCTTGGCCACCTCCACGTGCACCTTGGTGACCAGCGGGCAGGTGGCATCGAACACGCTGAAGCCACGGGCTGCCGCCTCCTGGCGTACGGCCTGCGACACGCCATGGGCGCTGAACACCAGCGTGGCGCCGGGCGGCACATCGGCCAGGTCTTCGATGAAGATCGCGCCCTTGGCCTTCAGGTCGTTCACGACATAGGTGTTGTGGACGATTTCGTGGCGTACGTAGATGGGCGCCCCGAACTTGCGGATGGCCCGCTCCACGATTTCGATGGCACGGTCGACACCGGCGCAAAAGCCTCGCGGCTCGGCCAGCAGCACTTCGTCCAGACGCGCGTCTTCAAGCATCAGAGCACCCCGATCAACAGGACTTCGAACGTCACTGGCTGGCCGGCCAGCGGGTGGTTGAAGTCGAACAGGAACCAGTCAGGCCCCACTTCACGCACGACGCCTGCGTAAGAGGCCTTGCCGTCGGGTGTGGGGAACTGCACCACGTCGCCCACGCCATAAGTGGCGTCCGGATCGCCCAGTTCGTGCAGCAGGCTGAGCTTCACGCGCTGCATCATGTCGGCATTGCGCTCGCCGAAGGCCTCGCCCGGGGCCAGGGTGAACGTGGCGCGGGTGCCTTCGGCCAGGCCCAGCAGCCGGGACTCCATGGCCGGGGCGAGCTCGCCCGTGCCCAGCGACAGCGTGGCGGGCTTGTCGGCGAAGGTGTTGATGATGTCGGCGCCATCGGGGCCGGACAAGCGGTAGTGCAAGGTCAGGAACGAGCCCTGTTCAACGTGATTCAAAGCATTTCCTGGTTCGGTGAATTCGCCAATTTTAGGTGGGTTGGGCGGATTGGTTGAAAAAGGCCTGTTATGGGCAGAAAACAGGGGTGGTCGGCCGAGGGGAGATGACCAGAATCGAGCCCAGCCCCCACGGATGCGCCATGACCCTCACCGACCTGCCTCCCGAAGCCCGACCACGCGAAAAGCTGCTCGCCCGCGGCCCCGGCGCGCTGGCCGATGCCGAACTGCTGGCCGTGCTGCTGCGCACCGGCTTCAAGGGCACGCCGGTACTGAACTTGTCGCAGCAGCTGCTGACCGACTTCCAGGGCCTGCACGCCTTGCTGCAGGCCCAGCCCGAAGACCTGCGGCGGGTGAAAGGCCTGGGCCCGGCCAAGCGGGCCGAACTGAGCGCCGTGCTCGAGCTGGCCCGGCGGGCGCTGGCCCAGCCTCTCACCGAGCGGGCCCTGTTCGATGCGCCCTCCCGGGTCAAGGACTACCTGCGCCTGCAGCTGGGCGGCCGCCACCACGAGGTCTTCGCCGTGCTGTTTCTCGACGCGCAGAACCGCCTCATCTGCATGGAAGAAATGTTCCGCGGCACGCTCACGCAGACGAGCGTCTACCCGCGCGAGGTGGTCAAGCGCTCACTCGAGCTGCGTGCCGCCGCCGTGGTGCTGGCACACAACCACCCCTCGGGTCTGGCCGAGCCCTCTCGTGCCGACGAGTACCTGACGCAGACGCTCAAGACCGCGCTCGCGCTGGTCGACGTGCGGGTGCTCGACCACCTGGTGGTGGGTGCGTCCGAGGTGGTGTCGTTCGCCGAGCGAGGGTTGATCTGATGGTGATCCAGCATGCCGCCCTCCCCTGCACTGTTCCCTGCACCGTTCCCTGCACCCTTCACATCGGATGCGCGCCGCCCACCCCTCACAATAGAGGCCTGCTGGCGCAGCACTCCGCCGCCGGCCGGGTTCCTCGTCACGAAGAGTTCCTGATGAAAGCACAACGCCTTCAAGAC
>JBEGTX010000281.1:0-14773 GCA_041179165.1 Pseudomonadota bacterium | reverse complement strand
GCGCCCATCGCCGCCGCCCAACTCGCAGAGCCGCGCATTCGCTACGTCTGGCAGGACTTCGAGGAGTCGGGCCTGTACGAGCTCACCGAGAAGGACGAAGAACTCGCGGAGAAGATCGACGAGTTGCCGTACCGGGCGTGCCTCGCGCTCACCATCGCAGCCGCCGAGTGGATCGTGTACCGCTACGACGGGCTTGCCGACATCGGCATGCACCTGGACTTCATCGAAGGCGCATGGGCCGCGGTGGTCGACGACCGCTACCTGCGGCCGTGGCGCCCCGACGAAGACGAGTGCAGCGGCCCGGTGAAGGGCCCGCTGGCCTGTGCACTGCTCATCGTGCAGGATGCCATCGAGTCCATGGTGCACGAAGACGATGGCGGCGTGCCGATCGTCTACATGAGCCGGCTCGCAGCACGGGTGCTGCCTGACAAGAAGGCTTTTCTGGCGTGGCGCAACGACGCCATCGCCCGGCTGATGCCGCGCGCTCCGCGCGATGACGACGACACGCTCGGCGACGTGCTGCCGCGCGAGTTCTTCGATCCCGCAGAGGTGATTGCTTCAGATGCCGACGTGGAACTGCTCGTGGCCCGGTTCCTCGCCACGCTCGACCCCGATCGCAACCCGAGCCTGCAGAGTGTCGAAGACATGGAGGAGCTTCATTTCGACGGGCCCCATTTCACCTTCGACCTGGCGAGAGACCGCAGCGAACGGGCCGATGGATAGGGCGCATTGACTTGGCCTTCGTGCATCAGGCCCCCGGCGGCGCATTCCCTTCGAACGCGGCCAGCTGCGCCGCAAGCGCCTTCTGAAATGCCGGACGGGCCTCGCCCCGCTGCTGGTAGGCCTTCAACGAAGGCGTCTCGGCCACGAGCTCGGTGTGACGCAGATTGCGCAAGAC
The DNA here is from genome assembly GCA_041179165.1 of Pseudomonadota bacterium. Lineage (GTDB taxonomy): Bacteria > Pseudomonadota > Gammaproteobacteria > Burkholderiales > Burkholderiaceae_C > Rhizobacter. The sequence goes on along the minus strand of JBEGTX010000281.1, from coordinate 13,875 downwards.
CGTGACCATCATCAGGTCGCCCGCAGTGAACGGGCCTTCCAGGTGCTCGCGATCGCCCAGCCAGTCGGCCAGGTTCGCCAGCTTCTTGCGCACCTGCTCGACCACCTCGGGCCGGCGCTCCTTGGCCCAGGCGGCATCCGCGTTGAACAGGTCGATCTCGGCGAGGTTGGAAATCGGCGGCTCCACGCTGTTGAGCGCCGCAAAGATCCAGGAGACGGCGCGTGCACGCGCGGCCGGGTCGGTTGGCATCAACGCCGAAGACTGCTCAGCGATGTGCAGCACGATGGCGCCCGACTCGAACAAGGCAAGCCCACCCTCGGCTGCCGGCTCCTGGTACACCGGCACCTGACCGAATGGCTGCAGGCGCCGGTAATCCGCAGTGGTCTGGTCGGGCGGGCCGATGAGCCGCTGTCCATAGGGCAGGCCGGCCTCCTCCATCGCCCAGCGCACGCGCAGGTCGCGCACCACGCCTTGGGCAAACGGCGGGACCCACTGGAAGGCAGTGACGGTGGGGACAGAAGCAAGGGAAGTGCTCATTCGGTTTCTCCTGAGGTGATGTGCAAGGCCAGGCGATCGAGCACCTGGCCCCAGCCGATGGCGTGGCCGTCGCGGCGCTCCACGCTGGCGAAGGGTTCCTGGCGGAAGGTCAGCAAGGTCTTGCCGGCCTGCGCTTGGAAGGTGACGGTGACGAGTGTCAACGCGTCATGCGCAGCGTCGCCGCTGTCCCACTGAAACGAGAACACCAGCCGGCTCGGCGCGCTGATCTCTTGATAGATGCCGTGCGCCCAGCCGTCTTGCCCGTCCTTGCGAATGGCGTAACGGTAGGCCCCGCAGACGCGAAAGTCCATCTCGAAGAAGGGCGTCGTGTAGCCGTCGGGGCGCCACCATTGCTGGGCGAGCTGGGGGTCGGACCAGAGTCGGAAAACGAGTTCCGGCGGTGCGTCGAACACGCGAGTGAGGGACAGCACTTGGCCGCTTGGCATCGGATGAGAAAACGCGAAAGCCATGGTGCGTGCCCCCTTCATTTGGCCGGTCGGGCGCGTTTGGCCGCAGGGCGGCTGACAGGCGCCTTCAGAGGTGCAGGCTTGTTCGCCACCTTCGACTTGGCCGCAGCCCGCTTTCCCGGTGTCGCAGGCGCCGCGGGCTCAGGCAATTGCAGGACACGCAGCACCTCCTCCATGCGGTCGAAGCGCTCCTCCCAGAACGGCTGATAGACCTGCAGCCAACCCGCCGCTTCGGCCAGGGGCTGCGCGCGCAAGCGGCGGGGCCGCCACTGCGCCTGCCGCCCCTGCTCGATCAACCCCGCGCGCTCGAGCACACGCAGGTGTTTGGACACTGCAGGCGATGTCATGTCGAAAGGAAGCGCGAGGTCTTTCACCACGGCCTCGCCTTCAGACAGGCGCTGCAGGATCGCGCGACGAGTGGGATCGGCCAACGCAGCAAAAGTGAGCGTGAGGGAGTCTGGCGACAGCATTGCATTACCTTTTGGTTACTTAACCCAAAGGTAATCTACAGCCCATCGAACGTCAAGCCGACTTTCATCACTCCCACACCTTCAGGTATCTCACCCCCAAGGCAACATCATCGTCAAGGTCAGCAGCTTGTTGAACTCGGGCTCGAAACCGTCGATGATCTTCTGCGGATCGGGGCAGAGCTTGGCGTCGGTGATGAGGCCGAACTGCACGCCGCCGCCGTAGCTGAGGATGCTCACGCCCACGCCAATGTGGCCCGATTGCGGCACCCAGAACATCACCTGCTCGAGCGTGGAGCCGCACAGCTGCATGCGGTGGGCCGGGCCGGGCACGTTGGTCATCACGGCCGTGGCCTTTTTGGCGAAGAGGTTCAGCAACGCATCCTGCACGGGCTTGATGAGCAGGCCTGCGACCGACAGCACCGCAAACGCCAGCAGCGGCTGGTAGCTGCCCTTGAGCTCGCTCATGCGCTGGCGCACGGCGTAGACGCGCTCGACGGGGTTGCCGATGCCGATGGGCAGCACGAGCGGCACGAGGCCGAAGCGGTTGCCCAGCTTGTAGGCCTTCTCGAGCGGCCGCAGGTTCACCGGCACCATGGCGCGGATCTCCTTGCCGGTGGGGTCTTCGCCCTTGCCTTGCAGGTAGGCGCCGATGGCCCCTGCCACGCAGGCCAGCAGCACGTCGTTGACCGAGCAGCCGAGCGCCTTGCCCACCGCCTTCACTTGGTCGAGCGGCAGCGGCTCGCCCCAGGCCACTTGCTTCTGGCCGATGGGCATGCCCTTGAGCCGCGTGGGGGAGTCGTCGGGCATGAGGGCCAGCGCCGCGGCGTCGCTCACCACCTGGTAGCCGATGCGCGCGATGTCGAGCGAGCCGCTGAGCGGCTGCTGCGGGTTGGCCAGCATCTCCATGGACTTGACCACACCGCCACCATACATGCCGATGGCCTTCACGGTGAGGTCGGTGAGCGGCTTGAGCACGGCGTCGGACAACCAGTCGGCCGGCTCGTCGGGGTCGGCCTTCTGGCGGCGTGGCGGCGGCTCGCTGCCGCCATCGGTGATGGACAGCATGACCGAGATGAGCGCGATGCCGTCTGCGATGCAGTGGTGCACGCGGGCGATGAGGGCACTGCCGCCCTCGTAGTCGTCGACGAGCTGCAGCTGCCAGAGTGGGCGGTGGCGGTCGAGCTTCGTGGCGGCCAACTCGCCCACACGCGCCTGCAGCGCCTCGCGTGCGGTCTGGCCGGGCTTGCGGTGCAGCGGTTCGTGGCGCACGTGGTGGCGGACATCGAAAGACGCATCGTCGACCCACAGCGGGCCCAGGGCATCGTCGACCACCGTCTGCCGAAAGCGGTTGTACTTGAGCAGCTTGGCTTCCACCCGCTCGCACAGGCTGTCGTAAGCCAGGCCGGGCTTGAGCAGCCACACGCCGACGATCATCATCAGGTTGACGTCGTTGTCCATGCGCAGCCAGGCGGTATCCACCCTCGACATGCGCTCGCCGGCCTTGGCCATCTTTGTTCCTTGGTTGATTCGGGCTGGAGAGCCGGGGCCGATGCCAGAAATGCTGCCTTAGTTCACACTTGAAAAAGTAGAGTGCTCCACCGACATATGAAGTTGAAGATGCTGGGTAACATGCGCGGCGTCAATGCCGATTTTCACCCGGGCCCCGGCCGCCCCGTGCGCGCCCTGCCCCACCGAAGGAAACCACCATGTCTGACCTGAATGCCCGCTTTGAACAGGCCCGCGCCGATTCCAAGAATCTGCCTGAAAAGCCGAACAACATGACCCTGCTGCACCTGTACGCGCTGTACAAGCAAGGCAGCGTGGGGGATGTGGAAGGCAAGCGCCCCGGTTTCACCGAAATGGTCGACCGCGCCAAGTACGACGCCTGGGAAATGGTCAAGGGCATGAGCCAGGACGAGGCCAAGCAAGGCTACATCGACAAGGTCGAAGACCTCAAGGGCTGACTCGCGAATTCACAGCAAGGGCGCCTCAGGCGCCCTTGCTGCCTTTGGGCTCCCGGTCTGGCTTGGTGGGCTCTCTGGTGGGCTCTCTTGCGGATTCTTTGGGGGGCACTTTTTCAGCGGACTGCGCTACATCCCCCACCCCACTGCGCCCAGCCACCTTGGGCAGCCACAGGTTGGCAATCGATTTCAGCTCGTTGAGCGCGGGATCGTCCACCTCGCGGCAATCGAACAGCACCGACTCGCCCTGCTGCGCCCGCACCAGCGTGAAGGCGTCGTCCACCGAACGGCTGTTGTCGAACATGAAGGCCATGTCGGCCAAAGGCGCGGCCTTGCGGATGGCGAACTGGGTGCGCGGGTAGCGGGCCCTCAACGCCGCTTCGGGCACCGCATGCCCGCCCTGCGTGCGGCGCGTCTGCACGCGCAGCATCGACATCTCCACCGACGCCAGCCCCACGAACAGCAGCACCACGAAGTAGCCCGCCGCCTGCAGCTGCAGGATGGTGTCGGCCTTCGACTCATGGCTGCCGTCGGGCCGGCGCTTCCAGTGCGAGAACACCGTTTCGAACGCGAACGGCATCTGCTTGCTCATGATCAGGCCGGTGAAGGCCTGCACCCCCTCTTGCGACAGGCGCTGCCAGCGCTCGTCGTCGTCGCGCAGGCGCTGGGCCCACTGAGGCAACTTGTCGGTGCGCGGATCGGCTGGCGGCAGGATGGACATCGTCAGCCGGTCGGCATTGACGAGGGGAATCTGCAGCCGGTTGGCGAGGCGATCGTGCCAGAGGGTGGATTTGCCCGAGCCGTTGTGGCCGGCCAGGATGAACGCCGGCGGACGCTGGGCGTTGGAGGCTGTCTTGAGGGCGGTGTCGAGCAGGTGTTCGACACGGGGGGTACGGCGCTGCGCTGTGCGGCGCGCGGCTTTGGTGGCGGGTTCAGTCAAGGCGGCGGATCAAGCCGAAAGGCTTTGGCGGCAAGACACCGAACACCAGCCGGGCTCAGGGCTTGACGGGAATGGCCCGGAAACGGCCACCGACCAGGCGGCCGATGGTGCGTTGGCCGTCTGCGCTTTCGCGCACGATCTTGGTGGGATCGGCCGGGTAGACCGAATAGGCATTGATGCCGCGACCGGAGCCGCCACCGAACACGGTTTCGCGGCGGATGCCGGGCTTGCTCAGGGCCTTGCCGGCTTTCATCAGCATGGCGCTGGCGCGCTCGCTGGTGGAGAGCTTGGCGGGGCTGCCGTTGGACTTGGCGCTGTCAGCGCCCAGGCGCACGAGCACGAGGTTGTCGTTCAGCGTGGGGATTTTCGTGCCGTCGAGGCGAATTTCAGAGCTGCGCACCTCGAGAGGCGCCGCTTTGCTGGTCGACCGGAGCGGAGAGCTGGACATGGACACACGCCTTGGAAAGGGGTTACGCAGAGCGTATCACTGTTCGGCCGGCCCCGCAGCCGCAGGGGCGGGCCGAAACGCTCATTTGTGCCGTGGGGCTGCCTTTTTGGCGGCGGGCTTGGCTGCGGACTTTGCGGCAGGTTTGGCCGCTTTCTCGGTGGCCTTCGGCTTCGCCTTGGCGCCAGACGCTGCATGCCTGGCCAGCAGCGTGTCGAAATTCTTCTCGATCTCGGCCTCGATGGTCTTGGCAAACGCCCCCATCAGGAACCCCAGCTTGGCGTTGAGCTCGAAATGGTCGGCCGCCACGGTGACGGTGCCCGCCACGCCGCTGCGCTTGAATTCGATGGTGTCGGTGTCGTCACCCTCGATCACCGTGCACTCCATGTCGAACTTCTTTTCCACCTCTTCGGCCCACTGCCAAGCCACCTCGCGCGCCTTGGGAAGTCCGAGTTGGTGGTCGCGGTGAATGTGGATGTCGGGCATGCGGGCGTGCTTTCAGTGAATGGGCCGAAGCGGTGATCGGGCCGGAAATGAGTGCGGTGGCGACTGCCCGTCAGGACGGGGCGCGTTGAGCAGCCGCCAGTGTGGCCCGGCGCTCGGCGAAGGGCAAGCGCGCCAGCCGCTGCACTTCGGCATAGAAGCGATCGAAGTCGCTGCCCTGGGCCACGAACAAGGCCTCGAACTGCGGGACCAGGTCGAAATAGGCCCCCAGGATGCCGAAAGCGCCGTTGTTGGCCCGTTCGAACCAGGCGTCGTAGCCCGCAAAGCCCAGCCAGGGGCCGGCCTTCAGTGCAGCATAGTCGGCCCGCATGCGGACCATGACGGCGGCCTTGGCCTCGCGCTTGTCGGCGTCCGAAGCCGTGCTGCGGAACACCGCGTCGAGCTCCTGGCGGGTGCGCAGCGTCAGCACTCGGAAGTCTTCGCGGCGGCGCTCGGAGCGCGCGAAATCGGCGCGCACCTCGGGGCTCGCATGGGCTGCCAGCCAACGCTGGCCGCCGATGTGCTCCACCGCCGTGGCGAACGACTCATTGAACTCGGTGTCACCATCGGCATAGGCCACCTGGTGCGCGAGTTCGTGGAAGATGAGCCGCGCCAGATCGCCTTCGGGGTAGCGGATGAAGGTGCTGAGCAGCGGGTCGGCAAAGAAGTCCCCGGGCAGCTTGCCCAGCGTGGAATAGGCCGGCACCGGGTACACGGTGACCTCGAGCCCCTCGGCACGCAACTCAGCGCCGGCCTGGTCGGCTTCGGTCTTGTCGAAGTAGCCGCGGTAGCCCACACAGCCCACCACCGGGAAACACCAGGTGCGCAAGGCCAGACTCAGCTCGGGCGCTGCCGCCACGTTCCACACGGCCGCAGGGCGCTGCAGGTCGGCATAGCGGCGGTAGCTGGCGTTGTCGGGCAGCTTGAGCTCGGTCACCGCGTAGTTGCGCAGGCGGTCGCTCAGCACGAGGCGCTCGCGCAGGGGGGCGGGCGTCTTGGCATCGGCCAGCCACTCGGGCACCGGCCGAGCCTTGTTGAGCAGGTCCACGTGCCCGCCCACCGACTGGCTGTAGTAGCCCAGGCTGCTGCACCCGCTGCTCAGGCAGACGGTCGCGGCCAGCAAGACCCCGGTCAACAGCGTGCAAGTGCCCATGATCAGCAGCCAGCGCTTCACGCGGCCCCAACGCCATCCCGACCGGCTGAGGCGTCAGCGCGGCGGCCATCGTGAAAGCAAGTGGAGGGTGATGGTGGGCGTGTCATGGTCAAGTGGGGCCTCGGATGAACGAAGTTACGGCAGCGCAACGCACGGTCGATTATTGCGCCGCTTGTGGCCTCCGACTTTCCTGCCGGGGATGGCCGGATCATCCGGCCGCGAGCACACCAGCGGTAAACTGGTTTTGCACTAAAGCCTCACCTCGAAAGCGCGCCATGAAGCTGATCGAATCCATTCTTGCCGACAGCGGTGCCGTCACGGCCTTGAGGCGCGACCTGCATGCGCATCCCGAGCTGTGTTTTCAGGAGCACCGCACCTCCGACCTCATCGCCAAGGCGCTGACCGACTGGGGCATCCCGGTGCACCGCGGGCTGGGCAAGACCGGCGTGCTGGGCATCGTCAAGGGCACACGCGGCGACAGCACGCGCGCCCTCGGCCTGCGCGCCGACATGGACGCGCTGCCCATCACCGAACACAACACCTTCGCCCACGCCAGCCAGCACGCCGGCAAGATGCACGCGTGCGGCCACGATGGCCACACCGCCATGCTGCTGGCCGCGGCACGCCACTTCTCACGCCACCGTGACTTCGACGGCACCGTCTACCTCGTGTTCCAGCCGGCCGAAGAAGGTGGCGGCGGCGCGCGCGAGATGATGAAGGACGGGCTGTTCGAGAAGTTCCCGATGGAGGCCATGTTCGGCGTACACAACTGGCCCGGCATGGCGGTCGGCCAGTTCGCCGTGAAAAACGGCCCGTGTTTCGCGTCGAGCAACGACTTCCGCATCGTCATCCACGGCAAGGGCGCCCACGCCGCCATGCCGCACCTCGGCGTGGACCCCGTGCCCGTCGCCTGCCAGATGGTGCAGGCCTTCCAGACCATCGTCTCGCGCAACAAGCGCCCCATCGACCCTGGCGTGATCTCGGTCACCATGATCCACACGGGCGAGGCGACCAACGTCGTGCCCGACAGCTGCGAGATCCGCGGCACGGTACGCACCTTCACGCTCGAATTGCTCGACCTCATCGAGCGCCGCATGAAAGAAGTGGCCGAGCACACCTGTGCGGCCTTCGAGGCCCACTGCGAGTTCGAGTTCGTGCGCAACTACCCGCCCACCATCAACCACCCCGACGAGACCGCCTTCGTGCGCAGCGTGATGGCCGACGTGGTCGGTGACGCCAACGTGCAGGAGTTCGAGCCCACCATGGGCGCCGAAGACTTCAGCTTCTTCCTGCTTGCCAAACCCGGCTGCTACTTTCTCATCGGCAACGGCGACGGCGAACACCGCGAAGGCGGCCACGGGCTCGGCCCCTGCATGTTGCACAACCCGAGCTATGACTTCAACGACGACTTGATCCCGCTCGGGGCGACGCTGTGGGTGCGGTTGGCTGAGAAGTGGTTGAATGCGCCGCGTTGAGCGCGGCTCGGGGATGGCGTCGGAGCACGCGGCCCCAATGAACAGGATTCTCGTGTCTGCGAGCTTGTGCACGTGGATGGCTTGCACGCCCCCCCCAGCAACTGCGGCGGGAGGTCACTATGCAGTGGACGACGCAGCCATTCTTGAGACAGGCCAATGCCAGCTGGAGACCTGGTTCGACCGCGAGGCCGGCACGGCCCGGCGCTTGCTGCACATCGGCCCGGCCTGTCGCGTTGGCGCATTCGAAGTCGGCCTGAACGTCGACCGCGTGCGTTCAAATGATTCCAGCAGAATCACCTTCATGGGGCCGCAACTCAAGTGGGCCAAGGCCGTGACCGAGCAAGTCAGCATCGGGCTGGTCGCCGCGGCCACCCGGCAAAGCCGATCCCCAAGCCATATGGGCAGCAGCTTGGTGGTTCCCGTCAGCGTTCAAGTGTCCGATCCATGGCTCGTGCACATCAACGCCGGACGGGATTTCCGAGCAGACCAAGCCGATGGCAACCGCGCAGGTGCCGCCGTGGAATGGGCACCCAGCGCTACCTGGTCGGTCACGGGCGAACGCTTCCGGGACAGCGGCGCCAACCATTGGCGCGTCGGCGGCCGGTGGAATCCGACGAAAATCCTGAGCCTCGACCTCAGCCGCACGCAACCCCTCTGTGCCGAGCAGCCCACCTGGTGGACCCTGGGCTTGAATGTTGTCATCGACCGCTGAAGTTCGGCCCTTTGCCGCCTCGGCCCCGGCGCTTCGACGCCGACGCCGTACACCAGCACCGCGCGGTCCGAGGATGGGCTCTCGTCCGCCGGCAACAACACCACATTGTTCAAGCCGCATCCTGAACATAAGGCGCAGGCGATCAGCATCGAAAACAGGAGGCGCCGTGGCAGCATGAGATAGGTGTCCATGCGGAGAGATGTGGGCGTTGACTGAACCGCCTCGCCCTTTCTGCGACCTTCATGCGCGCATCAGTTCCCCGTTGCCTTCATGAGCACATACGGTGCACCGATCAGACCGAACGCCGAGGCCAGCACCAGCGCGCCGATCCAGCGGCCCCTGGGTGACGAGCCCATCACATCAAGCAGGCACATGCCGACGAGCCCCAGAAACGGAAGTGCCACGACAAAGAGAGGCAGCATGTAGGCGGCACCCACCCCTTCGTGGACCTGGCCGTCGGCGAGAAGAAACACGACGCTGAAGACGAATGCGGGGATGGCCCCCACCGCCACCACAAGTTGCAGCCGGCCGGCTGGTGTGCAGTGCCGGGCGAACTTCATCAGCGCCAGCACGGACACGATGTACACGATCAATCCGAAAAGCATCGACATGTTGGATGGGCTCGGCCTATGGCGCGATCATGGCCTGCGCACCGCATGCGGAGGTCTGTCGGGGGGGCATGGTACCGATCGTTCACCATGGTCACTACTGCCTGGGTTGGGTGGCACGGCTAGAACAACCTGCACAGCTGAAACAGGTCGGCACCCAGAAATGCGGCCAGTGACACCAGCAAGGTCAAGCCGACCGCCAGCGCGGAGAGCATCGAGCGAAAGAGCGTGCTGGCAACAGGCGGGAAGGCAAAGGGTCCTGCCAACTGCCCGGGATGCAAACCATCACCAGATACAGACAGGCGTCGGCCATCCCAGTGCATACGAGGGCATTGCCGATGGCAAACGGAAGGACTCCAAGCATCATCAGAATTCCGCCTGTATACAAGGCCCACCGCCGCCATGAAGTGCGTGGTGCGGGTCGTTCTTCAATGTCCATGGCGTGGGACTGAAGCGGCATGGCCGGTCATATGCCCCGCGCGCACTCGCTGCCCAAAGAACAGCTCAGCATCGTGACAAGGACGAGGTGGACCAGCACGGCCACGCCGGCCGCCACAAGCGCAGCACGGGGCGCGGTGGCAATGATCCCCAAGGTGTAGGGGCGGCCGTCCTTGCCGCAAAGCAGAAGGGAGATGCCCAGCAGCACGGCGGCCGTGAGCTCCGATGCCATGCTGACGAGAAACAACAGGAGGCCGCCGCCGAGGCTGAGCTGCCGGCCGAGCGGCGTGTAGGCCTCGCACAAGAACCAGCCGAACAGCGGCCACATCAGCAGGACGAGGCCGATGAAGACGTTGTGGTGCCGGGGAGGGAGCGGTGAGGCCATGCCTACTTGATGCGGGCGTTCATGATGAAGTACATGACCAAGGCGGCGAACAGGGCCAGGTGCACCTTATCGACCATGCGCAACTTTCCCTGGCCGAGAAATTGGTAGCTCGCGCCATCGTCACTGATGACGCGATAGCGGCCAGTGGGAAAGAGCGGAATGAACAACACCACGAGGTAATGCGTGGTCATGAAGGAGTCCGTCTCTGGATCGACATCGGATTTGCCGTACAGCTTGAATCCGAACCCGTTCAGGGTGAACAGGGAGGGCACAGAGCGGATGGGCGTCAACTCGTCATCGTCCACAGAGGACATGGGCTGAGCGCGTCGTTTGCTGTGTGCTGGGGGCCGTGGTGTCATGAGGACCTCGCCTGGACTGCTGGGGCGTTTGGCCGGTATTGTGCACGCAGGACAAATCGGCGCGAACTCGTGGCACAGGCAGGTGAACCTCGCCACGGTCAGGCCCGAGACGGGGCGCTGCGCAGGACTCAGTAGGGCAGGATCCCGAAACTGTTCTGGAGTCTGAACTTGGCATCGATGGGCGCGAGCGCCGGCGCCCCGCCAACGAACTCGAGGTGCAATTGCCAAAGGCCGTTGGCCCAATGCACTGGGTAATCCGAAGACGCGTTGGCTGGCGCGATCAGGTGAATGAACTCGGCATGCCAGACAGAACGAAACGGACGGTACGTCTGCAGGGTCGCGCCGATTTCGTAGCGCGTGTTGCCAGACACCGCATACGACCGTGTGGGATCGATGCGCGGCTGCTTGCCCACGTCGTCAGAACCCGTTTCATATTGAACGGCCAATTGGGTCTGGGAAGGCGCAATGACGATGCGATCGTTCTTCGTCTCCCATGCGATGGTTTGCGACACGCATCCGGTCAGGCTGATCAGCAAGGCGGCGGCAGCGGCGGCGGCCCTCCCATGGCGAAAAACGTGATGCAGGTTGATCCCCTTGGCAGTCATGCTCTCAGTCGAAGAATGGATGTGTTTCAGCCTACCACGGGTGATGGATGGAGAGAGGGGCGCCGAGGCGCTGAGTGGCGAACGACACATGCCGGTTGGTGATCTCGAAGGCGCTGCCTGCACCTGCGCGCTGGAATCAAACCGCCCGCTGGGCGTTCAATGCGCGCTCGATCTTCTGATCGGTCTTGTACTGGCTGAGCGCATAGACCGACCAGATCGAAGCCGGCAGCCATCCGATCAGGGTGAGCTGCAGCGCCAAACAGATCAGCCCGGCAAAGGGGCGCCCGATGGTGAAGAATTGGAGCCACGGAAGAAAGATGGCGAGAAGCAAACGCATGACAGGAACACTCCCTTGTTGTGATGCCGCAATGGGTGAGACGGGTCACTGAGCTGCGGCGGTTTCTCTGTGACCACGGTACTGCCTTGAACACTCTTGAGCGGGTTCGAAACTGCAACCGTATTTCATGAAGAACTCACAGAGCACGCGCTGGTCTCGGGCGATGCACCGCATCAGCTCCCCTCACCTCAGCGAACGCGATCCCCCGTGCGTATCCCACTCACCGCACCCGACTCGAACCGGACGATGGCCACGAAATATCCGGGCCCGGGGTTGTACGACCATTCGTCGACCCACTGGCAGGGCAGTGCCTGGGGCGGCACGCGGTAGCCACCGCGGCCGGTGGGAACCCACACTTCGAGCGGCTTGCAGAAGCCGTCCTTGAACGCGGGCTCACCACACTTCTGCAGCACGGCGTATTTGGTGTCGCCCACTTCGGCCAATGCACCTTGGCACCTGAGCGACTGCGCGTGAGCTGTCACGCCCGTGACCATGAAAACGGCCAGGGCAGCGAACCGCCCTGACCTTCGCAACGAACGGGTGTTCATGGGACTCAGGCTTGCAGACGGTGGCTCATGTTCCATGTCGTGTGCACGCGGCTCGCGTTGGCGGCGAGTTGGTCACGCAAGCGCACGATGCTTTGCGGCTCGCTCAGCAGGTGCATGCGATCGGCGTTGCTCAGGCGATCGGTGTCTTGTGCCACGAGCAGGCCCCGGACCATGCGGCGTCGCGCCTGGCCTCGGCTGCCCCAGCCGGTGTTGCGCGTGCCCATGGCCGAGCGCACGACGTCGAACAGCCACGGGTCGGTGACCACGTCGCGCCAGTCGGGTGCGGGGCTGGCCTGTTCGGCATAGGCCCAGGCTTGGCGCAGCACGGTCGGGGTGGATGCTTCTTCGGGCGTGACGAGCCAGTTGCGGGCGCGAACGCGCTGACCTACGTCGGAGCGGCTGGTGAGCACGATCAGCGGCACGGCCATCAGGAGCGGCAGGGCGACCGGTGCGAGCCACAGTGCGGCACCAGGCTCCACGGCGAGTGCGATGCCGACCAGCAGCACGACCACGGCCACGATGGGCGCGAAGCGCTGCACAGCGTGCTGCCAGCTGATGTCTTGCGCTTCACGCGGCGGCGACTTCCAGTTGAGCTTCAGGCCGGTGAGCGCAACCACGACGAACACAGTGTGCGCGACCATGCGCACTGGCGCTTGCAGCACCGACAGCGCGCCTTCGAGCATGGCACTGCGCACCAGCGCAGGCGTGCCGCCGTAGAGGTGTTGTTCACGGCGCATCACGATGGTGGCGATGCCGAGCACTCGCGGCATGGCGAGCATGAGCACGGTCGCGATCCACAAGCCCATCACCTCCATCGGCACACGGCTCTCGGTGTTGAAGATCGCGAAGCCGCCGAACATCCACAGGCCGCCACCCAACAGCACGAAGCCGAGCCACAGCGGGGCCGACAGGTAGGCCATGGCGCCGCTCAGCAGCATGGCGCGGTGCACGCCGTGCAGGCCAGGCTCGGCAATGAGGCGGGCATTCTGCAGGTTGCCCTGGCACCAGCGGCGGTCGCGCTGAAGCTCTTCCAGCAGATTCGGCGGCTGCTGTTCGTAGCTGCCTTGCAGGTCGTTGACCAGCCACACGTGGTAGCCGGCACGGCGCATCAGCGCGGCCTCGACGAAGTCGTGCGAGAGGATGTCGCCACTCAGGCCGCCGCGGCCAGAGAGTGCCGCCAGCGAGCAATGTTTCATGAAGGGTGCAACGCGGATGATGGCGTTGTGACCCCAGTAGTGCGACTCGCCGAGCTGCCAGTACTGCATGCCGGCGGTGAACAGTCGGCCAGCCACACGGCCTGCGAACTGTTGGGCGCGTGCGTGCACGGTCGACAGGCCGCAAGCTTGTGGTGCGGTCTGGATGATGCCCGCGGTCGGGTGGGCTTCCATCAGCTTGGTGAGGTTCACCATGCAGTCGCCGCTCATCACGCTGTCGGCATCGAGCACAATCATGTAGCGGTAGCCCTTGCCCCAGCGCCGGCAGAAGTCGGCCACGTTGCCCGACTTGCGCTTGGTGCGGTGCTGGCGCCAGCGGTAATAGACCTTGCCGCAGCCGCCCAGCGAGGTGCGCAGCTCGGCCCAGGCCGCGAGTTCGGCGGCGCGCAGGGCGGGGTCGCTGGTGTCGGACAGCACGTAGACATCGAACAAGCGCGCGGCACCGGTGGCTGCCAGCGACTCGCAGGTGGCGCGCAAGCCGGCGAACACGGTCGCCACCTGCTCGTTGCAGATCGGCATGATGACGGCAGTGCGCGCCTCGGCATGCAGCGCATGGCCCTTGATGCTCTTGACCGACAAGGCATGCGGGTCACCCCGCCATTGCACCCAGAAGCCCATCATCGCGGTGAAGAAGCCGGCGGCCACCCAGGCGAAGAGCAGCGCGTAGAGGCCGATCTGGCCCGTGCGCAGCCAGGCGCTTTCGTAGACCGGCAGCACATTGGCCATCAGGCTCGTGGC
>JBEGTX010000280.1:0-5963 GCA_041179165.1 Pseudomonadota bacterium | reverse complement strand
GAGCTGAACGCCGCCGGCTTCGAGGTTGCCGAGCAGGGCAGCCTGTTCGTGAAGCCCTTCACCCACGCGCAGATGCAGCGCCTGGTCGATGAGGGCTTCATGACCCGCGCCATGCTCGACGGCTTCGACAAGCTCGTGACCTGGCTGCCCGACCTGGGCTCCGAGATCTGGGCCAATGCCCGGAGGTCGTCATGAGCGCGTCCTTGCTGATCGGCAACGGATTTGCCATGCTGGTCGCCGCGCTCGAACTCGCCCGCCGCGGCCGGCCCGTCACGCTGCTCACCGATGGCAAGCCGCTGGGCGGCCACTTCGCAGGCATGCAGATCGACGGTCAGGGTTTCGACATCGGCATGGTGATGCTGGAGGAGGTGTTCCCTTCCACCACAGGCGCCGACCTCCGTACTTATGATGCAGGCGTGCGCAACGACTGGACCCGCTTCGGCGATGTGGCCTCGCGCTGGATGCGCGAGCAGGTCGAGCTGCGCCGCGTGCCCACACCGACCTGCCTGCTCGACGGCAAGGTCGTGCCCGATCACCTCCTGTCGAATCGGCTGGAGGCCCTGGCCGGTGCCGATGCCCCCGAGGCGCTGCCGCGCAGCGACCCGCGCCACCCGTCGCACAAGAGCGAACCCGGCGCCTACGACACACTGAGCTATGCCGAGGCCGCCACGCTCAACCATGGTGCTGCTTTGCACGAGCGATTCATCGAGCCCTTTGTGCGCAAGTTGCTGGGGGTGTCGTCCGACAGTTTTCTCGCCCGTTACCACCGGGCCGCCTGGGTGCCCTTGTTTTATCCCGAAACGCTGGCGAAGGCCGTGCGCGGTGAGCCCGCCGGCCTTGCCGAATATCCGTTCTGGACCACCCCCAACGGCTTTGTCGGGCAGCTGGTGTTGAACCTGCGCGAGAAGCTGGCTGCGCTGCCAAACGTCACGCTGGTGACGGCCCCACTTCAATCGTTGAAACAGCAAGCAGGCCGCTGGACTGCAGTGGTCGAAGGCGGGCAAAGCTTCGAGTCGAACAGCTTGGCGTTGGGCCTCACGCCCGACCGGGCCTGCCTGCTGCTCGGCACCGAGCCATCGCCTCCGGGCGCTGCGGCGTCGGTGACGGTGCTGTTCGCCAAGGTCCGGGCCGAACGCATTGCACAGAAGCACGGCTGCATGATGCTGCTCGACGATGAGCAAGCCGCCTATCGCTTGAGCGACCAGGATGCGCTGGCCGGCCTGAACCCCGATTGGCACCGCGTGACGCTCGAGGCCTCGCCTCAGCGACTCGTCGATCGTCACCCGGCACTGAGCGCTGAAGCCGCGTTGAAGCTGGAACTCGCTGCCTTGCTGGGTGTGCCTTTGGATGATGAATCGGCCATCCAGGTGCTCAAGTGCATCACCGCCCGCAACACGCTGGTGCTGCCCACGGCCGAGCAGGTGGCCCGTGCCGATACCGCGTCCGCAGCCTTCGCCAAGGCGGCCCCCTGCGCTGTCCTCACTGGCAGCCTGCTTGGCTACGGCGTGGCTTCTCTCAACGACCAGTTGGTCCAAGGTTTGAAAATTTCCGAGGAATTCGCATGAGCTCGACCCGCACCGACGAACTGGAGCGCATTGCCGCCGATTACCACCTCAATGACGAGGTGCCCGACAAGTTCATCGAAGACATCTGTCAGGAGCACTGCTGCAACTGGCTGCAGTCGCTGATATCACCCACCGACCGCGTGGTCGAGTTGGGCTACGGCGAAGGCATCACGCTCGACCGCCTGGCCGGCAAGGCCGCGCACTACACGGTGGTGGAGGGCGCCCCCAGCCTGGTCGAGATCGTGCGCCAGAAGCACCCCGAGGTGGAGGCCATCGGCACCTTGTTTGAAGACTACCGGCCCACCGAACCCTTCGACAAGCTGCTGGCCTTGCACGTGATGGAGCACGTGGACGACCCCGTCTCCTTGGCCAAGCACCTGCGCACTTGGTTGAAGCCCGACGGCGAGATCGTTGTCGTCGTGCCGAACAAGGAGTCGCTGCACCGCCGCCTGGCTGTGATCATGGGCCTGGCGCCTGCGCTCGACACGCTGAGCCCGCGCGACCACCTGGTGGGCCACCAGCGTGTCTACGATGTGGCGGGCCTTGAGGCCGACCTGCGTGCGGCCGGTTTCGAGCCCTTCGAGCGCCGGGGGTTTTTCTTGAAGACCCTTCCCAACGGGATGATGCTCGGGCACTCACCGGAACTGGTGCAGGCGCTGAACGTGCTCGGCGACCAGCTGCCGCCGGAAATGCAGGCCAATCTGGCCATTCGCGCACGTATCAAACGCTGAGGGATCGTGGAATACTGGGTCCCAAGATTTCCTGGAGCCCAGAACCATGTCCCTTGCCGAGTGCCAGATCCTAGAGCTTCCCAAGATCCATGATCCTCGCGGCAACCTGACCTTCATCGAGGGGCAGGTTCATGTGCCTTTCGACATCGCCCGGGTCTACTACCTGTACGACGTGCCCGGCGGTTCCGACCGTGGCGGCCACGCGCACAAGGGCTTGCACCAGTTCATCGTCGCCATGTCGGGCAGCTTCGACGTCGTGCTCGACGACGGCCGCGACAAGAAGCGCGTTCACCTGAGCCGCTCGTACAACGGCCTCTACGTGTGCCCGATGATCTGGCGGGAGCTCGACAATTTTTCATCCGGCTCGGTCTGCATGGTGCTCGCCTCGCACCGCTATGACGAGGCCGACTACTACCGCGACTACGCCGAGTTCATGCACGCCCGCTGGTGCAAGACCCAGGGAGGCGCTCAACATGGTTGAGTTCCTGAACCTCAAGCGGGTCAATGCGCCACACGAGCCGGCCATCCAAGACGCCGTGCGGCGTGTCATCGACTCCGGCTGGTACGTGCTCGGCCAAGAGGGCGCCTCCTTCGAGCGTGAGTTCGCCGCCTACTGCGAAACCGAACACTGCATTGGCGTGGCCAACGGCCTCGATGCCCTGCACCTCATTCTTCGCGGTTATGGCATCGGCCCGGGCGATGAAGTCATCGTGCCCTCCAACACCTTCATCGCCACCTGGCTGGCTGTGAGCCAGGCCGGGGCGACACCGGTGCCGGTGGAGCCCGATCCGGCCACGCACAACATGGACCCGGCGCGCATTGCCGCGGCCATCACCCCGCGCACCAAGGCCATCATGCCGGTGCACCTGTACGGCCAGCCGGCCGACATGGACCCCATTCTGGAATTGGCCCGCAAACACTCGCTGCGTGTCATCGAAGACGCAGCGCAAGGCCATGGGGCCCGCTACAAAGGCCGGCGCACAGGCTCGCTGGGCGATGCCGCAGGCTTCAGCTTCTATCCGGGCAAGAACCTGGGCGCACTCGGTGACGGTGGCGCCATCACCACCCGCGACCCCGACCTCGCCGCCACGCTGCGCAAGATGCGCAACTACGGCGCGAGCGTCAAGTACCAGCACGACATCCCCGGTGTGAACTCACGCCTGGATGAGCTGCATGCGGCGGTGCTGCGCGCCAAGCTGCCGCACCTCGACCAAGAAAACCAGAACCGCCGCGACCGGGCCGCCGAGTACCTGCATGCCCTGCGCGATGCGCCGGTCGTGCTGCCGGCCGTGCTGGCCGGCACCGAGCCGGTGTGGCACCTGTTTGTCGTGCGCAGCGCCCAGCGCGAGGTGCTGCAAAAGGGCCTCACCGAGCGCGGCATCGGCAGCCTGGTCCACTACCCCATTGCTTGCCATCGGCAAAAGGCCTACGGCCACATGAGCTGGCCGGCATTGCCGATCGCCGAGCAGTTTCAGGGCGAGGTGCTGAGCCTGCCCATTTCGCCTTACCTGTCGTCGGCTGACGTGAGGCTGGTGGTGGATGCCGTGCATGAGGCGGTGCGGTCGAACCGCTGAGCCTTGTTCTCCGACGCTTGCTCGCCCTGGGTGAAGGGCCGGGCCAGCGCACCTCCTGTTGCTGCACTTCCCGCGGCGTCAATTCACCAGCTCATTGAGCACCTGGACAAACCGCGCATGCGAGAAACGCTGCTCGTAGAACGCACGGGCTTCGTCGCCGAGTTGTTCGAGCCGCGAGCCCATGCGGCTGAGCAGTTGCTGAAGCTCTTGCAGCGAGGACCAGTTCGATGACGGCGTGGCGTACACGGAGTCGATGGCCGTGAGCGCCTGCCGGTCGCCGATGCGGAAGAACACCAGCGGATAGCCACAGCCTTGGGCCTCGATGGCCGCGCGTCCGCCGCCCACGGGTGCGGAGCCCAGGTACACGTGGGCATCGATGGTGAGCAGCGTTTGCCACAGCGAAGGGACGGAGCCGAGCGGCACGAAGCGCAGGGGGTCGATGCCTTGCGTCTCGAGGTGGCCGCGGATCTCGATCAGCCAGTCGTCGGCCAAGGGCCCGATGTGGATGAACTGTCCGCGCGTGGCCTGCAGCACGGTGGCCACGATGAGGTGGAGCGCGAACTCGCCGTCGCGCGTGAACTTGATCTGGGTACCGGACGTGACCACCGAATAGGCATCGGGCTCCACGGGCGAGAAGGTCTTGCGGCCGGCGTCGGGGGCATAGAGCGGCAGCACCGGCGCGTGGGTGTGCAGCTCGCGCGAGCAGATGGCGGGCAGCTCGTCGGTGAAATCGGCGTGCACCATGCCTGGCAGCGTGCAGCCGAGGCTGGGGTTGTGGTCGGCGTGGTGGATGAAGGCCTTGCGCGAGCCGGGGTGCTGCATCGTGCCGACGAGACCGATGGGGTCCTGGTGGTGGTTGAAGTACAGGATGCTGCGCGGGTTCAGCCGCTGCGTGAGCAGGCGCAAGGCCTTGCACTTGGCCCACACGCTCAGCTGCGGCAACACGATGAGCGAGATGTTCTCGTAGGTGTCCATCACCCAGTTCAGGTGCGCGGGCTGTTTGCGGTAGGACGAGAACACATCGGTCAGCACCAGCGTGACCGACTTCAACTCGCGCACGCAGTCTTCGATCACCCGCGAATGGCCGCCCACCTGGTACAGCTCGCTCGCGACGATGAGGGTGTTGTCGGTGAGCGGGGCGGGGGTGGCCGACTCAAGCCCGCAGGCGGCTTCGAGTGCCGCCGCCAGCGCGGTCATCTGCCGGTCGAACACCGGGTAGTAGAGCTGGTTCTGCGCGGCCGGCGACTTGTAGTGGTTGTGCACCCCGACCAGGATGTTGGCCAGTGCGTCGTTGTGGCGCTGCTCGGCGAGCAGCTGGTCGACGGCGGCCTCGATCTCGGGCAGGTGGCTGTTGACCGTCATCAGGAGACCGAGCCGCTGGCAAAGCGCTGTCGCACCAGGGCAAACGCCTGCATGTACTCGGCGAAGCCTTGCTCACGGAAAGCGATTTTCAGTGCGTCGCTGATGAAGGCCTCGGTCGGGTGCTCGCGGAAGCGGCTCATCGACCAGCCGAAGCCGAAGGGGTTGGCCGGCTTGCTGCGCCAGTGCGGCTGCGTGACCAGCAGCAGCGAGGCCACACGCTCCTGCAGAAAGACCTTGCGCTGCGCTGCGCCGGGGTAGGTGGTGGCGTGGGTGAGGGCGGCCCGCATCGGGGAGTCTTCACCCTCGCAGACGGCGAACATGGCTTCGTTGAGCGCCAGCCATTCCCGCCAGAAGGCAGGGCGGGCCACGAAATAGTTGGAGAACACCACCTGGCGCGAGTCCATGATCATCGCCCGCAGGTCGGCCGGGCGGCCGATGGAAGCGAGAAAGGCGCTGTAGGCGTCGATGAGACCGGGGTCGAAGGTTTCGCCCTGCTCGAACACGTTCAGGAAAAACGCGCCCATGTCGGGCTGGGGCGAGAACAGAACCACGTCGGCTTTTGGAGCGGCGCTCTGCACGAAGGAGGTGACCTGGGCATGCGACAAGCCGGTCTTGCTGCCGAACTTGGGCGAGAAGAAGCCGTAGAACGCCGCTTCGTCCATCACCTCGGACAGCAGGAAGCTCCGCATCGGCCAGTACTCGTACCAGTCGGGCCGCGGGTTGCCGAGGTT
>JBEGTX010000279.1:0-3251 GCA_041179165.1 Pseudomonadota bacterium | reverse complement strand
CTGGCTGGCATTCGACGTCCACACCAGCAGCGCACCGGCGGCCTGAGCCCCTTTCCTCCGCAGGCTGCAGCACGGCTCGTCGCCACCGCGGGAAGGCTGTTTGTTTTGGAACACCTGAAATCCAGGGTGTGTTGAAAATCGATCACCCTCGCTGCTGGATATCGCACAGCCTCTGATCGAAACCAGGGCGTTCTCCCGGGAAAAGGCCTGCCAGAACACATGGCACGTGACATGCAATGTGAAGACCTGACATGACAGGTCTTTACGACATGCAAGCCACCGCCACACTTCCTTCTTCAGCACCGCTTTCGCGCCACGTCACGCTGCACTCGCGCATCCGTGAAGAGCTGCGTGCGCAGATCTGCTCCGGCCTGTGGCTACCGCACGCCCGCATGCCATCGGAGAGCGAACTGATGGCGCAGTACAGCGTGAGCCGCATCACCGTGCGCCAGGCGCTGGGCGATCTCGAAAAGGAGCGCCTCATCTTCAAGGTGGCCGGCAAGGGCTCATTCGTGGCCCAACCCAAGCCATACCAGGAACTCGGCCGACTGCAAGGCTTTGCCGAAGCGATGGGCGCGCTGGGCCACGAGATCTTCAACAAGCTGGTTCGACTGACCACGGTCGAAGCTGGCACCCAGGTCGCCGAGCGCCTGCAACTGGTCCCGGGCTCGCCGGTGACTGAACTTCACCGCGTGCGCTACCTGAACCGCCAGCCGGTCTCGCTCGACATCACCTGGCTGCCCGTGCACCTGGGTGACCGCATCGGCCGCGAAGACCTCAGCACACGCGACATCTTCGTGATCCTCGAGAACGACTACGGCCTGGCCCTCGGTCATGCCGACCTGGCCATCGATGCGACGTCGGCCGATGCCGCACTCGCCTCGCTGCTCGACATCCCGCTCGGCGCACCCGTGCTGCGCGTCGAACGACTCACCCACGGCAAGGACGGGACGCCGCTCGACTACGAGCACCTGTTCTGCCGCGCCGACAACTTCCAGTACCGGCTGCGCGTGCAGCGCGGTTGAACGAAAGCAACCACACCATGGACACCAAGATCACAGAAGTCGACGTGCTCGTCATCGGCGGCGGCACCGCCGGCCCGATGGCCGCCGTCAAAGCCAAGCAAGCCAACCCGGCCCTGCGCGTGCTGCTGCTGGAAAAAGCCAACGTGAAGCGCAGCGGCTGCATCTCGATGGGCATGGACGGGCTCAACAACGCCGTGATTCCCGGCCACGCCACCCCCGAGCAGTACGTGCGAGAAATCACCATCGCCAACGACGGCATCATCAACCAGAAGACGGTGATGGCCTATGCGGCCAACAGCTTCTCGATGATCGAGGAACTCGACCGCTGGGGCGTGAAGTTCGAGCGCGACGAAACCGGCGACTACGCGGTCAAGAAGGTCCACCACATGGGCAGCTACGTGTTGCCCATGCCCGAAGGCCACGACATCAAGAAGGTGCTGTACCGCCAGCTCAAGCGAACCCGCGTGGACATCGACAACCGCCTCGTCGCCACGCGGCTTCTCACGGCCGACGACGGGCGCATCGCCGGGGCCATGGCCTTCGACTGCCGCACCGCCGACTTCCACGTCATCCGCGCCAAGAGCGTGGTGCTGGCCACAGGCGCCGCCGGCCGCCTCGGTCTGCCCGCCTCGGGCTACCTGTTCGGCACCTACGAAAACCCCACCAACGCGGGCGACGGCTACAGCATGGCCTACCACGCAGGGGCCGAGCTGTCGGGCATCGAGTGCTTTCAGATCAACCCGCTGATCAAGGACTACAACGGCCCGGCTTGCGCGTATGTCACCGGCCCCTTCGGCGGCTTCACCGCCAACAACAAGGGCGAGCGCTTCATCGAGTGCGACTACTGGAGCGGCCAGATGATGTGGGAGTTCTACCAGGAACTTCAGGGCGGCCGCGGCCCGGTGTTCCTGAAACTCGACCACCTGGCCGAAGAAACCATCTCGCAGATCGAGACCATTCTGCACACCAACGAGCGCCCGAGCCGCGGTCGCTTTCACGAAGGCCGTGGCACCGACTATCGCGAACGCATGGTCGAGATGCACATCTCGGAGATCGGCCTGTGCAGCGGCCACTCGGCCTCGGGCGTGTGGGTGAACGAACACGCGCAGACGACGGTCGCCGGCCTGCATGCCGCAGGCGACCTCGCCTGCGTGCCGCACAACTACATGCTGGGCGCCTTCGTCTACGGCCGCATCGCCGGTGAAAGCTCGGCCAGCTTCTGCGCCGAACACGATTTCGCGCCGGTGAACGAGCAGCAGATCGAGACCGAACGGGCCCGTGTGTGGGCACCGCTGCTGCGCGAGAAAGGCCTGCCCCCCGCGCAGGTCGAATACAAGCTGCGCCGCATGGTGAACGACTACCTGCAGCCGCCGAAGGTCACCCGCAAGATGGAGATCGGCCTGGAGCGTTTCGAAGGCATTCGCCACGACCTCGACGCGCTGCAGGCGCGCGACCCGCACGAGCTGATGCGTGCCATGGAAGTGCACTTCATCCGCGACTGCGCCGAGATGGCCGCGCGGGCCTCTCTGTACCGCACCGAGAGCCGCTGGGGTCTGTACCACGCCCGCGTGGACCATCCCGAGCGCAACGATGCCGAGTGGTTCGTGCACGCCCAGCTGCAGAAGAACGCGCAAGGCCAGATGGTGAGTTTCAAGCGCCCCATCGAACCCTACATCGTGCCCATCAACGAACAAGAACGCACCGCCTACCAGCGCCTGCGGGTCGGCAGCGCCGAACCGCTGGCCGCCTGAGGACCGAACCCGAGGAATCGACCATGCAACTCATCAACCCCATCGCCTTCAACCCCAGCAGCGTGCCCGTCACGGTGGACGCCGACAAGTGCATCGCCCACAAGGGCTGCACCGTGTGCGTGGACGTGTGCCCGCTCGACGTGCTGGCCATCGACCTCAGCAAAGGCACGGCCTACATGAAGTTCGACGAGTGCTGGTACTGCATGCCTTGCGAGAAGGACTGCCCGACCGGTGCCGTGCATGTGGACATCCCCTACCTGCTGCGCTGACCCCTTCTCACCCGGTTCACCCCTTTCAATTTGATTTCGACCTGATCGTTTCTGGAGTACCTCCCATGCGTTTGTTCACCCAACTCACCGCTTTGTCCGTGGCGCTCGCGCTGTCTGCTGCAGCCCACGCCGAGACCATCCGCGTGGCCATCGGCACGCAGGACACCACCATCAACTGCGCGACCGGCGGCCTGCTGATCCGCGAG
>JBEGTX010000278.1:0-4535 GCA_041179165.1 Pseudomonadota bacterium | reverse complement strand
TTGCTCGAGCGACTCTTGCCAGCCGAGGTAACACATCTCGACGGGAATCATCTCGGGGATGCCTTCTTGCAACACGACGATCTGGGAACCGCACAGCACGGAACTCAGCGTCACGGTGGTGGTCATCGTACCGACCAGCTCGGGGTCATCGAACTTGTCGGTGTAGACGACCTTCTCGGACGGCACCAGCTCAAGGTACTCACCGCCGAACGAATTGGCGCGGCCGGTGGTGAAGTTGGTGAACGACATCTTGAAGCCGCCGCCCACCTTGGCGTCCATTTCGTGGACCTTGCAGGTGTAGCCATGGGGTGGCAGCCACTTCGCCAAGGCATCGCCATCGGTGAAGGCGCGGTACACGCGCTCGGGGGGAGCGCGGAGCACGCGGTGAAGACTGACGGTTCCTGTGGACATGGCGGGCTTTCAAGGGTTGAAGAAAAAATCAGAAGCAGCCGCACCGTCAAGGACGGTCGGACAGCGCGTGGATCACGTGGGCTCGGGCGATGAGCTTGCCATCGGGGCGCTTGAGCGTGACATCGATGTGGTACGAGCGCCGGCTCTGATTGACCACCGTGCCCTCGAGCACCAATCGGCCGTCGTCAGGTGAGCAAGGCCGGAAGTAGCTGACCGACAACTCGGCCGTGGCACAGACCTTGTCGTCGGGAATGAGCGTGAGCGCCGTATGGGCACTGACATCGTCGAGCAGCGCAGACAAGTAGCCGCCGAACACCACGCCGTTGGAGTTCAAGAACCTGGGATCGACCTCATGAAAGCACTGGACGAAACCCGGGCTGTACGCGTGTGCCACAGGCAAAGCCATGTGGGTCCCGCAAGGCGATCGCTGGTGCGTGCCCGCCATCATCTTGTCCAGCCGTTCGGTGCCAATGCTCATGGGGATATTCGGGCGGTGTGATGGGTCGCCGCAGGCCAGACAAGCGGATCGCTCAGGCGAATGCCGCAGAGCGTCCAAAGGCCTGGCGAGAGGGACAGCAACTCGGATTGAATGCCGAAATCTTAGCAGGGGGTTACGCCCCCAACCATGCGCGCATCCCCCCATGCCCTGAGACTGTCAACGCTGCTGGGTCAAGCCAGCACCCGGACACCTGGAACACACAGCAGCGAAGGCGCTGCGAAGGGAATGAGATAGCCTGCCAACGAAATCGACACCATCGTCCACACCGACAGATGACGGAGCCAGTGCCTCGAATCGACATGGCGATACAGCCGATCGTCCAGCCTGGAGGTCAGTTTCAGCGATGCGACGGCGCACGGAATGAGTCCGAACACCATGACTGCGCCGACGCCTTCATGGAAATGGCATTCGCCTGACCTGTTCGCCACATAAGACACGACCATCAAGTAGGTGATCACCGGTGCGAGCACGACGAGATCTGCACATCTCATTGCCCTTTCTCCCTGAGCTCGAAGCGTGCCCGCAAAGGCAAGGCCACACCGCGAACCTCGTCTCGCAGCGTGACGTCGAAGGTCCAGATGCCAGGTGGATCACCCGGATCGCCCGAGAACCCGATCACCACTTCGGACAGCCGCAGCAGATAGCGGCTCCCGCCAAGTTGCCCTGTGTGGCAGCTCAGGTTGCGCTGGGTCAGCGTGATTTTGCCCAGGGGATCGGTGAGTGTGACGTCGCACCGCACGTTGATCCGACCCGTGGCATCGACCGCCGCATTCGAGAAGAACGCGAGCAGAAAGATGCGCTTGCCGTAGGGAACAATGCCCGCCCGGTTGAAATTCGGTTTGGTTTCCGGTGGGGTGTTCCACTTGGCTTGCCAGTCTTCATCGCTGGTGACGATCACAGCTCCGGCAAAGTCGTTCATGGACTTCATGGACTCGGTCTCGGCCACGGGCTGGCCCCGCTGATCCCGCCAGTACGGAGACTCGGCCTTGGCCTGCGCCTGAGCGGGTGTCGCCAAACACAGTGAGAACACCAGAGACACGAACATGGACAGCATCGAGAGAGTGAAGAGGTGGGTCATGAGGGCCTGCCTGTCTGAGTGGGAGCCCCGCCACGAACGTGCGGGTTGAGCGCATTCTCTGCAGAACACAGAGGCCGCAGTCAGAAAGCGGCGCGGTGTTGCAGACCGCGCTCGCAGGTGCTGCCACGTGGTACCGGGCCACGCGCTTCGAGGATCCATTCAGAACAGCGGGATCTGCGCCGTGTCCTTCACCTTGGGCACACGCACCGGCGCCACGAACTGCGTGAGGTCGAGTTCGACCCGCCGCTCATTGAGCCTGTAGCGCGCCGCGGCCTTGCGGAAGCGCTGGTTGAGCAGCTCCGCCCAGACGCCCTCGCCCCGCATGCGGGTGCCGAACTCGGCCTTGTAGGCCTTGCCCCCGCGCATGTCGTGCATGCGGGCCATGACACGGGCTGCGCGATCGGGGAAGTGCTCGTCGAGCCAGCGCTGGAACAAGGGGTTCACCTCCCAGGGCAGACGCAGCACGACACCGAAGGCCTGAGTGGCGCCCACGTTGGCCGCCGCCTCAAGGATGCGTTCGATCTCGGGCTCGTTGATGAAGGGGATCATCGGCGACACGCTCACCCCCACCGGCACACCGGCCCGGGCCAGCGCCTCGATGGTGCGCAACCGGCGCTGCGGCGAGGCGGCGCGCGGCTCCATGATGCGTGAGAGACCCGCGTCGAGCGAGGTGACCGACAGGTACACGGACGCAAGGCCTCGGGCGGCCATGGGCGCGATGAGGTCGAGGTCGCGCTCAACACCCGATGACTTGGTGACCAGCGAAAACGGGTGATGGCACTCGGACAGCACCTCGATGACCGAGCGCGTGATGCGCAGTGTGCGCTCGACCGGCTGGTAGGCGTCGGTGGCTGCGCCCAGCGACAGGTGCATGGGCTGATAGCGTCCGGTGGAGAAAGCCTCGCGCAGCCTCTCGGCGGCGTTGACCTTGGCGATGATGCGCGTCTCGAAATCGAGGCCGGGCGACAGGTTGAGGTAGCTGTGCGTGGGCCTTGCAAAGCAGTAGATGCAGCCGTGCTCGCAACCTCGGTACGGATTGATGGAGCGGTCGAACGGGATGTCGGGCGACTCGTTGCCTGCCAGGATGGACTTCACCCGCTCCTCGATGACCGTGGTGGCAGGCGGCAGCGTCTGCTCTTCGGCCTGCTGGTCGAGCGTGCCCCAGCCGTCATCGACCGCGTCTCGGTCGACCCGGTGGAAGCGGTGCGCCAAGGCCGACGACGTGCCCCGCCCTTTGATGGGCATGGCGATGGGCATCGCCACCGGCTCGTTGCGCACCGGACCGTCGTCCGGGAAGGGATCGAAGGCGTCGGGTAAATCGTCGTGCATACTGTGATTTTATACAGCACCCCAGATCAGACCAAGTCCATCTCCAGCCCAGCTGGTGCGACAGCCAGCGCTTTCGTGAGGCAGGTCGCCCTTCCAGCGCTTACTGCGCGTGGGGCGCTGGCTCCGAGGCCGATGCGAGGAGACAATAGCCCCATGACCATCCTCCCGCTCCAACTGCTGTTCGCCCCCGACAAGCTCGACCCGAACCCGCTCATCCTGTACCACGGCCGCACCTGCCCCGACGGCTTTGGCGCCGCGCTGGCGGCTTGGCTGTACTACGAAGGCAAGGCCGAGTTCGTGGGCCTCGACCATGGCGATGTGAAAACCGCGGCCGACCTGCCCGCCCTCGAAGGCCGCGCCGTCTACATCCTCGACTTCTCGTTCTCGCCCGAGGTGATGGCCGAGATCGACCAGCGCGCGGCCAAGCTGGTGATGCTCGACCACCACAAGAGCGCCGCTGAAAAGCTCACGGGTTTTGCCTGCCGCTGCGGCGTTGTGCACTTCGACATGGCCAAGTCGGGCGCGCGCCTGGCGTGGGAGTTCTTCCACCCTCACGCGCCCATCCCCGACCTCGTGCGCTACGTGGAAGACCGCGACATCTGGGTGTGGCAGTTCCCGGAGAGCGCGAGCTTCCTGGCCGCGCTCGACATGGAGCCGTTCGACTTTGCGCGCTGGGCCGAGATTGCCTCGTTCGATGCTGCGCAGCGTGCCGCCTTCATCCAACGCGGCAAGGCGATGGACGAGAAGTTCAACAAGCTCGCTGCCGATCTGGCCGAGGGCGCGCAACCGATCAACTTCAACGGCCACGAGGGCCTGATGCTGAACCTGCCCGGTGTGTTCCACAGCCTGGTCGGCCACATCCTGTCCAAGCAGTGCGGCACCTTTGCGCTGATGTGGAACGCCCACAAGAGCGGCGGCATCAAGGTGGGCATGCGGTCGCAGCCGGGCTTCGACCTGATCCCGCTGGCCGAAAGCATGAACGGCGGCGGGCATTCGCAGGCCTGCGGTTTCCGCATGGGTGGCGAGCGCCTGCCCGAGTTGCTGAGCGGGACGTTCAAGGCCTGACAGCCAGAGAAGCACTGAGGCCCTAGGAGCCTGGGCGTGAGTCGCCCGGCCTCAGTCCCCTGCTGACGAGGGCAGATGAAGCACACCGAGGGCATCCGTCCCCACGGCCTGCCGCGCCACATCCACCAAGTGCGCATGGTGGGTGAAGACAAT
>JBEGTX010000277.1:0-3541 GCA_041179165.1 Pseudomonadota bacterium | reverse complement strand
TCATGTCGGGGTTGCGGCGCAGCGTGCCCAGGCCTGAGCACGGGGCGTCGACCAGCACGCGGTCGATCTTGCCGGACAGGCGCTTGATGCGCTCGTCGCGCTCGTGGCTGATCTGGATCGGATAGACGTTGGACAGCCCGCTGCGCGCCAGGCGTGGCTTGAGAGCGGCCAACCGGTGCCCCGAGGTGTCAAAGGCGTACAGGCGGCCGGTGTTGCGCATCGAGGCGCCCAGCGCCAGCGTCTTGCCGCCGGCACCGGCGCAGAAGTCGACCACCATTTCGCCGCGTTTGGCATCGGTGAGCAGGGCGAGCAGCTGGCTGCCTTCGTCTTGAACTTCCATGTCGCCCTGGGTGAAGGCGTCAACCCGGTTGAGCGTGGGCTTGCCCTGGACGCGCAGGCCCCAGGGGGAGTACGGCGTGAGCTCGGCGTCGATGCCGCCGGCCTTGAGGGCGGCCTGCACGTCTTCGCGCTTGGCCTTGAAGGTGTTGACGCGCAGATCGAGCGGTGCCGCGGCATTGAGGGCGTCCACGAGCGGCCAGAAGTCGTCGCCGAGGGCCAGGTTCAGCGGCTCGGCCAGCCACTCGGGCAGGTTGTGGCGCAGGCGTGGCGGCAGCGCGGTGCGGTCCACGTTCTTGACCTCGGCCAGCCAGGTTTGCTCCGGCTCAGTGAGGGCGGCGCGCAGGAAGGCTTCGTTCCCCTGCCAGGCGAGGGCCACGAGGCGGCGCTCGATTTCGCCCTTGCCCGACTGCGCGAGGTGCGAAAACAGCAGCCGCTGGCGCAGGACCCCGTAGGTGGTCTCCGCCAGGGTGTGGCGCTCGCGCGAGCCGAGGGCGCGGTGCGTACGGAAAAAGTCGGACACCACGCGGTCAGCGGGTGCTTGAAACTGCAGAACTTGGTGCAGCAGATCGGTGGCGAGTTCGAGCAAGGCGTTGGGGTGCATCCCCCGATTATCCTTGCCAACCATGAATGAGCCCGAATTGTCTGTTTTGCCCCCCACCCCCACCGGTCTGTACCGCCACTACAAAGGCGGCGAATACGAGGTGATCGGCGTCGCGCGCCACAGTGAAACCAACGAGCCGATGGTGGTCTATCGACCGTTGTACAACGACACGGGCTGGTGGGTTCGGCCGCACGGCATGTTCTTCGGGACGCTTGAAATCGACGGTGTGGTGCGGCGCCGGTTCGAGCCCCTGCCCTCACCCTGACCCTGCCTGGTATGGCGGCGGCTCAGACCCCGAACAGCTGAGACTCACCCGCTGTGTGGCGCACCACACCATCCACCAGGCTCAGGTGACCGCTGACCAGCCAGCGCACGGCCCTCGGGTACATGGCGTGTTCCTGCACCAGTACACGCGCTGACAGCGTGGCCTCCGTGTCGTCGGCCAGAACCGGCACCACCGCCTGGGCAATGATGGGGCCATGATCGAGATCGGCCGTGACGAAGTGGACCGTGGCACCCGCCAGCTTGCAGCCTTCGGCGATGGCGCGGCGGTGCGTGTGCAGGCCGGTGAACGCGGGCAGCAGCGAGGGGTGCACGTTGACAAGTCGCCCCTCGTAGCGCTGCACGAAGCCCGGCGTCAGGATGCGCATGAACCCCGCCAGCACCACCACGTCGGGCGCCAGCGTGTCGATCTGTGCGGCCAGCTCGGCATCGAAATGCTCGCGGTCGGGGTGGGCCTTGTGATCGACCACGGCCGTGGCGATGCCGCGCGCCTGGGCGTAGGCGAGGCCCGAGGCGTCAGGGCGGTTGCTCAGCACCCCCACCACCTGGGCAGGCCAGGCTTCAGCGCTGCAGGCTTGCACGATGGCTTCCATGTTGGAGCCCCGGCCGGAGATCAGGATCACGATGCGTTTCATCGGGCGGCAGTGTAGCGGTCCTTACAATGGTCGGCTCACTTTCCACGTCTTCCAGCACGTCCCCATGCCATGACTGAACGCGTTCTCACCGGCATCACCACCAGCGGCACCCCGCACCTCGGCAACTATGTCGGGGCCATTCGGCCCGCCATCGCGGCCAGCCGCGAGCCGGGCGTGGAGAGCTTTTTCTTTCTCGCCGACTACCACGCGCTGATCAAGTGCGACGACCCCGACCGCATCGAGCGCTCGCGCCTGGAGATCGCCGCCACCTTTTTGGCCACCGGGCTCGACACCTCGCGCGTGGTGTTCTACCGCCAGAGCGACATCCCCGAGACCACCGAGCTGAGCTGGCTGCTGACCTGCGTGACGGCCAAGGGCCAGATGAACCGCGCCCACGCCTACAAGGCGGCGGCAGACGCCAACACGACCGCCGGCGACGACATCGATGCCAACATCACGATGGGCCTGTTCAGCTACCCCATCCTGATGGCCGCCGACATCCTGCTGTTCAACGCCCACCGCGTGCCGGTGGGCCGCGACCAGGTGCAGCACATCGAGATGGCACGCGATGTGGCCCAGCGCTTCAACCACCTATTCGGCCGAGGCAAAGACCTGTTCGTGCTGCCCAAGGAGGAGATCGAGGAAAGTGTCGCCACCCTGCCCGGCCTCGATGGACGCAAGATGTCCAAGAGCTACAACAACATCGTGCCGCTGTTCGAGGGCGGTGCGGCTGCGCTCAAGCAGGCCATCTCGCGGATCGTGACCGACTCGCGCGTGCCGGGTGAACCCAAGGACCCCGACAGCAGCAGCCTCGTCCCGCTGTTCGATGCCTTTGCGTCCGACAGCGAGCGGCAGGCCCTGCGCGCCGAGCTCATCGGCGGCCTGGGCTGGGGCGAGGCCAAGCAACGCGTGACCGCGCAGATCGAATCGAAGCTCGCGCCGATGCGCGAGCACTATGCGCAACTGATGGCCAAGCCCGAGCAGATCGAAGACATTCTGCAAGACGGTGCGCGCAAGGCTCGCGCTGTGGCCACGCCGTTCATGGCCGAACTGCGTACGGCCGTGGGCTTGCGCCGCATGGTGGCCGTGAAGGTCCCCGCGACCGCGGGCAAGAAGGCCGCAGGGACGGCCCTGCCCGAGTTCAAGCAATACCGCGAAGCCGACGGGCGCTTTTTCTTCAAGCTCGTCACGCCCGATGGCCAAGTGGTCGTGCAAAGCGGTGGCTTCGATGCCGGCCGTGAAGCCGGGCGCATCGTGCAGTTGATCAAGACCGAAGGGGGCGCCGCATTGGCCACCGCCGATGTGAGTTTCCCCGCTGGCCGCGACGCGGCCGAACAGGCTATCCAGACCTGGCAGCTCGCCCAGGAATGACCCGCACTCCCATGGCCGGCATCCACATCACCGACATCGAGTCCGCCATCAATTGGTGGCGCGAACGCTTTCCGTCACCCGACGGCATCACCGCGTGCCCTGAGGTGCTGGCGCTGGCCGAGGTGTACGCGCTGCTCGTCTACTTCCACGAGACCGAGTGCGACGAGGCCTCGATGCCCGCCCGTGCGCGCGGTGCCTGGCTCGACTGGTACGCCACCACACCCGACGCCCCCTGCATCGCCATCTGCTCCACGAGCCAGGGCGACGACGTCTGCAAGGGCTGCGGCCGCACCTTCGATGAAGTGCAGCACTG
>JBEGTX010000276.1:0-7253 GCA_041179165.1 Pseudomonadota bacterium | reverse complement strand
ACCGAGTCGGATGCCGACACCGCCTCGCGCCATGCCCTGGCCCACGTGCTGCTGGCCTACAGCCGGCTGGGCGTGCTGATGGTGGGCGACATGCCGACCCACCTGCTCAAGTCGTCCCTCGACACGCTGCACGAAGGCATGGTCCACGGCGAATGGCACAACCGCAATCTGCTGCTGTTGCCACTCGCGTCATCGGGTGTGCTCGGCACCGAAAGCCAGGTGCTGTCGCGCGGCACCGGCGTGCAGGTGCGCACGACACCGCAGGTGACGCGCCCGGCCGATGCCTGGGCGTTCATCAGCGGCACCTGGAACCGCCTGCGCGAACAGCTGCATCCTGAGCAGCCCAACCGCCCGAGCGGAGTGCTGCCGACGTCATCCACTTACCCGGCACCGGCGCCGCCTGCGCCACCGTATCCCCCCCTGCCCAACGCCGCGGTGAGCAACGCCGTGCCGACGCCAGCGCCCGTGCCGGTGTCGCCGCCGCCCATGAAGCCCATGCCCGAGGTGCGCGCAGCCAGTTCGCCCGCCGCGGTCGAGTCCACGCTGGGCCGCTACGTGCGCCTGCTCAACGAGCTCACCGGCATGGTGAGCTGCTGTGTGTTCGACATCGCCAGCGCCCGGCCACTGGTGCACGCTGGGGCGAGCCCGGGCGGAGACCAGTTGGCCACCCACGGCGCATCGATGCTAGCGGGAGTCACCAGCGCGAGCCGCACGCTGGGCCTCGGCCACGCGCTGCCCGAGATCGCCATCACGCTCGGCGCCCACCACCTGCTGCTGCGCGGCGTGCCCAAGCACCCCGGCGTGGCCTTGCACGCCGTGCTCGACAAGACCAGCGCCAACCTCACGCTGGCCCGCCTGCAGATCGTGCGCATGGACGCGCTGTTCGACGAGCCGACGAGTTGAATTTATCCATGCAGACCCTGTTTGTTGGAGAGCCTGGAGAATTTAAAGATTCCGACATCGAGGATTTCGTCCGCCTTGTAGAAGAAGGAGGAGAAGTCTCAAAGATAAATTTGAGGAACCGTGTCGGTGACGCCAAGTTCATCGCGTTCGCTCGCATCGGTTCGGACTTAATCGGTGTGGCAGGCCTCAAACATCCCGAAGAGACTCACCGTGCGAGTGTTCAGAACAAGTCGGAAGTCCCACTCCCCTCAGAAGACTTTCCTTTTGAGTTGGGTTGGGTTGTCATTGCAGAGAAAGCGCGAGGAAAGGGGCTATCCCTCCCACTTTGCCAACTGCTGATTGCGGCAGCAGGTTCGCGTGGGATATATGCGACCTCTCGAACTCAAGTTCCACGAATGCACAAGACACTGAGCAAACTCCAATTTCAGCGAGTTGGAATGAGTTGGCAATCTACCGAGAACGATGACGACTTGGGCTTGTTCGTGAGACGCGGAGCAACAAAAACTAGTGTGTGACGGAGGCCCTCACAGGGCGCTCCGACACGATCAGTGCACGACTCGGGTGAACGTCAGCTCTCCGTCCACCACATCCACCGGAATCACATCCTTCGGCCCGAACTTGCCCTCCAGAATGAGCCGCGCAACCGGGTTCTCGATCTTCTGCTGGATGGCGCGCTTGAGAGGCCGCGCACCGAACACCGGATCGAAGCCCACCTTGGCCAGTTCGGCGATGGCCTGCTGTGAGACCTCGAGCTTCATGTCCATCTTGTGCACCCGCGCTTCGAGCGTGCGCAGCTGAATGCGGGCGATGGACTCGATGTTGCTGCGGTCGAGCGCGTGGAACACCACGGTCTCGTCGATGCGGTTCAGGAATTCCGGACGGAAATGCTGCTTCACCTCGCCCCACACGGCGTCGCGGATGGCCGCGCTGTCTTCGCCCGCCATCTGCATGATGAGCTGTGAGCCGAGGTTGGACGTCATCACGATCACGGTGTTCTTGAAGTCGACCGTGCGGCCTTGGCCGTCGGTGAGGCGGCCGTCGTCGAGCACCTGCAGCAGCACGTTGAACACGTCGGGGTGGGCCTTCTCCACCTCGTCGAGCAGCAGCACGCTGTAGGGCTTGCGCCGGATGGCCTCGGTGAGATACCCGCCTTCGTCATAGCCCACGTAGCCCGGAGGCGCGCCGATGAGGCGGCTGACCGAGTGCTTCTCCATGTACTCGCTCATGTCGACGCGGATGAGGTGGTCTTCACTGTCGAACAGGAAGCCCGCGAGCGCCTTGCACAGCTCGGTTTTGCCCACGCCGGTGGGGCCAAGAAAAAGGAACGAACCCGTAGGCCGATTGGGGTCGGACAGGCCCGAACGCGAGCGGCGGATGGCATTGGCCACCGCTTCGATGGCCTCCTCCTGGCCGACCACGCGCTCGTGCAGCTTGACCTCCATCTGCAGCAGCTTGTCGCGCTCGCCCTGCATGAGCTTGGCCACAGGTATGCCTGTGGCGCGCGCCACGACCTCGGCGATTTCTTCAGCGCCGACTTCGTTGCGCAGCAGCGTGGGGCGGCCCGGAACGCCCTTGGCCTCGCTGGCCTGCAGGTCCTTCTCGCGCTTGTGCAGTTCGGGGAGCTTGCCGTACTGCAATTCGGCCACGCGGTTGAAGTCGCCCTTGCGCTTGAACTCCTCGATCTGGAGCTTCACACGCTCGATCTCTTCTTTCACATGGGCGGAGCCCTGCAGGCTGGCCTTTTCGGCCTTCCAGACCTGCTCGAGGTCGTTGTACTCGCGCTGGAGCTTGAGCAGCTCTTCCTCGATGAGGGCCATGCGGCGCTGCGAGGCTTCGTCTTTTTCCTTGCGCACGGCCTCACGCTCGATCTTGAGCTGGATGAGGCGCCGGTCCAGGCGGTCCATGACCTCGGGCTTGGAGTCGATCTCGATCTTGATCTTGGCCGCGGCCTCGTCGATCAGGTCGATGGCCTTGTCGGGCAAGAAGCGGTCGGTGATGTAGCGGTGGCTCAGCTCGGCCGCGGCCACGATGGCCGGGTCGGTGATCTCGACGCCATGGTGCACCTCGTACTTCTCTTGCAGGCCGCGCAGGATGGCGATGGTGGCCTCGACCGAGGGTTCGTCGACCAGGATCTTCTGGAAGCGGCGGTCGAGTGCGGCGTCTTTCTCGAGGTACTTGCGGTATTCGTCGAGCGTGGTGGCGCCGATGCAATGCAGTTCACCACGCGCCAGTGCCGGCTTGAGCATGTTGCCGGCATCGATGGCGCCTTCGGCCTTGCCCGCGCCCACCATGGTGTGGATCTCGTCGATGAAGACGATGGTCTGGCCTTCGTCCTGCGCCACTTCTTTCAACACACCCTTGAGGCGCTCTTCGAAGTCACCACGGTACTTGGCACCGGCCAGCAGCAAGGCCATGTCGAGCACGAGCACGCGCTTGTTCTTGAGTGACTCGGGCACCTCACCCGCCACGATGCGCTGCGCGAGGCCTTCGACGATGGCCGTCTTGCCCACGCCGGGTTCCCCGATGAGCACGGGGTTGTTCTTGGTGCGGCGCTGCAGCACCTGGATGGCACGGCGGATTTCATCGTCGCGGCCGATGACCGGGTCGAGCTTGCCTTGCCGAGCCCGCTCGGTGAGGTCGAGCGTGTACTTCTTGAGGGCTTCACGCTGGCCTTCGGCGTCGGCACTGTCGACCGGCTGGCCGCCGCGCACGGCGTCGATGGCCGATTCGAGCGCCTGGCGTGTGAGGCCGAACTCCTTGACGGTGGCCGCCAAGGGCAGCTTGCTGTCGGCGAGCGCGAGCAAGAACATCTCGCTGGCGATGAACTGGTCACCGCGCTTGCTGGCCTCTTTCTCGCAGGCCTGCAGCAAGCTGCCGGTGTCGCGGCTGGCCTGCACGGCTTCACCGCCCTGCACTTGCGGCAGCTTCTTCTGCTCGGCGTCGAGCGCCTGTTGCAGGCCGTTCAGGTTGACGCCCGCACGCTGCAGCAGCGACTTGGGTCCGTCGCGCTGCACGAGCATGGCCGCCAGCACGTGGGCGGGTTCGATGTAGGGGTTGTCGCGGGTCAGTGCCAGGCTTTGGGCATCTGACAGGGCTTCCTGGAATTTGGTGGTGAGCTTGTCGAGTCGCATGAAACAGTCCTCCGATTGCAGAGGAACGTGAGGGGTTCCTTTGCAATTTCAAGGCAGGGATCTGCCTGAGTGTTCAGTGTGCGCCCGCACGCCCCCCAGCGGAAGGCCGGAGCTTGATTCAGGACAAGAGAATGCGCATCAGCCGGTGGCCGAGCGCCGCGCAGGCCAGCGAACCCAGCACGTGGGCCAGTGTATGGACGACGGCACTGCCGAAGGCGCCCCGCTGCATCATGGCCAGCGACTCCCCCGAAAAAGCCGAGAAGGTGGTGAGCCCGCCCAGAAAGCCGGTCACCAGCAACAGGCGCAGCAGCTCGTTGGGGGTGCGCTCGAACCACATCAGGGCCATGCCGATCAGGAATCCGCCGACGCAGTTGACCAGCAGCGTGCCCAAAGGCAACACCGACGAACCCGGGTTGAGCCAGACGCCGGCACTCCAGCGCAGCAGCGCGCCCACGGCGGCGCCGAGCGACACCGCCAGAATCTGCAACCAGGGGATGGCCGTGCTCATGGCGACGGTGTGTCCGATGCGGCGTTGCCGCTGGCCACGCCCCAGCGGGCCAGCGCCTCGTCATCGGCCACGCGGGCGTCGACCCAGCGTGCACCCTCGGGCGTGGTTTCCTTTTTCCAGAAGGGGGCCTGGGTCTTCAGGTAGTCCATCAGGAACTCGCAGGCCTGGAAGGCCTCGGCGCGGTGGGCCGAGCACACTGCCACCAACACGATCTGCGCCAGAACGTCGAGCGGCCCGACCCGGTGGACCACGCGCACTGCGCGGATGTCGAAGCGCGCATGCGCTGCATCGATCATGGCCTCGATGGCCCGCTCCGTCATGCCGGGATAGTGCTCCAACTCCATGGCACTGACGGCGGTGTCCCCACTTCGGTCGCGCACGGTGCCGACAAACACGGCCACCGCGCCCGTGCCGCCATCTCCCGCACGCAGGGCCGCCACTTCAGCGCCGAGGTCGAAGTCTTCGGTCTGGATGCGAACACGCGGTGTGGCAATGTTGATGGCGGTCATCGCTTCAGCCTCCGGTCACCGGCGGGAAAAACGCCAGCTCCGACCCGTCGTCGACCGGGGTGTCGGGATGGCACAGCACCTCGTTCAACGCGCAGCGCAGCAGGCGCTCTGGGGCCAGCACGGCGGTGTGGGCAGCGTCTTGACCGGCCAGCCATTGGCGCGCTTCGGCGACGTTCAGCCCGTCGGGCATCTCGAAGGTTTCACCGGCGCCGAGCGCCTCGCGCAGCGAGGCGAAATAACGCACACGCACTTTCATGCGAGCCACTCCGAAAACGCGATGAAGCGCACCAGGTCGCCCCGCGCGATGGGCGTGTTGGGCGGGTTGTCGAGCAGGCCGTCGCCCCAGACGGCCGAGGTCAGCACGCCCGAGCCCTGGTTGGCGAAGCGGTCGAGACCGCCTTCCCCGTTGCGGCGCACGCGCAGGAACTCGCGGCGGCGGTCGGCAGGCCAGTCGAAATCGGCGCGCAGCAGGCTGGCCTGCGGCATGGCGCCCGGTGCCCCTTGCAATTGCAGCAGCAGCGGCCGCACGGCCAGCAGGAAGGTCACGAAGCTGGACACCGGGTTGCCGGGCAGGCCGACAAACCAGGCGCGGTCATGCGCGTTCGCCCCACGGCGCACGCTGCCGAAGGCGAGCGGCTTGCCGGGCTTCACGGCCATCTGCCAGAGGTCGAGGCTGCCCTCGGCCAGCACCGCAGGGCGCAGGTGGTCTTCTTCGCCGACAGACACCCCGCCGCTGGTCACGATGAGGTCGTGCCCCTGCGCTGCATGGCGCAGCATGTCGCGCGTGGCATCCAGACGGTCGGGAACGATGCCGAGGTCGGTGCACTCGGCGCCGAAGGCCTGGATGAGCGCGCGCAGCGTGAATCGGTTGGAGTTGTAGATGGCGCCTGGCTTGAGCGGCTCGCCCGGCATGGCCAGCTCGTCTCCGGTAGAAAACAAGGCCACGCGCGGGCGGCGCATCACCGACACCTGGGAGGCACCGACCGACGCGGCGAGCCCGAGCGCCTGCGGCGTGAGGCGTGTGCCGCGGGCCAGCACGGTGCTGCCCTGCTGAACGTCTTCACCTCGGCGGCGGATGGCCAGGCCGGGTGTGGGCAGCTTGTCAATCTGCACAGCTGGCGGCACAGCGTCGTTGAGTGCGGTGCAGTTCTCCTGCATGACCACCGCATCGGCGCCCTCGGGCACCAGCGCGCCGGTGAAGATGCGTGCGGCCGTGCCGGCAACCAAGGCCGACGGTGAGGCACCTGCCGCGACACGCTGGCTCACGGGGAGCACGCCGCTTGCTGCGGACAGGTCGGCGCAGCGCAGCGCATAGCCGTCCATCGCGCTGTTGTCGGCCGGTGGCACGTCGATCAGCGACACCACGTCAGCCGCCAGCACACGCTGGAAAGCATCACCGAGCGGCAGCATGATCGCCTCGCTCGCTGGCAGTGGCGACACGCTGGCCAGGAGCCGGCTCACGGCTTCATCAAGAGACAACAGCGGTGAAGAGGGCTTGTTCATGGGGACGCGGGAGGGCCGCCGTAAGCGTAGGCGCTCGATGTGGCGAGCAGGTAGGCGATGATGGCATCGGGCTGGTCGATGTCGAGCACGGGCAAGGCAGTGGGGCTGGGCAGCTGCGGTGTGCTGTCGGTCACGACGGCCGAGACGAAGGGGTCTTCGGGGTACTGCACCGGATGGCCTGCTGCTGCGCGCCACACCTCGATCTTGGGCAGGCGCGCGTGCTTGAAGCCTTCGACCAGCACCCAGTCGCAGGGGCTGAGTTCGGCCACGAGGTCGTGCACGTCGAGCTCGGTGTCGGCCTCGAACTCGCGGATCAGGGCCAGCCGGCGGCTCGACGCCACCACCACCTCGAAGGCCCCGGCCTCGCGGTGTCGCCACGAGTCTTTGCCGGGGTGGTCGATGTCGAACGCGTGGTGCGCATGCTTGAGCACCGACACCCGCTGGCCCGCGGCGCGCAGCCGCGGAATGAGCTGCTCGATGAGCGTGGTCTTGCCCGACCCCGAACGGCCGCAGAACCCGACGACGTTCATGGATGACGCAGCGGGGTCATGCACACACCCTCAGACGTTGGCCGCGATGAACCGCTTGACCACCTCGGCATCGGCCGGAATGGACTCGAAGCGCTTGGGCAACTTCTCGATGCCCACCATGGCCGCCGGACGCTCAGGCTCACGGCCCAGCGCCTCGACGATGGTCTCG
>JBEGTX010000275.1:0-2548 GCA_041179165.1 Pseudomonadota bacterium | reverse complement strand
AGATGAAAGCAATGTACCTCGGCGCAGGCTACTGCCCGAGCAGCGGCTTGCCAACCTTTGTGGCCGACCGGCGATGACGAGAGCGGCGGCTTGCGAGCGAACGGCACGGGCTGGCGACGGCCTCGCCCTGCCCGATTGGCTCGAAACCTTCACCGGAGCAACGCGCGCTGGCATGACAAGGAAGAGTTGCATCTAACGTTGGAGGTGAGCGGCAGACAACGGCGCGCTCGGTGCTGCCGCAGCGAAGCGACGAAGCCCGCCGTTGACTGTCCGCTCGACTGACGGGTTAGATGCGACGCTGCCGGCAGGCCCTGCCCGCCAGGCGAACCGCCGCACCCGAGATGAAAGCAATGTACCGCGGCTTGGCCCGCCGCCCGAGCAGCGGCTTGCCAACCTTCTGCGGCCGACCGGCGGTGACGAGAGCGATGGCCTGTGCACATACGGTACGAGCTGACGACGACCCTGCTTCGCTGGAGAGCACACGGTGTTCAGCGAAGCAGCGTGCGCGTGCATGAACAGGACGGGTCGCCTCTAACGTTGAAAGTGAGTGGCAGACAGCGGCGCGCTCGGTGCCGCCGAAGCGAGCCAGCGAAGCCCGCCGTTGGCTGTCCGCTCGACTGACGGGTTAGATGCGACGCTGCCGGCAGGCCCTGCCCGCCATGCGAACCGCTGCACCCAAGATGAAAGCAATGTACCTCGGCTTGGCCTGCTGCCCGAGCAGCTGCTTGCCAACTTTCTACGGCAGCCCGGCGGTGACGAGAGCGATGGCTGGCGAACCGTCGCCACGCGCTGGACACGCCCGCGCCTTGGTGGCGAGTCCACGGTGTTCAGCGAAGCAGCGTGCGTTTGCATGACCAGGATGGGTCGCCTCTAACCAACCATGATGACTCGTCCTCGCCCCCGAGCATGAAAGCCCTGGAAGAGAGCACGATACGGGGTGACACGCGGGACGAATGAGGTCGCACAACGAATGAAGGCCCGACCCCGTCGCCTAACCGGACCTGCACCGGGCTGGCTCGCACCCCCGACTGTTGCACCGCGCAGTTCACTGCTGTGGGCTGTGCGGTAGCACGAACGGTAAAGAGGCCCGAACCGCTTGCGGTTCGAGGAGTCTTCCAGCCCACGACGGCTGACTTCTTGTCTGCCGTTGCTCTGGTGTTCGCCCCGCGTGTCTGGCTTCACTTTACACACAGGAGCATCATCATGGAAGGACTTCAACCCCTGCACCGGCGCGTGGCCGGTATCGATGTGCACCGCATGCTGCATGTGGTCACGGTTTTGATCGAGCTGCCCGACGGCAGCATGCAGCGCGAGAGCCGCGAGTTTGGTGGCTTCAAACGCGACTGCCGCGCCCTGGCCGAGTGGCTGCATGAGGCCCGCGTCGAGCTGGTCGTCATGGAGAGCACTGGCATTTACTGGAAGAGCGTGTTCGCCCATTTGGAGCGCGCGGGCATCCTTGCGTGGGTCGTCAACGCGCATTTCATCAAACACGTGCCCGGCCGCAAAACCGATATGGCCGACTCCGAATGGTTGGCCGTGCTGGCTCGCTTCGGACTGGTGCGCGCCAGCTTCATTCCCCCGCAAGACCTGCGCGAGCTGCGCCTGGTCTCGCGCTACCGCCGCAAGCTCACGGCCATGTGCGCCAGCGAGATCAATCGCCTGCACAAGATCCTGGACGATGCGGGCATCAAACTCGGCGCGGTCGTCAGCGACATCAACGGCGTGAGCGCGCGCGCCATGGTTCAGGGCCTGATCGAGGGACGGGATGCGGCGTGCCTGCTGGGCATGGCGCGTGGCAGACTCAAGCTCAAGCGCGAAGAACTGGCACTCAGTTTGGAGGGCGACCTCAGCGCACGCCATCTGTTCGTGCTCAAGCACATTCACGACCACATCGAGACGCTGCAAACCGAGCGGGCCGACATCGACACCTACCTGATCAACGCCATGGCGCCTTACGCCTGGGCGCACGGCCTGCTGCAAACCATTCCTGGCATCGACCAGATCGCAGCGGCCTTGATCCTGATCGAGATCGGCGACGACATGGCGCGCTTCGGCTGCGCGGCTCGGCTGGCCTGCTGGGCCGCGCTGAGCCCTGGCAACAACGAGAGCGCGGGCAAGCGCAAGTCGGGCCGAACGCGCCACGGCAATTCGATCATCCGCTACATCCTGTGCGAGTGCGCCAACGCCGCGCGCATGACCAAAAGCACGCTGGCGGCCAAGTACAAAAGCCTGATGGTGCGCAAGTCCCACAAGAAGGCCATCGTGGCCGTCGCCCACAAGATGATCCGGCTGATCTATGTGCTGCTGACGCGCAGACAGCCCTATCTGGACCAACGCATCGACTACGCCGCCATGAGCGCGACCAAGAACGCGCCACGTTGGATCAAGCAACTCAAGGCGATCGGCAAATGGCCTGCCGCGCCGAAGGCGGCTGGCGCGCACTGAAACACCGCCGACTTTGAGGGGTCGGGTCCGGCGGATCTGAGCTTCCTGCGGTGACGCAGGAGGCTCGGCTGTGGGCGGGTGGTCAGGGGCTTTCACGGTAACG
>JBEGTX010000274.1:0-6158 GCA_041179165.1 Pseudomonadota bacterium | reverse complement strand
CGGATCTCGAGGTTGAGCACCATCACGTCGGACGGGTCGC
Source organism: Pseudomonadota bacterium (assembly GCA_041179165.1). Taxonomy (GTDB): domain Bacteria; phylum Pseudomonadota; class Gammaproteobacteria; order Burkholderiales; family Burkholderiaceae_C; genus Rhizobacter. The sequence goes on along the minus strand of JBEGTX010000274.1, from coordinate 6,118 downwards.
CGTCGAGCGCCACGCCGCCGCGCCCCGGGTACAGCTTGGCCTGGGGCAGCACGCGCTGGATCTCCTCGGCCAGCAAGGTTTCAACGCCGGCAGCGCAGGGGAGGAAAAGGGGCAGGGCCATGAGCGTGTGTCGGCTAGAGGAAAGAGCAGGGTGGAGCGGGTCGAGCCGGTGTGGCGATGGGGCAAAGGCGCGATGGAGTTGCCGTGAGGCCTACATCGTGCGCCGCTGGTTGGCCGGGGCGATGCGCAGCGCTTCGCGGTACTTGGCCACGGTGCGCCGCGCCACCTGAATGCCTTGCTCTTCGAGCATGCGGCTGAGCTGGCTGTCCGACAAGGGCTTCATCACGTCTTCGGCGGCCACAAGCTGCTTGATGAGCGCACGCACCGCAGTGCTCGAGGCGTTGCCGCCGGCTTCGGTGTTGAGCGACGAGCCGAAGAAGTACTTGAGCTCGAAGGTGCCGAACAGCGTGGCCATGTACTTGGCGGTGGTGACGCGCGAGATGGTGGACTCGTGCAGGCCGAGTTCATCGGCAATTTCGCGCAGCACAAGCGGCTTCATGGCGATCTCGCCGTGCGTGAAGAAGCTCTTCTGGCGTTCAACGATGGCCTGCGACACGCGCTGGATGGTGTCGAAGCGCTGCTGGATGTTCTTCATGAACCAGCGCGCTTCCTGCAGCCGCGAACTCAATGCGGCACCGGCGCCGCTGCTGGCGGAGCCGCGGCTTTGGCGGATGGCCTGCGCGTAGAGGTCGTTGATGCGCAGCTTGGGCATCACGTCGGGGTTGAGCACGACCTTCCAGTTGCGTCCCGACTTCACCACGATGACATCGGGCACGATGATGTTGGCTTCGGCACGGGCAAAGCGGCGGCCCGGCTTGGGCTCGAGCGAGACGATCATCGTCTGCGCCTGCTTGATGAGGTCTTCGTCTGCGCCTGTGGCGGCCATGAGTTTTTTCATGTCGCGCCGTGCGAGCAGCTCGAGGTGCTGCTTGCAGATGATGATGGCGATGGTCTGCGCTTCGCAGCGGGGTGCGGCGCGCAGCTGCAGCACCAGGCACTCGTTGAGGTTGGCCGCGCCCACGCCGAGCGGCTCCATCTGGTGCAGCCACTTGAGCGCGAATTGCAGGCGCTCGAGCATCTGCTCGCGGTCTTCCTCGTTGTCGGTCAGTTGCTCGACGATCTCTTCCAGGGTGCCGTCGAGGTAGCCGTCGTCGTTGAGCGACTCGATCAGCACGTGCACGGCGGCCGTGTCTTCGGCGCTCAGGCGCATGCCGAGCAGCTGATCGCGCAGGTGGTCTTGCAGGCTCGGGCCCGACGGATTGCGGTCTTGCGGCTCGAAGTCGTCGTTGTCGGTGCTGCTGTTGCTGCTGGTGCCCGGCGTTTCGCGGATGCCGTCGAAGTCGTCGCGCTCGGTGCCGTTTTCCCAGTCGTCGCGTTCGGTGGTGCCGAACTCGGCAGTGTCTACGCCGGCGACTTCGTCATTGCCTTCACCGGCAGGCTCGGCCGCCCGTTCGTTGTCGCGCTCGGCCACACGTTCGACCGCCGAGAGCCGCTCGGTCAGGGGTTCCGCCGTGACGGCGGCTTCTTCCTCGACGTCGAGAAACGGGTTTTGCTCGAGCATCTGCTCGACTTCCTGGTGCAGCTCGAGCGTGGACAGCTGCAGCAGCCGGATGGACTGCTGCAGCTGCGGCGTGAGCGCCAGGTGCTGGGAGAGCCGAACCTGTAATGACGGCTTCATGGGCTGGTGTGTCGACGCGCTGCGGGCGCGAACGATCGGAAACGGAAACGGAAACGGAAACGGAAACGGAAACGGAACAGCGAGAGGGGAACGAGATGCAGCGTGCTCATCGGGCCATCACATGCGGAAGTGTTCGCCGAGATAGACCTTGCGCACGTCCGCATTGCCAACGATTTCAGCCGGAGTGCCTTCGGCCAGCACGCGGCCTTCGCTGATGATGTAAGCGCGGTCGCAGATGCCGAGTGTCTCGCGCACGTTGTGGTCGGTGATGAGCACGCCGATGCCACGGGTCTTGAGGAAGCCGATGATGCGCTGGATCTCGATCACGGCGATCGGGTCCACGCCGGCAAAGGGCTCGTCGAGCAAGATGAATCGCGGTTGCGTGGCCAGGGCCCTGGCGATCTCCACGCGGCGGCGTTCACCGCCGGAGAGGGCCGGGGCCGGGCTGTCGCGCAGCTTGTCGATGCTGAGGTCGTTGAGCAGGCCGTCGAGCAGGTGGTCGATGGTGGCCTTGGGCAGTGCGCGGCCGTCGGCCCCGTGCTGCAGCTCGAGCACGGCGCGGATGTTTTCCTCGACCGTGAGCTTGCGGAAGATCGATGCCTCTTGCGGCAGGTAGCTCAAACCCAGCCGCGAGCGCTGGTGGATCGGCAGGCGCTCCACACGCTGGCCGCCGAGCGTGATCTCGCCCGAGTCGGCCCGCACCAGGCCCACGATCATGTAGAAGCTCGTGGTCTTGCCCGCGCCGTTGGGGCCCAGGAGCCCCACGACCTCGCCGGCGTTCACCGACAGGCGAACGTCTTTCACGACCATGCGGGCGCCGTAGGTCTTTTGCAGGCCGCGCGCTTCCAGGCGTTCGACAGCGTCGGGCGCGGATGCAGCGGCGGTGCTCAACGCTTGGCTCCCGAGGCAGGGGCGGGTGTCGCCGTGGGCTCCGCGGCAGCGGGAATCAGCGTGACCTTCACCCGCCCGGTCGGATTGGTTGGCGTGGCGGCGGTGGCGCCCCCGGAGACCGTGATGAGCTCGGCCACGGCGTCGTAGACGATGAGGGCACCGGAGACTTCATCGGCGGTGTCTGTACCTCGCAGCCTGCGCACCGAGGCCTTGTTGACGAAGCGCAGGGTGTCGGTGCCGCTGTCGTAGTCGAGCTGATCGGCTTCACCTTCAATGAACTCGTTCACCCCTTCGCGCTTCTGGCGAAAACGGGCGGGCGAACCCGCAGTGCCCTTGGCCACGGCCTTCTGGGCGCCGTTGCTGCCCTCTTGCACCTCGATCCGGTTGGCGTGGATGGACATGGTGCCCTTGGTGATCACGACGTTGCCGTTGAAGACCACCAACCGGGATTTCAGGTCGACCTTGCCCGGCAGGTCGGACTCGATGTCCATCTGCTTGTAGCGGTCGGCCTTTTCGGCCCAGGCGGGCCCGGCAAGGCCTGCGGCCAAAGCCAGCATCAGCGCGGCATGGCGCAGCGACCGCCGAACGGGCGACAGCACAGGGAAGGAAGGGATGAATGAATTGATCATTGCGGCATGAAACTTGCAGACCATTCTATCCCAGGGTTTCATGCTGCACTGCAAAAAACCGCGACAAATGGTGGCAACGTGGCGCGCCGTGAAGGGCGCCTGCCCGGCGGAGAGCCGGGTTGCCCACTCGGTGCCAGCTGGGAAGCTGGTTGAGCCCGTTGGGCGCATCGACCAAGCAGCCGATGCCACAGTTTATGCCAGAGTAGGCCGACGGTGGCCCGACGACCCGCCGACTGCACAGCACTCAGGCGGCGCCGGGCCGCCTGGCGCTCACACTTCAGCCGCCTTTGCGGGCGCGTTCGATCAGGGTGTTGGCCACCACCAGCGCACGGTCAGGCGAGCCGGCCAACGAGCCCGACGTGAAGTACTTGCCGGCGATGCCGAGGGCGGGCACGCCGTCGATCTTGTAGCCCTCAGCGAGGCGGGTGGCTTGCTTGGCCTTGGTCTTGATCGAGAACGAGTCGAAGACTTCGAGGAAGCGGGCCTTGTCCACCCCGTTCTTGACCATGAACGCCAGCACCTCGGCGTCGGTTTCCAGGCGCGCGCGCTCGACGTGGAGGGCCTGAAAGACCTTGCGGTGCAATTCTTCGACCTTGCCCAGTGCTTCGATGGCGTAGAACAGGCGCTGGTGGATGACAAACGACTCGCGGAAAGCCACCGGCACGCGGCGGAAAGCCACATCGCTCGGCAGCTTCTTTTGCCAGGCATCGAGGGTCGGCTCGAAGGCGAAGCAATGAGGGCAGCCGTACCAGAAGAACTCCAGCACCTCGATCTTGCCCTTCTCGACGCTCAGCGGCTGGCCCAGCGTGACGTAGTCGGTGGTGGCAACAGGCTTGCCTTGCGCCCAGGCGCCAGCGGTCAAGGACAGGCCGGCGGCAGCGCAACCAAGGCCTGCAAGGTGGGTGGAGAATTCACGACGGTTCATGTTCAGGTCCATGGCAAAACGAGGATGAATGGAGTGGAGGTGCCACCAATAAGTTCAGCGCTTACTTGTTGATCTGAACCAGGGCGGACTCGATGCCCGCGCCGTCCAGCTTGTCCTTGGCTTGCAGGGCTTCGTCTTTCTTGTCGTACGGGCCCACGCGAACGCGGAACACCGTGCGGCCGCTCTGCTCGCGTTCAGTCACCTTGGCGGTCAGGCCCATCATGGCCAGCTTGCCTCGCTGCTGTTCTGCGTCTTCGGGTCGGCCGTAGGCCCCTGCTTGCACAAAGTACTGATACAACGCATCGGCGCCCGGTTTGGTGGACGTGGTCGCTGCGGTTGATGCCGCATCGGCCGCGCTGGCCACCGCGGCTGGCTTGTCGGCCAGGATGGCCGCGGGATCGCGCCGGTCTTTCGGGGCGCTGGCCGGGCTGCTGGCGGCCGAGGCGGCGCTGTCGGCCGGCAAGGGCGTGACCACGCCGCTGGACGAATTGGACGGCCGCGCCGGGTTCTTGCCGTAGAGCCCGCTGTTGGGGTCCCAGTTCTTGTTCTTTTCGGTCTCGGCGGCGTCTTGTTCGGCCGAGCGCTGCGGCACCTTGTTCAAGAAAGGCGAGGGCACCTTGGAGATGTAGAGCGCCACACCCAGCGCCAGCGCCAGCCCGATCAGCAGGCCGACGATCATTCCCAGAAAAAAGCCGCCACGTTGGTTCTTCTTCATTGGTTCTCCATTACATCTTGTCGGGGGCGCTGACACCGAGCACGCCCAGGGCGTTGCGCAGCACCTGGCGGGTGGCCGCCAGCAATGCCAGTCGGGCGCGGGTCAGTTCGGCGTTGTCGTCCAGCAGGAAACGCTCGGCGGCATAGTAGCTGTGGAATGCACTCGCCACGTCGCGCAGGTAGAACGCGACGGTGTGCGGGCCCAGGTCGGCGGCCGCGCCGCTGAGCATGTCGGGGTAGTGGGCCAGCAGGGCCATGAGGGCCGATTCGGTGGGGGCCGTCAGCAGGCTCAGGTCGGCCTGGGCCAATGCGGCGATGTCGCCACCGCGGTCGGCCGCCCAGTCGCGCAGCACCTTGCTCATGCGGGCATGGGCGTACTGCACGTAGAACACGGGGTTCTCGTCGTTCGCCTTCACGGCCAGGTCGACATCGAACACGAACTCGGTGTCGGCCTTCATGCGCAGCAGGTGGAAGCGCACGGCGTCGCGGCTGGTCCAGTCGATCAGGTCGCGCAGCGTGACGTAGCTGCCGGCGCGCTTGCTGATCTTGACCTCGGCACCGTCCTTCACCACGGTGACCATCTTGTGCAGCACGTAGTCGGGGTAGCCCATCGGGATGCCCAGGCCCACAGCCTGCAGGCCGGCGCGCACGCGGGCGATGGTGCCGTGGTGGTCGCTGCCCTGGATGTTGATGGCCTTGGTGAAGCCGCGCTCGAACTTGTTCAGGTGATAGGCGACGTCGGGCACGAAGTAGGTGAAGGTGCCGTCCTGCTTGCGCATGACGCGGTCCTTGTCGTCGCCGTATTCGGTGGAACGCAGCCAGAGCGCGCCGCCGTCCTCGAAGGTCTTGCCGGCCGCGGTGAGGCGGGCCACGGTGTCGGCCACGCGGCCGCTGCTGTACAGGCTCGACTCGAGAAAGTAGTTGTCGAAGCGCACGCCGAAGGCCTGCAGGTCGAGGTCTTGTTCGTGGCGCAGGTAGGCGACAGCGAACTGGCGGATGCTGTCGAGGTCGTCCGGGTCGCCGGAAGCGGTGAACTCGCGGTCGTCGGCCTTGACGGTGGCCTTGGCGGCGAAATCGCGGGCGATGTCGGCGATGTAGTCGCCGTTGTAGAACTTCTTGCTCTCCGGGTTTTCGGGGTCGGTGGGCCAGGCGGCATCACCGGGTTTGACACCCCGCGCGCGCAGCTGCGTGCTGCGCGCCAGCGTGGCGATCTGCACACCA